>DASYRL010000050.1:0-30261 GCA_036004445.1 bacterium
TGTATTACCAGGAAGCCAGCATCGCTGACATTGCGCGAGCCATCAAGCGTCATGGCGCGGGTGCGGGCGTGCTGGCGAGCGATTGCGGCAACATCTACAATCCTCACCCCATCGAGGCAATGCGCCTGTTTGTGACCACGCTGATGCGCGCGGGCGTCACGAGAGACGAGATCGTGCTAATGACCCAGAAGAACCCGGCTGCACTGCTCAACCTCTCATAGGCCGCCTGCGATTGCCCTGCAGGTTGTAGCCTGGAAGAGTTGAAGCCCTCGACGGCGCCGCGATCACGGTCACCACGGTCCTGGTGCTCTACCCGATCATCCGCCAGCTCGCGGCGCAGTATCCCCACCTGCAGATTTTCGACGGGGTCGCCTTAGCGTACTCTATATCGTGATCATGCTTGCTGGCGATCCTCAGCCCGCCGGAGGGCATCAACTCTCTGTGATCCTGGGAATGCGGCCGAAAGGCCGCTTGAAGGCAGACGTCTGGGTGGGCGTGCTGCCGTTCATGATCTGCCAAGCGATCGTCGGCCTGCTGGTGGCGTTCCCGCGCGGCGCTGATTGCTGCCGTCGAAGGCGCTTCTGTAACGAAGTGACGTGGTGCCGGGGGACGGAATCGAACCGCCCACGCGCGGCTCTTCAGGCCGCCGCTCTACCAACTGAGCTACCCCGGCACGCTATAGCGGAGTACAAGGGATGATAGCACTTCCCCGAGCGCTCGGGCAACCCGGGGCTGAATCTAGAGTTTGCCGAAGGCCACGCCTTTGTAGGTCCAGCCGGCGCCGGTGACCGCGTTCTGGATCGGCTCCTTGAGCTCGCGGGTGTCGAATCGGTAGTTGTAGACTTGCCCGACTTCCAGCTTCTCCGTGAACGCGTAGGCCTTGCCGAACTCGATCGACTGCTTCTGCCCCTTGAAGGCGCTGACGGCAAGCTTCAGTTTCGGCACGCCGGCGACCCATTCCACCGTGTACTCGCGGTCCGAGGCGCGCACTTCGTGGGCGGTCTCGTCGAGCTTCAAGTAGATGCGGAATACCTTGTTGAGACCGGCCTCGGCAAAGATCTCGTACCACTTCGCATCGACGATCTTCCATTCAGCGATGAGATCGGCGCCCTCTTCGGTCGTTTCGATAATCTCATAAGGGGCGGTCGGACGGTTGAGGGCCTTGATACGGCTCAGGACTTCCGCTCGGGACAGGACCGGGGTGCCGGGAACCGGACGCTTGGTGGAGGTCAGGAAATCGAGCAGACCCATCTGGTCACCTCTGGGGAAGGGAATGGCGCTGCCATGTACCCGAGCGAAGCGAGTGGTACATGGCGGGAGCGACGGGATTCGAACCCGCGATCTCCTGCGTGACAGGCAGGTGTGTTGAACCAGGCTACACCACGCCCCCGCGGCAACCCCTATTATAACGAATCCTCACACGCCCTGCAGTGCCCGACGATAGCGTATCTGCCCGCAGTGCTACGCGTCCACCTGGGCCAGCAGGAGATCTCTCACTCGCGCATGCCCTCACCGACACCCAGTTGCCGCAATAGCCCGGCTTCGTCCTCCCAGTGCCATCCCTCGACGATCTTGCCGTCCCTGATCCGGAAGATCTCGACCCCGGTGACGGAGACCGTTTTGCCCGTGGCTGGGATGCCTTCCAGGGCGCCCGAGTGGGTGCCGCGCATCGTACCACGCGTCACGACGAGATCGCCCTCGGCGATCTGCTCGTCCACGGTGGCCTGCATATCGGGAAATGCCTCCAGGTATCCGATCATGGCCTGCAGCGTGCCCTCGCGATCCGGGGTGAGCCCCGCCCGCGGAGTGCGGTCCACGTAATCCGGGGCAAACAAATCCTTGTACCCATCAAGATCCCGCGCGTTGAAGAGGTCCATCTCCCGGCGGGCAATCTGCTTGTTCTTGTCCACAGCCATCCGGCCACCTCCGATGTGAAGTGGCCCCAGCGTACGGCCGGCGCGGGATCACGCCATCGGGGGAAGTCCTCATGGCGGTACTTATTTCTTGCTCTGAAGCCCGCGCGTGGCCGCCCAGACCGCCACCTGCGCCCGCGATGTTACTCCCAGCTTGTTCATGATGTGCTGGACGTGATTCTCGGCCGTGCGCTCGGTGACGAACAGCGCCGCTGCAATCTGCCGGTTGGTCAGCCCTTCAGCGACCAGTGCGGCGACCTGCTCCTCGCGCTCGGTGAGCGCCCCGGTTCGCCGATCCTCCGTGTGCCGACCGGCCAGGGCGAATGCGACGGCCTCATCGACGGCCATTCCACGGCCGGCAGTCCAGGCGTCGTCGAACGGCTCGTCGCCGAGACCGGCCCTCGCGGTGCCGGCGGTCTTGTCCCTGTCCGCCTGGACGTGTGGGGGGATGGAGACGCCGGCAGTGATGCGCGCCGCTTCCGATGCGCCGAGGAGAATGGCCGCGAAGCGGGGAGCGCCGTCTGCCGATGCGGCGGCCAGGCCTTCCAGTCTCTGGGCCACCCCAAGCGTGCTGCCGAGTTCCTTGGCGTAGAGGAGACTCTCTCGATAGAGCACCGTGGCGCGCCGATTGTCTCCGGTCGCGCGCGCCTGCTTGGCGAGCCCGTTGATCGCCGACGCCCCGCACATCTTGTCACCGACCTCGCGCAGCAGACTGACACTCTCCTCGAGCATGGTCCGGGCGCGATCGGCGTCCCCCTGGTTGCGGACGAGACCCTGCAGGTTCACCAGGGCACAGGCGCGGCCCCATTTGTTTCCGGCCTGCTGGAACAACCGCGCGCTTTCTTCGAGTTGCCGGGCCGCGCGGTCCAGGTCGCGCCCGCGAAGCGCAACCATGCTGAGGTTCATCAGGGCGTGACCTTTGCTGTCGGGATCGGCGAGCGCGTCGGCCAGGTCTCTCGCCTGATCGGCAAACGTGCCGCCGGCCGCCATATCCCCCTGCAGCGTCGCCAGGCCGGCCGCCCCCGACAGCACCTTGGCCCGGGCCGAGGGACGTCCGCCGTTCAACGCGGTGGCCCGCTCGAGCCACCGGCGCCCCTCGCTGAACCGGCCGCGCACGTACCAGTACCACCACACCGCCCCAACCAATCGCAGCGCCAGGTCCACGTCGCCGGCTTCGAACGTCCACCGCAGCGCGGCGCGGAGATTCTCCGACTCCTCGTCCAGCCGTTGGAGCCAGACCTTCTGCTCCGGTCCCTGCAGCCGGGCCTCGGCACGCTCGGTCAGGTTGAGGACCCAGAGTGCCTGCTGTCTGCGCACGTCATCCAGTGCTCCGGCTGCACCGAGGCGCTCGAGTCCGTACTCGCGCATCGTGTCGAACATGCTCAACCGTGCACCCGGATCGATGACCTGCAGCAGGCTGTGACCGGTCAGCGAGCGGATGGCCCCGTGGATCTCGGGGGGCGAGGCCACTCCGGTACAGACCGATTGAGCTGCTTCAATAGAGCATCCTCCCGCAAACACCGCCAGCCGCCGGAACACCTCCCGTTCCAGTGGGCCGAGGAGGCTCTCGCTCCAACCGATCGCTTCCCGCATCGTTCGATGCCGTTCTGCTGCTGCCGGGTCAGTCGCCACCAGCACGGCCAACGGCCGCCGCAGCTGCTCCGCGAGGACGTCGGGCGGTAGCGTCCCGGCGCGCGCGGCGGCGAGCTCGATGGCCAGCGGCACGCCGTCCAGCCGGGCACAGATCTCTGCCACGGCGCCGGCATTCTGCGGGGTCACGCTGAACCGCGGATCCTGCACCTGCGCCCGTTCGACGAAGAGCTCGACCGCCGGTGACCTCACCACGGCGGCAAGATCGGCACTCCGCGGCACCGGAAGCGGCTCGAGTGGGAACTCCCATTCCTCCGCCAGCCGCAGCACACCGCGGCTCGTCACCAAAACGCGCACCCCGCTGGTGGCGGCGAGGATGTCGCCGACCAGCCCGGCGGCGCCGAGGACGTGCTCGAAGTTATCCAACACCAGCAGCATGCGCCGATCGCGGAGAAACGTCCGCAGCTGCGGAAGGAGGGTGCGGTCGGTCGTCTCGCGGACACCGAGGGCCTGAGCGACCGCCGCCGCGACGTCGTCGGAATCGGCGACGGGCGCAAGGTCAACCGTGACGATGCCGTGCTCGAACGAGCTGCGCAGCTGCGCCGCCGCCGCGCGGGCCAACGCAGTCTTCCCCACGCCCGGAGCGCCGGTCACTGTGACGCACCTGCCCCCGCCGGGACCGAGCAGGTCGGTCAATCGCTGAAGGTCGTCGCGGCGGCCGACGAGATTCGATGTGCGTGTTTCGGGCATGGAATTTAGGTTTGCTCCTCACGGCAGGAAGCCTCTCTCAGGGCAGAGAAAGGCGCGAGCAACCCACACGGAGGATCATATCTCGATGAACGCGCGCTTCATTTCACGCGGATTCAAAGGGCGACGCACGACTGCCGCGGATCCGTCGCGTATCCCGCCCGGCCAGCACGTTGTACCTGATTTTCCGGTGCTGTCGGCCGGTCCCACGCCCCATACGCCGCTCGAACAGTGGGATCTCATCGTCGAGGGGCAGGTCGCCTCGCCTCAGCGCTGGACGTGGGAGGAATTCTACAACCTTCCCCGCGAGGACATCACCGTCGACATCCACTGCGTGACCAAGTGGTCGAAGCTCGACACGAGGTGGGAAGGCGTGTCCATCGACACCCTGCTCGAGCCGGCCGATCCGTCAGGCAGCTTCCTCATCGCGCACTGTGACGGCGGGTACACAACGAACCTGCCGCTCGAGGACGCCACCGGCGGCAAGGCCTGGATCGCTTACCGCTACAACGACGAGCCGCTCGAACCCGAGCACGGCGGACCGGCGCGGCTGCTCGTCCCGCACCTGTACTTCTGGAAGAGCGCCAAATGGGTGCGGCGACTGGAGATCGTCGACGCGGACGAGCCCGGGTTCTGGGAGACGGCCGGGTATCACAATCGCGGCAACCCCTGGCAGGAGGAACGGTATTGGGGCGACTGAGCTGGCGCCTGGGCGAGGTCGTCGGCAGTATTGCGGAGACCCCCAGCGTGCGCAGCCTGGTGCTGGCAGTGCCGGGCTGGGAGCGCCATCTCGCCGGGCAGCACGTGGACGTGCGCCTGACCGCGGAGGATGGGTACCAGGCCCAGCGGAGTTATTCCATCGCCTCGGCGCCGGAAGAACCGACCTTGATGCTGACCATCGAACGCCTGCCCGATGGTGAGGTGTCCCCCTACCTGGTCGACGAACTGCAGGCCGGGGATCGGCTCGAGCTGCGTGGTCCCATCGGCGGCTACTTCACCTGGCAGGTCGATCAGGGCGGCCCGCTGCTGCTGGTGGCCGGGGGATCCGGCGTGGTGCCGTTGATGGCGATGATCCGCCACCGCACCGCGGCGCGGGCGACGGTACCCACGCGGCTGCTCTTCTCCTCACGGACGCTCGAAGACGTCATCTACCGCGACGAGCTGGAGCGGCTGGCCGGGCGCGATCGGTCCCTGGAGGTGTTCCACACGCTGACACGGCGGCAGCCGGAGGGGTGGACGGGATTCCGGCGACGCATCGACCAAGCCCTCCTTCAGGAGGTCGCCTGGCCGTCGACGCCCAATCCCCTGGCGTTCATCTGCGGCCCCACCCGGATGGTGGAGAACGTGGCCACCGCGCTGGCCGCGATTGGCTACGAGCCGGCGCGCATCAAGACCGAGCGGTTCGGCCCCACAGGAGGCTCCTCATGACCGAAAGCGACGATCGGCACCTCGACGGCAACGCCGCGGCCGGCGTCCTGGCCGACATTTTTGGCGAGGAGATGACCGCGCGATGGACGATCTGCGGGTCGTGCGGCCGGCAGCACGTCGTCGGTGGGCTGGTGGTCTACATCCACGGGATGGGCGTCGTCTTGCGCTGCCCCAGCTGCGGGCGCGTCCAGATCAAGGTCGGCACCCTCGCGCAGTCATACCGCGTCGATATGCGCGGCGTGCGGACCTTCGAAATCGGTGGTTAGTCTCCCGGACCATCTCGATCTCGCCTTCCACGAGTCGGAGCCCTACCCGCGCGAGGTTCCGCTGCGCGAAGCGTACGCCGGGCTTCGGCTCCCCGAAGGGACCGCCGGCCGTCCATTCTGCTATCTGCTCATGGTACAGACGTTCGACGGGGAGACGGTGATCGGTGGGAAAGCCTTCACCATCGGCAGCGACGTCGACCATCACCTGTTCCGGCAGCTGCGGGTCCATGCCGATGCGGTGCTGTATGGCGCCGGGACGCTCGAACACGACGACGTCATCGTCACCACCCATCCCTATCTTCGCGAACGGCGGATCGCCCGGGGCGCGTCGCCGAACCCGCTGGCGGTGGTCGCGTCGACGGCGTGTGAGTTCCCCGCCGCGGTCTTCGAAAAACAGTTCTTCACACGCAGAGACTTCAGCAAACTGGTCCTGACGACGCGCAGAGCGACCAAGAGCCGGATCAAGAAGGTGGAAGCGGCCGGCGTGCCGGTCGAGGTCGTCGACGGCACCGGCGGTCACGTCGATGTCGCGGCGGTGATGCGATACCTCGGCGAGGTCAAGGGGGCGCGGCGCGTGCTGTGCGAAGGCGGGCCGCACTTCAACGTCTCTCTCGCTGCCGCGGACCTGATCGACGAGCTCTTCATCACGGTGGCCCTGCACTTGGGTGCGGAGACGGACTCCCCGCGTCTATTCGCGGAGCCGATCGGTGATCGCCGGCTGCAGGTGATCAGTGAGCTGCGCTATCGAACTCCGTCGGGCATCCACGAGTACTACTTTCGGCTTCGGTTCGCGCCGCGCTGAGTCGCCGGAAGAAAGAAACAAGAGGCGGCGACAATCACCGTCTCTTGTTTCAGACGCGTACGTTCAGCGTCGGTGTTACTTCTTCTTCTTGGCCTTTGCCTTCTTCTTTGCCATGGCCTCTGAACCCCCTCCCGTGCGCGTACGCGCAGTCTGACGGTAAGTCACCGTCGGGCACATTAGTTCGCCACAACATGTAGATTCCCTCCTGGCACCGAACACAATCTTTAGTGGTAGGGATCATCGGGATCCCGACGAGGGGGGCTGCCTCGAATCTGGGGAGAATGAGAGTCACGATGCGTACTGCCGCCGTTGTCCTCACCGTCGCGCTGATGCTTGCCGCCGTCGCCCACGCGCAGCCGGTTCCATCTGATGTCGCGGGCTACTGGGCAGAGAGCAGCATCCTGTCGTTGTTGAGGCGGAACATTGTCGAGCTCTTCGCCGACCAGACGTTCCGGCCGCACGAGCAGATCTCACGCGGGGAATTCATCAAGTGGATCGTGCTCGCGGCGGGATGGCCGAGGACTGCCGGCCGCTCGCCGTCATTCTCCGACGTGCCGGTCAGTCATCCGCTCGCCCCGTACATAGAAACCGCGGTGGCGTATCGGCTGATCTCGCGCGCGCCGGCGTTTCTCCCGACGCTGCCCGTCCGCCGCAGCGACGCCATCACGGTGGCGGTGACCGCCCTCGGTTACACGTTCGAAGCCGGGGCGATGAGCGCGCGGCCGCTGCCCTTCGAGGATGCGGGCACGCTCTCGCCGCTGAGTCGTGGCGCGGTCGCCGTCGCCGTCTATCTCCAGCCTCCGCTGCTGCGTGAGCCGTCCGCACCGCTGCTGCGCCCGCAGGCTGCGATGACGCGCGGCGAAGCTGCGGCCCTGGTTTGGGGCTATCTGCAGGCGCTGGAACCCGGCGCGACGCTCCGGGATACCTCGGCTGTCGCTCCGGGCATCGAGCTGACGACGGAAAAACGCGGCGTCTTACGGACGCTGCCCGTCCTGCGCATCCAGATCGGGGCGTTCGTGCAGGAGACCAACGCGGAGCGGCTGGCGGCAACGATGCGGAGCCGCGGTCTCGGCGCGGTCGTCGATCTCGAGGACGGATTCTTCAAGGTGCGCGTCGGCAGCTTCACCTCGGCCGCCGAAGCCGATTTGATCAAGGACCAGCTTGCCCAGGAAGGCTATCCTACCTGGGTGCTGACGACAGTCCCGAACCCCGAAATCCTACCGGCGCCGTTCTGGACGGCGGTTGTCGTCGTCGATCCCAGGGCCGGAGCCGTGCAGGCGTCGGCCGGCAATGGGCTGCGCATGATCTCCCAGAAGACCAGTGAGATCGCGCGGCGCACCGGGGCCCTGGCCGCGGTCAACGGCGACTTCTACGCGGCCGGCGGGGACCCCCTTGGGTGCCTGATGATCGGCGGCACGGTGTGGAGCGAGCCCCATCCCGAGCGCACGTGCGCGGGGATGACGGATGACCGGTCGATGGTGTTCGACCGGGTCCGGTTCGTTGGAACGGCATCGACAGAAGAGGGGGCGATGACCCTCAGCGGGGTCAACCGCCAGCGCGGCACCGATGAGTTGATCCTCTACCGGCCGGAGTTCGACGCCTCGACGCGCACGAACCAGTTCGGAGCCGAAGCGATCATTGTCGGCGGGGTGGTGACCTCGGTGGCCGACGGTCAGGGGAACACGCCGATTCCGCGAGAGGGGGTGGTGCTCTCCGGTCACGGCCGCGCCCGGCAGTGGATCGTCCAGCGACTGACAGCCGGCTCGGCGGTGACCGTCGAGACACGGCTCGCGTCCGCAGGCGGCGACCCGCGCTGGGACCACGTGGTGCACGCCCTCGGCGGCGGGCCCCGCCTGCTCGCTTCCGGGCAGATCGCCGGCGGCGAAGGGTTCCCCCGCACGTTCACCGACCGGCGCCATCCTCGGACCGCGGTCGGCACGCTGGCGGACGGCCGGATCGTCCTCTTCGTCGTCGACGGTCGCAGCCCGTATCACAGCCTGGGGATGACCCTGCTGGAGCTGGCGATGGAACTCCGCCGTCTCGGCGCGGTTGACGCGCTCAACCTCGATGGCGGCGGTTCGACGACGATGGTCATCCAAGGACGCGTCATCAACCTGCCATCGGATGAGAACGGTGAACGCCCGGTGGGAAGCGTGCTTCTAGTATTGCCTCCCTAGCGACTGTCTCTCACGCAGTCATTCATCGAGCAGGTGTAGGTCGTCCGGCGTGTCGATGTCGCGGGCCGCGTCCGCCGGAATCTCGACCGTCGCCACGTGGCGCGGGTAGGTCTGCACCACCGAGCGGGCGCCTTGATCCGACTGCAGCAGCAGCAGCTCGAGGAACAGCGCACGGTCGAACAGCGTCGGGGCGCCGCGCACGCCCTCGTACATCGAAGTGACAATTCGCATGCTCGAGTCGCGGTAGGTCTCGATGAGGCGGCGGATGATCGCGCCGTCGACGAACGCTTGATCCGCCAGCATGATTACCGCGGCCTGCGTGTCGCTGAACAGCGCTTCGATCCCCGCTTGAATCGAACTTCCCATCCCGGCCTCGAAGGCGGGGTTGTGCACGACGCGGGCCCGGGTTCCGGCGAGCAGCGGCGCGTATTCGGCGTCGTGCGCACCGATCACGACGATCACGTCGTCGCACCCGCCGTCGAGCGCCGCCCGCACGGCCCGCCGGAGCAGCGGCTCACCGCGGTACTGGAGGGACAATTTTGGCCGGCCCATCCGGCGGCTGGGTCCGGCGGCCAATACTACAGCAGCTATCTTTCCTGGAGACGTCATCGCATAACCGCAGTGACGTGTGACTCGTGACTTGTGACTCGAAAGATTAAGACGCTGTCACGAGTCACGATCGTGTCGCGTGAATCGGGCCGAGGCGCCCGCGCAAGAAGCCGCCGGCGCGCGCGGTGTCCGCGGCGAGGATCTCTCCGCACACGGCGAGGGCAATCTCTTCGGGGGTCTCACTGCCCACATCGAGGCCAATCGGCCCGTAGATCCGCCCGCGATCGCGGTCGGAGAACCGCACGCCCTCGGCTTCGAGTTCCGCGATGATCTTCTCGGTCCGGTTCCGGGGCCCGAGCATGCCGATGTATCCCGCCTCCGTCGCCAGAAATCCCCGCAGCAGCGCGCGGTCATGCAGGTAGTTATGGGTCATGATGACGACGTACGTCCGGTCGTCGATGGGCACCTGCCCGGTGGCGGTCTCCGGATCGGCCTGGATGAACCGCTGGGCGCCTGGAAAGCGCTCGGGGGTGAGGAAGCGCTGGCGTTGATCGACGACGACCGTCCGCCAGCCGAGCGATGCGGCCTGCTGCACCACAGGGATGGCATCGTGTCCCGCCCCGCAGACGACCAGGCGGATCGGTGGGCGCAGCACCTCGATGAACACGCGCGTCTCTCCCGACGGCGTCGCCAGCGTCTGCTGCCGCGATGTCCCCTCAACAAGAACGGCCTGGACCGCCCGCACGGCGCGGGAGTCCGCCGCCGCGTCACCGAGCGTCCCGGAATGTGACCCATCGGCACGCACCACGATCCGCGCGCCGGCGCTCGGGCCGTCCAGCGCGGTGGCCAGGCCGAGCGTCCACTCTTGGGTGATGGCATCACGCAACAGCGCGAAGAAGCCCGACGCCGGATCGACCGGTTCCACGAAGACGTCGATCGCTCCGTTGCACCCGAGTCCCAGACCCCAGACGGCATCGTCGTCGGCGGTCAGGTCGTAGGTAGCCAGGCGCGGGGTCCGGCTGGTCATGACCTCATCGGCCACGACCATGACGTCGCTCTCCAGGCAACCCCCGCTGATGTTGCCGACCATCTGCTGGCTGCGTGTGAGGAGGAGTCTGGCGCCCGCGCGGCGGTAGGTGGAACCGCGGACCCCGACAATCGTCGCCAGGGCCATCTCCTGCCCCTCTCCCGCAAACTTGTCAATGGCGTCGAGAATCTCGACGAGTTCTTTCATATGGTTCCTGTGAGCTATCTCGCCCGAGCGGCGAGATGCCTCTCCAATTGCCGCAGACTCTCCAGATTGTGCGCCGACGCGAAGACGTCTACGTAGGGCAGCGCGGCCCGCATGCCCTGGCAGATCGGCTCATAGCCCGCTCCGCCGAGCAGCGGGTTCAGCCAGATGATGCGGCCGGCCCGGCGCTGCAGCTCATCCATCGCCCCGCGCAGCACGTCGATCTCGCCGGTGTCCCACCCATCGGAGATGACGATCACCACGGTACGGGGCCCCAGCAGGTCCCGGCCGTGGCGGTCGAGGAACGACCGCAGGCTGTACCCGATCTTCGTGCCCCCGGACCAGTCGGGCACACGCTGCGCGACCTCGTCCAGCGCGTGGCGAAGGTCGGCTTCCGACATCGCGTCGGTCACCCGCGTCAGCGACGTGCTGAAGACGAACGTCTCAATCTCTCCCAGCGCGTGCTGCAGCGCAAAGATGAACTGAATGAGGAACCGGCTGTAGAGGTCCATCGAGCCGCTGACGTCGGCCAGCAACACGACGCGGGTCTTTTGAATCTTCCGCCGGCGGTAGGCGAGATCGAGCACTTCGCCGCCCCGCCGCAGGCTGTGCCGGATCGTTCGCCGCAGGTCGATGTGGTGGCTTCGCTGGACCGCCCGCGTGCGCCGGCTGAGGCGCGTGGCAACCTTCCGGGCGATCGCTACGACCAGCCGGCTCATTTCCTCCAGCTCCGAGGCGGAGAAGGCGCTGAAGTCCTTCCGCGTCAGGGTCTCGGCCGAACTGTAGGCCGGCACCGTCTCTTCCCCTTCGGCCTGGAGTGCCTGATCCAACCACTCGATGACCGACGGCTTGGGCTGCTCCCCGTCGGTCCCGTCGCCTGGCAATTCGTCCCCGCGGAGGTCCGGCAGGCGGGACGGCTCGGGTACCGGAGGGTTCCAGAACGCCGCAAACACGGCGTCGAAGATCGGAAAGTCTTCGTGCCGCGTGACCAGCACGGTCCGCAGCGCCAGGTAGCACAGCCGCCGGTCGCCGACCTCGATGGACGAGAGCGCGCGCAGCGCGTCGGCAGCCTCGCGCGGCCCGACGCCCAGTCCACGGGCACGCAGCCCGCGGCAGAACGTGACGACGTGCGCGGTGAGATCGCCGAACCGCGGCATCACGGGGTCCGGCCGCTGCGCGAGCTGGGCAGGACGTGATCCGCGGCGCGGTCGATCGTCTCCTGCGACCACGGCCCGGGCGTGTGCTCGACTTCTTCGAGTCCGCGCAGCACGAGGTCCAGCCACTGCGTGCGCAGGAGCTCCGCATCCTCCCGATGCTTGAACAGCACGCCGAGGGTCTGTTCCACCGCGTCGCGGTCGAGGTGGTCGCGGTGCAGCGCGATCAGCGCGGCGCTCCAGTCCAGCGTCTCGGCGATGCCGGGAATCTTCTCGAGCCTCGCCCGGCGTACCATCTGCATGAACGCCGCGATCCGGGCGGCCAGCTCCTTATTGATGGTCGGGACTTTGCGGCGGACGATTGCGAGTTCTTTCTCATACGTGGGAAAGTCGATCCACAGGTACAGGCAGCGCCGGCGCAGGGCGTCGCCGAGCTCCCGGGTGCGGTTGCTGGTGAGCACGACGTATGGGACGTGGCGGGCTGCAATCGTGCCGATCTCGGGGATCGTGACTTGCCAGTCGGACAACACTTCAAGGAGGAAGGCTTCCCACTCTTCGTCGGCACGGTCGACTTCGTCGATCAGCAGCACCGGGGCTTTCGGGTGCGTGATCGCCTGCAGCAGCGGGCGCTTCAGCAGGAACGGTTCGCTGAATATTTCGCGCTCCTTCACCTCGACCGGCTTATCACTCTGCTCCAGCATGCGAATGTGCAGCAGCTGGCGCTGATAGTTCCATTCGTACAGCGAGGTCGTCGCGTCCAGGCCCTCGTAGCACTGCAGGCGGATGAGGTCGGTCTCCAGCGCCCGCGCCATGACCTTGGCGACTTCGGTCTTGCCGACGCCGGCCGCGCCTTCAATCAGCAGCGGCTTGCGCAGCTCGATGGCGAGATACAGCGCGGTGGAGAGACTGCGGTCGGCGACGTAGCCCTCGCCTTCCAATAATTGCTGAATGTCGTTGATGCCTGTATGCATATACACATTATAGACGAGGTGAAATCCGGCTACGCGTTCGAGAGTTCCCGCTCCAGTGCCTTGAAGAAATCCGCCGCCATCTGCTTGGCCACGCCGCCGATGAGGCGATGCCCGACGCTGGCGACGAGCCCGGTCACGTGCGCCTCGCCGGTGTAGGTGATCAAGGTGCTGGCCCCCTGCTCTTCCAGATGGAGCTCTCCGGTGGCTTTGAGCGTCCCCGGCCGCCCACCGCCCTCCACGGTGAGCCGCATCCGTTCGGGCGCCTGCTTGTCGGTGATGCTGACCTGCCCATCGTAGGTGCCCCTCACCGGGCCGACGCCGACTTCGATCGTGGCCTTGTACCGGTCGTCACCCAGCGGCTCGAGCTTCTTCACCCCCGGCGTCGTCTTCGCCAGCACCGCCGGATCGATCAGCATGTCCCACACCCGCTGCCGCGGAGCCGGCAGCGTGTACGTCCCCTCGACCTTCATCGCGCACCTCTCTGACTGCCGGGTTTCGGGCTTCGGGCTTCGGGCTTCGGTAACAGATCCGGAAGGATCCGCACGTAGTAATCTAACGACTCCGGGTTGATCAGCGCGTCCCGGTTGACCACCGGCCTGCCGTTGAGAATGTTCGTGACGGCGCTTTCAACCTTCTTCATGTTCAAGGTGTATGGAATGTCGGGCGCCTCCAGGATGAGCGCGGGTACGTGGCGCGGCGACGCCCCCTCCCGCAGCGTCTGTCTAATCCTCGCCTGCAGCTCCTCGGTCAGCGCGGTCCCCTCGCTGAGCTTCACGAACAGGACGATCCGCTGATCGCCGTGGGTGTCCTGGCCCACGGCGAGACTGTCGGCGATGCCGTCGAGTTTCTCGACGACGTTGTAGATCTCCGCCGTGCCGATCCGCACGCCGGACGGCTTGAGCACGGTATCCGACCGTCCGTGGAACGTGACGCCGCCGGTGTCACTGTGCATCGTCACGTAGTCGCCGTGCCGCCAGACCCGGCGCTGGGGATAGTACGCGAAGTAGGCGTCGAAGTACTTCCGCCCGTCGGGATCGTCCCAGAAGAACAGCGGCATCGACGGCGCGGGGGCCTCGCACACCAGCTCTCCGGGGCGGTCCAGCACGGCGTGCCCGCATTCGTCATAGGCACGCACCTTCATGCCCAACGCAGGCCCCTGCAATTCGCCGGCATACACCGGGCTGATGGGGTTGCCCGCGGCGAAGCAGCCGTTGATGTCGGTGCCGCCGGAGATGGAATTGAAGTGGAGGTCCGGTTTGATCGCGTCGTACACGTACTCGAAGCCTTCCGCGGACAGCGCCGACCCTGTCTGCGAGATCTGCGTTAGCGAGGAGAGATCGTGGTCGGCTCCCGGACGGATCCCCTGACCCCGGAGGAAGGTGATGTAGCTCGCGCTGCAGCCGAACACCGTGATGCGTTGGTCTTCGACCAGCCGCCACATGGCGTGCGCGTCGGGGTAGTTGGGATTGCCGTCGTAGAGCACCACCGTGGCCCCGACGGCCAGCGAAGAAAGCAGCCAGTTCCACATCATCCAGCTGCACGTTGTCAAGTAGACGATCCGGTCTTCGCGCTTCAGGTCGGTGTGCAGCAGGAGCTCCTTGAGGTGATTGATCAGAACGCCGCCGGCCCCCTGGACCATGCATTTCGGCTTGCCGGTCGTCCCCGACGAGAACATGACGTAGAGGGGATGGTCGAAGGGGAACTGCTCGAAACTGACGGGGTCCGGGGTCCGGGGTCCGGGGTCCGAAGACTCCAGGAACTCGTCGTAGGGTACGGCACGTGGGATTCGGCTGAGATCGGGACGCTCTGTGGCGTACGGCACGACCACGACGCGCCGGAGGCCGGGGATGGCCGCGGCGACCTCGGCCGCGTTGCCGCGCGTGTCGAACTGCCGGCCCTTGTAGAAGTAGCCGTCCACGGTGAACAGCACCTTCGGTTCGATCTGGCCCAGGCGCTCGACGGCGGCCGCGGGACCGATATCCGTCGCACATGACGCCCACACGGCACCGATGCCCGTCGTCCCCAGCATCGCTACCGCGGTCTCGATCAGATTGGGCATGTAGCCGGCGACGCGGTCCCCGGCCCGGACGCCGGCCTTTCGAAGAGCGGCGGCGACGCGGCCTGCCGCGACGCGCAGCTCCGCGTATGACATGGTCGCGGACTTCACGTTCTCACCGCGGAAGATGAAGGCGGGGCGCTCGTCGGCATACCTGAGGAGATTCTCGGCAAAGTTGAGCCGGGCGCCCGGAAACCACCGGGCGCCCGGGAACGCGCCCAGATCATCGACAATCTGCGCGTACGGCCGAGAGGCCCGGATCTCCGCGAACTCCCACACGGCCGCCCAGAAATCGGGTATGCGGCTGATCGACCACTCCCAGAGCTGCGGGTAAGACTGGATGTCGAGGCGGTGGACGGCGTTGACCTGCTCGATGAACCTGGTGAGATTGGCCTCGCGCCGGCGCTGCGCGGACGGCTCCCACAAAGGCATCTTCATTCTTCCACTATATACTGGAACATGAGCCCCCCTCACCCTACCCTCTCCCAAGGGGCGAGGGGGAAGAGGATTGGCGGCGCCGACCGGCGCCGCTCCCACCGTTCACGTGAGGTGATGCTCGTGGCAATCGCACTGGAACGAAAGCTCTATATCGGTGGGCGCTGGACCGGCGGCGGGGACCCGATTCCCGTGCGCAACAAATACACGGGAGAGGTCATTGCCACCGTTCCCACCGCCGGAGCCGGTGAGGTCGATGCCGCGATCGCGGCGGCCGCCGGCGCCGCGGCGGTGATGCGGGAGATGCCGTCCCACCGGCGCGCGGCGATCCTGGCGGGCACGGCCCAGATCATCACCGACCGCCGCGAGGAGTTCGCGAGGACGATTGCGGCAGAAGCGGGCAAGGCGTTGAAATTCGCCCGGATCGAGGTCGACCGCGGGATCAACACGTTTGCGGTGGCCGCGGAAGAAGCCAAGCGCATCCACGGGGAAACCGTCCCCCTCGATGCGGCGACGGCCGGGGAGGGCTATTTTGGCTTCTTCGTGCGCCGCCCGGTGGGCGTGATTGCCGCCATTACACCGTTCAACTTCCCCCTCAACCTGGTCGCGCACAAGGTCGCCCCCGCCCTGGCGGCGGGGAACGCCATCGTCCTGAAACCGGCCTCGTGGACGCCGCTGACCTCCCTGCTGCTGGTCGAGGCGCTGACCGACGCCGGGCTGCCGGCCGGGGCGATCAACCTCGTCACCGGGCCGGGTTCGATGGTCGGCGAGGCGTTGGTCAGCGACGAGCGGGTGGCGATGATCACCTTCACGGGCAGCGCGGCGGTGGGGCGCCGGATCACCGAGCGCGCGGGCATCAAGAAGATCACCCTGGAACTGGGCAATACCTCGCCGGTCATCATCGCGCCCGACGCTGACTTGACCACGGCCGCCAAGCGCTGCGCCGTCGGTGCCTACTACAACTCGGGCCAGGTGTGCCTGTCGGTGCAGCGGATCTTCAGCGATCGCCGCGTCTACGACCCGTTCACCGAGCGATTCCTCAACGCCACTGAGCGCATGGTGGTCGGCGATCCGCTCGACGAGCGCGTCGACGTCGGACCGATGATCGACGAGGGTGAAGCCGTTCGCATCGAAGGTTGGGTGCGCGAAGCCACTGCCGCGGGGGCGCGCGTCGCCGCGGGCGGCCGGCGGGAGGGTGCGGTCTACTGGCCGACGGTGCTGACCGGCGTGCAGCCCGACATGAAAGTCGTCGCACAAGAAGCGTTCGCGCCGGTGGCGTCGGTCATCCCCTACCAGGATTTCGCCGACGCGCTGCACATGGCCGACGCGACGCCGTACGGCCTGCAGGCGTCGGTCTTCACCAAGAACCTCGACCATCTCTTTGCGGCAATGCGCGGGCTGAACTTCGGCGGGATCATCGTCAACGACACGCCGACGTTCCGCGTGGACCACATGCCCTACGGAGGGAACCGCCGGAGCGGGATCGGCCGCGAGGGCGTGCGCTATGCCGTCGAGGAAATGACCAACATCCAGATGGTCGCGATCCGGACGACAGGGTAGCGAACGCTCTACCATGTCCCCTTCCAACCCTACCCGTATCGTTGATCTCGTCCGGCGGTGGGAGGAGCAGACTCCCGATCGAGTGTGCCTTACTGTCTGGCAAGACGATCACGCACCCGACCGTGTGACCTACCGGGCACTGTGGCAGGAAGTGCTGGCACTCGCCGCGCTGTTCAGCGCGGAAGACCTCCGCCCGGGCGCTCCCATCGTGATATTCGCTCCGTCGGTCAGCACCTTCGCCTCCGCCTTCCTGGCCGCGCAGAAGGCGGGGCTCGTACCGATCCCCATCCCCCCGCCCGATCACCTGGGGGGGACGGAACGCGCGCTGAAGCGGATCACGCAGATCCTGGATCGATCGCAGGCGCGGACGGTGTTCGCACCGTCTGGGGGAACCCGAGCAGGCGACATCGTCGCGCCGGACGTCTGGACCGGGATACGGTGGCTGACTCCAAACTCTGTGGGCAGTGTCAGTCGCACGACGGAGACGGATGCCTGGACCTCAGTTGGCTGCTGTCAGTTCACTTCGGGCAGCGGCGGCCGTCCCAACGGGGTTCTCCTCACACACGAAAACATGCTGGCGAACATCCGGGGCGTCCAGGCTGTCTGGAACCTGGGGGAGCAGGACGTTGCGGTCTACTGGCTTCCGCTGTTTCACGACATGGGGCTGTTCGCACTCCTCCGATCGCTCGTGATTGGGTTTCCGCTCCATCTCATCCCGCCGATGGCGTTTCTTCTGAAACCTGTGACGTGGCTGTCATTGATCAGTGAGCTGCGGGGGACCTGTTCCGGCGCACCCAACTTCGGCTTCGCCCTGTGCGTCCAACGGATCACCGAGGCCGAGCTGGCGCGGCTCGACCTGTCCAGCTGGCGCGTCACCTCGAATGGCGCGGAGCCCGTATCACGTGCAGTCGTCGAGGCATTCACGACCCGCTTTGCGCGGTGCGGGTTTCGTCCTGAAGCCATGGTGCCGAGCTACGGGCTTGCCGAGAACACGCTGATCGCAACGACGAGCGCGGCGGGAAGCGGGATTCGATTTGATGAGGTCTCCCGCGAAGGATTGGAACGTGAAGGAATCGCGCGACGGGCCGGAGGACCCGGCGACCGCCGCTGGGTCGCATCGGTAGGACGGCCGCTGCCGGGCCAGGACGTCGCGATCTTCGATCCGGCCGGGAGCCTGCTCGAAGAACGTCGCGTGGGGGAAGTTGGAGTCCGGGGGGATTCTGTCATGCATGGATATCTGCGCGGGTCGGACGGGGATGCCGGGAGCACGGTGCGGTCTGATGGATGGCTGCTTACCGGCGATCTCGGCTACCTGGCGGGTGGGGAGCTGTTCATCACCGGACGCAAGAAGGACCTCATCATCCGGCTGGGCCGCAATTACGATCCGCAGGAACTCGAGGTTGCCGCCTGGCAGGTGCCGGGCGTACGGACCGGCCGGGCCGCAGCCTTCACGGTGCCCGGCGCTGCGCAGGAGCGGGTCGTGCTGATGGTGGAGTGCCGCCATGAGAGGGACGTGGACGCGAACGACATTCGCGCCGCGATCCGGCAGGCTGTCTTCGCTGCCGTCGGGTTCGTTCCCGACGACATTGTCCTCCTCCCTCCCCGCGCCCTTCCACTCACCACCAGCGGCAAGCTCATGCGACCTGAGGCGCGCCGGCTCTATGTCACCCACGGGGCGCGGGGCGCCTGACGGTCGTGCAGCCGTCACCGGCAGGCCAATCAGTGCGGACGTGGCTCATCACGTCGCTGGCCGGCCGCGTACCTGACTTCGAGGAGGCGATCTCCGATGAGACGCCCCTCACCGCGGGAGGGCTGTGCCTCGATTCGCTCGCGCTCACGGAACTGATCGTCGAGATCGAGCAGGGCCTCGGCGTGGACGTCCGGGCGGCAGACATCGTCCCTGAGCACTTTGAAACGGTCGGCCGGCTTCTCCGGTTTCTCGAAATGAAGCGTCTCGACGTCGCCGGCTGAGGGTCAGCTCACCCCGGCCTCAATCGGTCCGGGCGGCAGTGGGTGGGATACTGCTCGACATAGGCGCGGTAGATCTGGACGAACTCCTCGACGGGCTCCCGGGCGGCACGCACGCCGGTGCCGACCGGAATGGTCAGCGGGGGCCCGAACTCCACGCGGAATCGTGGGGGCCGGTCCGGCGCCACGACGAAGAAGGGCACCAGCGGGCTTCGTATCCGCTGGGCCAAGATGAACGCACCCAGGGCGATCGTGACTTCTCCGTGGAGAAACGGCAGGCGAATCGCCTCCCCCTGCCGCCCGTCCACGAGCATGATGCCCAGATGGTCGTTGGCCAGTTCCGTCTCCAATTGATGAAGGACGCGGGCGCGCGTCCAGATGTCCGCCGTGACCGCAAGCCGGTCCGCATGCGGGCGCGGGACTCCCACGGCGACCCAGGGAACTCCCAACCCTGCCACCACCGGCTGGATGGCGTACGGGAACCCAAAGTGGGCGGAGACGAGCAGGAGCCCCCGGCCCCCGCGCAACGCCCGGTCCAGATGCTCCCTCCCACGGACGTCGATGGAACGAAGCAGCGAACGGTAGTCTGAGGCGGGACGGGCGTCTAACGCGGTCACGAGCAGTTCGTTGGTCAGCACCCCGGCGAGGTACTCCTCAATCTGCCGTGCACGGTCGGCCGACCCTGCCGTCGTGCCGAGGAGGCGGCCGAGCTCTGATGGGAACGCGAGGGCGGCAGCAGGCAACGGGAGCCACCGTTCCCGAAGCGCCGCTTGAGCATAGAGCCGTCCGAAGTGATCGACGGCGGCAAGGGCGGCCGACAAGGGGAGAAGCCGGACGAGTCCGGCCATACCGTACGGCTTACCACGCGCCCACCAGCGTGTGGCGCCGCGCATGATTTATCCTTTCACGTACGGGCGCCCAAGCGCCTCGGGTTTGGCGAGCCCCCAGCGGGTCCGGAACCAGGACGTCGAGATGACGACGAGGATCGGGATCGTCACCGCGAACGGGACCATCCGCCAGACATAGCGTGACAGCACCCCCGGCAGGACGAGTTCGGGGCTCAGCGACAGCTGCCACATGATCCCGAACATGGTCGCGCCGGCCAGCAGAATCCAGGGATTCCACATCGAGAAGAACACGAGCGCCAGGCTGATGAACCCCCACCCCATCAGGAAGTTGTACGTCCATACCGGGTTGTAGGACAGCGAATACGTCGCCCCTGCCAGCCCCGCCATGACGCCCCCAAAGATGACGCAGAGGTAGCGGACGGTCGTCACCGGAATGCCCGAGGCCTCCGCGGCCGCCGGGTTCTCCCCGGCCGACCGGATGGCCAGACCGACACTCGTTCGGAACAGGACAAACCAGGTGGCGGCCACCAGGACGAAGCTGACCAGCACAAACGGCGAGAGTCCGAAGATCGGTTGAATCCGCTCCAGCCCCAGCGGCCCGGTGTACGCACTGCCAATGTAGGTCGTGAGGCCGAAGCTGAGGATCCATATGCCCATGCCGCTGACCACCTGATCGCCGCGCATGGTGATCGAGAAGAAGGCGTGGGCCAGTCCGAGCAGGCCGCCGACGGCCAGCCCGGCGAGAAACCCCAGCGGGTAGCTGCCCGTCGTCTGCGCCGTGATGAACGCGGCCGTGCCGCCGAAGAGCATGAGCCCTTCGAGGCCGACATTGAGGACGCCCGAACGCTGGTCGACCAACTCTCCCAGTGCGGCAAAGAGAAAAATTGTCGACGCCTCCAGGCTGCGCGCGAGCAGGTCCCACATGCCGCTCAGCCCTCCGGAAGCTTGGCCGGCGCCGCCGCGTCCTCGACGGGAATCCGCCGCCGCACGATCCGGAACTGGTAGAGGATGTGGGATCCGACGAACGTCATCATCAGCAGGCCCAGCAGGGCGTAGTCCACCCCGAAGGGGAGCCCCAGCATGCCCTGGGCGAACCGCGCGCCCAACGAGAGGCCGGCAAACAGGATCGCGATCGGCACGGCGCCGAGGGCCGAGCCACGCGCGATCAGCGCGGAGATGATGCCGTAGAACGCGAGGTCTCCGTAGAAGCCGTAGTTCCCGGGGATCTTGTACACCCCGGGGATCGCGGCAAAGTTGTGGTAGGCGGCCAGGCCCGCAAACGCCCCGCCGAGGAAGAAGACCAGCACGGAGATGCGCACGGGGAGGATGCCACCGTAGCGCGCGGCGGCGGGGTTCTCCCCGAAGGCACGGATGCGATAGCCGAGCGCCGACTTCGCGAAGAGCAGATCCAGGACCACCGCGGCGGCCAGCGCCAGCAGCGCCGTGAACGGCACGCCCAGGAGCATCGGCGCCTGCAGCGAGGCCGCAAGGCTGAACCCTTCGCCCTCGGCGGTCTCGCCCATGAAGAGGCCGCCCTCTTTGATCATGTACGCGACCAGCCAGAACAGGATCGAGTTCAACATCATCGTGACGAGAATCTCGTTTACCTGGAGGCGCGCGCGCAGGTAGCCGGCGAACGCACCCACCCCTCCGCCGGCGACGGCGGCCGCGGCGACCATCAGCACAATGGCGAGCCACGGCGGCAGGGCCGGCGCCAGGAAGGGAATGGCGAACGCCGCCAGCGCCCCGCCAAACACCTGACCCGGAAGCCCGATGTTCCACAGGCCGGCTCGGAGGGGCACGAGAAACGCGTACGTGCACAGCAACAGGTAAATGGACCGCTGGACGGTGGCCACAATACCGCGGGGGTTGAAGAAGGCGTACGAGAACACGGCGCGGTAGGCCGAGAACAGGTCGGTGTCGGCGGGAAGAAACAGCACGCTGCTCAGCGCCAGCGCCAGCACGATGGCCATGACCGCGGCCAGGACGGCATAAACCGGGCCGGGCGACGGCCGCGGCTCCAGTTTGAGCTCGTACCGGCCGACCCTCATCCGGCGCCCGCGTTGGTGTGCAGTCCCGCCATCATCGCACCGACGGTTTCCGGATCGGCCTCGGCCCGTGGTAGGATCCCACCGAAGCGGCCCTCGTAGATCGGCGCCACCCGGTCGCTGAGGGCGAGGATCTCGTCGAGGTCTTCGGAGATGAGCAGCACCGCCGCCCCGTTCGCCCTCGCCTCCAGCAGCGTGGCCCGCACGAACGCCGCCGCCTCCACGTCCAGCCCCTGGGTGGGCAGATGAGCGATCAGCAGCCGGGGCCGGCGCGACAGGACCCGGCCCAGGATCAGCTTTTGGAGATTGCCCCCCGAGAGGTGCTGGGCGGGGACGTGGGCGTTGGGCGCCTTGACGCTATAAGAGGAAAGGATCCGCTCGGTCAGCCGCCCCAGGCCCGCCTCATCCAGAAGGCCGCTGCGGATGAAGGCGCGGTCGAAGTGGTAGTTGAGGGTCGTGTTCTCGACCAGCGAGAACGCGCCGATGGAGGCCACCTCCGTGCGCTCGGCGGGCACGTACCCGATCCCCATCTGCCATCGCTCCAGGGGCGAGCGGTGGGTCACGTCCCGGCCCTCAAACCGCACGGTCCCTGAGGCCGCGGGGCGTAATCCGGCGAGCACCTGGGCGAGCTCCTCCTGGCCATTCCCGGTCACGCCCGCGACGCCCACGATCTCGCCCTCGCGGAGCGACAGCGAAACCCCCCACAGCGCGAGCAGCCCCTTGTCGTTGTAGGCAGAGACGTCGTCGATCTCCAAGACTGGGGATCCTAACCGACCGGCGGATTCCGCCGTGCGGAACATCACCTCGCGACCGACCATGTGCTTGACCACCGTCTCCTGCGTCGTGTCCGCGGTTCGCAGGCGGGCCACGACCCGTCCCGACCGCAGCACGGTCACGCGGTTGCTGACGGCCATGACGATGGGGAGCTTGTGGGTCACGAGCAAGACCGTGACGCCCTGATCAGCCACGATCGCACGCAGACCCGCCAGGAGCGACTCCACTTCCGGCGGCGTGAGAGCGGACGTGGGTTCATCGAGGATCAGGATCGCCACGCCGCGGTAGAGCGCCTTGACGATCTCCACCCACTGGCGCTCGCCTTCGGACAGCTGCCAGACCCGGGCTCGAAGATCCACGGTAATGCCGTACCGGGTGCACAGGGCTTCCACTTCGCGCCGCGCGCGCCGCAGGTTGAGGACGCCCCTCGCACGCGGGTGTCCCAGCACGATGTTCTCCATCACCGTATGGGCGGACACCAGCCGGCGGGTCTGATGCACCATGCCGATGCCCTGGACGAGGGCATCGTGAGGCGAACCGAACGAGACGTGCCGCCCCCGAAGGTACAGCGCGCCGGCATCGGGGGCGACCAGACCGAACAGGATGTTCATCAGCGTGGTCTTGCCGGCCCCGTTCTGGCCGAGGACCGCGTGGATCTCGCCTGAGCCGACTTCCAGATCGACGTGGTCGAGCGCCAGCACTCCGGGGAAGCGCTTGGTAATGCGGCGCGCCGCGAGAAGGGGCTCAGCCCCATGCATGGCTGAGCCCCCCGGCGCTTGGCTCACTTGAGGATGATCATCCCCTCAAGATCGAAGTTGAACTGCCCGAGCAACCACTGATCGGTGGGCCTGACCCCGGCCTTCTTGACGACCGTGCCTTTGGCGGGGATCGGCGTGCCCTTCAGCGCCAGCCCCGTACCGTTGCTGACCAGCGCGTGGTCGGTGAACGGATCCCACTGCCCCTTCATCATCTGATCGCGGCGCTGGCGGACGAGCTGCACGATCGAAGCAGGGATCCGCGGGCGCGCCGCCGGGCTGATCGCGTCCACGCCAACCTTCAGGTTGTTCATGATGTCGACGGCGGGTTCGACGGTGCCGTCCGCCAGGGTCATCGTGTCTCGCAGACCCAGGTAGAGGAAGTTCTCGGGGGTCTGGTCCCCGGCCACGAACTCCCGGACCATGCGGTCGTAGAGCACCTCCCACCGCGTGTCGAAGGAGATGGCGACGGTGTTGGTACTGGACCACTTGTAGAACCCGACCACATCCATATCCTTGCCGACGAACCAGATCTTCCGCTCCTGGGCGACGTCCAGCGGAGATCCGGAGTCCGTCTGCTGGGTGATGATGTCGACTTTGTACTGGGTCGCGAGCGTCGTGGCGATCTCGCGCTCCTCCGCGGGTTTGTACCAGTCGCCGACGTACTTCACGTAGACGTTGACGCGCTTGCCCAGGGCCCTCGCGCCGTCCTGGACCCCCAGGTAGAAGCCGGCGGTGCGCCGGATGACCTGGATGTTGGGAAACGCGGAGACGATGCCGATGTTCCCGGTGCGGGTGAGCGCCGCGGCGACGAGCCCCTCCAGGTAGAGCGCCTGGTACTGGCGGGGGAAGAACCGGATGAAGTTGCGCTTGGTGGTGACGTCGCTGGCCACCACGGATGCGAAGTACACGTTGGGGTACTTGTCGGCGATTTCCTTGAGCGGCAGGCCCATGAACTCCGCGTTGCCGACGACGATGTTGGCGCCCTGACGGATGAGCTCTTCGGCATAGGGGATCGTGAGGTCGGGGCCGACCTCTTCGCGGTAGACGTACTTCACGTTGGGATACTTCTGGGCGATGCGCCGGCCGGCGCGGTCGTGGGCACCGGACCAGGTCGTCCCCTTGATCACACTGAAGTGCAGGATCGCGAGCGTGACGGGCTTCGCCGCACCCGCGGACGCGGATGAGCCCACCCCGCTGTAGGAACTCGTCAGCAACCCGATGAGCAGCAGCGACAGGATGACGAACCGTATCCTCGCCATGTCGTTCTCCCTCCGTCCTCCGTGAATGTACCCCCGGGGCTAGTCGGGTATTAGGCAGGAGGCCGCGCTTACCCTGCGCCGTATAATAGTAGGCATTTCATGGCTACGCGGTATTTCGGCGCACGCGTCAAGCGGAACGAGGATCCGCGCCTGCTGACCGGCCGCGGGATGTTCGTCGACGACGTCCAGCCAACCGGAGTCGTCCACGGCGCGGTACTGCGCAGCCCGCACGCCCATGCCCGAATCCGCAGCATCGACGTCGCCATGGCCGCGGCCCTGCCGGGCGTTGTCGCGGTGTACACGCACGCAGATCTCCCCGCCACGCTGGCCGCGCCGCTGCCTAAGCTCATCCCGCACCCGGCGCTGATCCACCACAAGACGCAGTACGCGCTGGCGCCGGGAATCGTCCGCCATGTCGGCGAGGCCGTGGCCTTCGTCGTCGCCGACAGCCGCTACGTCGCGGAAGACGCGCTGGACCTCATCGACGTCGACTACGAGCCCCTGGCCGCGGTCGTCGACCTGGAAGCCGCGGTCGCGCCGGACAGCCCGCTCGTGCACGACGACATGGACACCAACGTCTGCGCGCACTACACTCAGCGCGTCGGCGACATCGAGGCCGCGTTCGCCCGCGCCGCCCACGTCTTTACGGAGCGCTTCACAGTCGACCGCGGGACCGCCGCGCCGATGGAGTGCCGGGGCGTCGTCGCGCAGTGGGACCACAAGATGCGCCAGCTCACGGTCTGGGACTCCACGCAGGCGCCGATCCCGATCCGCAACGGGCTGGCCCGCCTGCTCGACCTGCCGCAGGCCTCCGTCCGCGTCATCGCGCCCGACGTCGGCGGGGGATTCGGACCGAAGATCATGATGTTCTACCCGGAAGAGGTCCTCGTCCCGTACGCGGCGATGCAGCTGCGGCGGCCGGTCAAGTGGATCGAGGACCGGCGCGAGAATTTCGCGGCGATGAACCAGGAGCGCGAACAGATCCACGACGCGCAGATCGCCGTCGACGCCGACGGCGGGATCCTCGGCGTGAAGACGGTGTTCCTGTATGATTCCGGCGCGTACATCCCCTACGGGATCATCGTCCCCATCGTCGCCAGCACCACGCTGCCGGGGCCGTATCGGATCCCGAACTATCACTGCGAGTTCCAGGCGGTGTTCACCAACAAGACCATCGTCAGCCCCTACCGCGGTGCCGGCCGCCCGCACGGCGTGTTTGTGATGGAGCGCCTGATGGACCGAGTCGCCCGGGAACTGAACCTCGATCGCACGGAGGTCCGGCGGCGGAATTTCATCCAGAACGACGAGTTTCCGTATGACGTCGGGCTCATCTACCAGGACAATG
The DNA here is from genome assembly GCA_036004445.1 of bacterium. Taxonomy (GTDB): domain Bacteria; phylum Sysuimicrobiota; class Sysuimicrobiia; order Sysuimicrobiales; family Kaftiobacteriaceae; genus DASXUC01. The sequence continues at coordinate 25,880 of DASYRL010000050.1, forward strand.
CCCCCCTGATCTACGACAGCGGCAACTACCCGGCGGTCTTTGCCCGCGCGCTGGAGATGATCGGCTATGAGCGCTGGCCCGAGCAGCGCGCGCGGTATCGTCGGGACGGGCGTCACGTCGGGCTCGGAGTGGCAAGTTACGTCGAGGGCGGGGGCATCGGGCCGTACGAAGGCTGCCGGGTCACCGTCGAGCCGTCCGGCAAGGTCCACGCGGCGACCAGCGTCGGGACCCAGGGCCAGGGCCACTTCACCTCGTTTGCGCAGATCATCGCCGACGCGCTGACCGTGCCGGTCGAAGACGTCGTCATCACCACCGGCGACAGCGGGGCGATGAGTTGGGGCACGGGAACGTTCGCGAGCCGGGCCGCGGTCGTCGCCGGGAACGCGGTGGCCCTCGCCGCCCAGGCGGTGCGCGAGAAGGCGCTGAAGGTCGCGGCCACGACGCTGGAGGCGCGGGTCGACGACCTGGAACTGCGCGACGGACAGGTGTCGGTCCGGGGGAGCACCGAGCGGTCCCTGTCCCTGGCGAAGATCGCCGTCGCAGCCAACCCGCTGCGCGGCACCATCCCCCAGGACTGGGAGCAGCCCGGGCTCGAGGCGAGCCGCTTCTTTGCGCCGCCGCGGGGCACGTTCGCCGGCGGGACCCATGCCGCGATCGTCGAGGTGGACGTCGCCACCGGGATGATCAAGATTCTCAAGTACGTGGTCGTACACGACTGCGGGACGATCATCAATCCGATGATCCTCGAAGGACAGATCCGCGGCGGCGTCGCCCAGGGGATCGGAAACGCGTTCTACGAGAAGCTCATTTACGACGAGAACGGCCAGCTGCTCACCCAGACGTTCATGGACTATCTGCTGCCCACGGCGATGGAAATCCCGGAGGTGGAGATCGACCACATCGAGACGCCGTCGCCGCTCAACCCGCTGGGCGTGAAGGGGGCCGGCGAGGCCGGCGTAATCCCGGTCCCGGCCGTGTTCGCTCAGGCCCTCGAGGACGCCCTGCAGCCGGAGTACCCGATCCGGATCTCGCAGATGCCCCTCAGCCCCAACCTGCTCCTTCAGATGATTCAACGGCAATGATGCAGGCCCGAAGCCTGAAGCCCGAGGCCCGAGGCCCGGTTCTATGAAGCCGGCGCCGTTTCAGTACGCCGCACCGGAGACGGTCGACGAGGCGGTCATGCTGCTGTCGGAATACGGGCGGGACGGCAAGATCCTGGCCGGCGGGCAGAGCCTGGTTCCCCTGCTTGCCATGCGTCTGGCGCGGCCGAGCGTCCTGATCGACCTGAATCGCATCGCGGAGCTGGATTACATCCGGCAAACCGACGGCGAGGTCGCGATCGGCGCGATGACGCGGCAGCGGACGATCGAGCGCTCCGGCGAAGTCCGGGAGCACCTGCCGTTGTGGTGGGAGGCCGTCCGCTACGTCGGCCACCCCCAGATCCGCAACCGCGGCACGGTGGGCGGCAGCCTCGCCCACGCCGACCCGTCGGCGGAATTGCCCGCCGCGGCCGCGGCCACCGGCGCGACGCTCGTCACGCGCAGCACGCGCGGGGAGCGGACGGTTTCAGCAGAGGGATTCTTCCTTTCATACCTCGCCACCGCGCTGGAGCCGGACGAACTACTGGTCGAGGTCCGCATTCCGGCCCATGCGCGCGCTGGAACCGCCTTCCTCGAGGTCGCGCGCCGGCACGGAGACTACGCACTGGCCGGCGTAGCGGCGATGGTGACGATGCGCGACGGCCGCTGCGAGGCGGTCCGCCTGGCGTTCACCGGTGTGGGGCCGGTGCCGGTGCGGGTCGCGGAAGCGGAAGAACCGCTGATCGGCCGGCGGCCGGAAGAGTCCGTCTACGCCGAGATCGCCCGCATCGTAGCGGGCCGGCTGGATCCCGACAGCGACATCCATGCGTCCGCCGCGTATCGGAAGGACGTCGCCGGCGTGCTGACCGCTCGTGCCCTCGCACTCGCCGTGAGCCGCGCCCAAGAACCGATGGCCGATAGTCGGTCGTCGATGGTGGATCATGGCTGACCCGCCGACCTCGATTCGCAGGGTCACGGTGCGCGTGAACGGGCGGGAGCACTCGCGGGAGGTCGACGTCCGGCTGACGCTGGTCGACTTCCTACGCGAGGCGCTTGCTCTGACGGGAACGCACGTCGGTTGCGAGCACGGGGTATGCGGAGCGTGCACCATCCTCCTCAACGGGGAGGCGGTCCGCAGCTGTCTGATGTTTGCCGTGCAGGCCGACGGCGCCGAGGTGACGACGGTCGAGGCACTGGGGACACCGGAGCGGCTCCATCCCCTGCAGGAAGCATTCCGGGATCACCACGGCCTGCAATGCGGGTTCTGCACGCCGGGATTCCTGATGACTGCGGTCGCGTTTCTCCGCGAGACCCCCCAGCCCACGGACGAGGAGATCCGCGAAGTCCTCAGCGGCAACCTGTGCCGCTGCACCGGCTATCAGGGGATCGTCGAGGCCGTCCGCGACGCTGCCGAGCGCCTGCGCACCCAGGGCCCGGGCCTCGAATCGACGGAATAGGTGTGTCGGGCGGTTCGTCGAGTCACGAGGCACGAGGCACGAGTCACATCGACGCGGCCTCGATTTCATCAACCGTCGCCGCGTTGCTGCAGCAGCCGCGCCGCGGAACGGTCCTCGCCACGTTCGCCCGCAGCGCGTATCTGGACGTCGAGGACTCCATCGTCGCGATCGTCGCCGAAGACTTGCTCAATGGACCACTGAACGTCGTGTTGCCTGAAAGCTCGACGCCGCCCTTTGAGCGGCTGACGGTCGGCGGCCCCGTCACTGCATCGGAAGAAACGCTCCGTGTCGACGCCTGGCCATCGATCGCTCTGCACCGCGCCACCCGCTGGGACCCCCGCATCACTCCTTGGACGATGACCCAGATGATGAACGTCATGAGGCATGTGGACGTCCTGATGGGAACGACCCTGGCAACCACATCGACGGAACATCTCATGCATCGGCGCATGCAGCAGGCCTTGGCCGGATTGAGGTCGGGGCTGCGCATGCGATCGCCGGTGGAGGTCCAAACGGCGGCGGGCGATCTGGCGGGACTCGGGGCCGGCTTGACCCCATCAGGCGACGACGTGCTGGTGGGTGCGCTGGTCGCGCTCGCGGCACTTCCTGACGATCACACCGACTTGCGCGAAGCCATCCGGAGTGCGACCGCCGGCCGGACGACGCGCATCAGTGCAGCGTATCTCCAGGCCGCCGCAGGCGGGGACGCCAGCGAGGCGTGGCAGCGCCTGCTGGCGGCGCTGGCCGGAGATGCACCGGATGATGTGATCGCAACCGGGCGGCACATGCTAACCTACGGCGAGACCTCCGGTGCCGACATGCTGACCGGCTTTATTCTGGCGATGGCGAACCTATACGACCTCCACAACTAACTGCTGGACCACAGACACCGTAGGTGATTGTGTAGGTTGTGTAGGTTGTGTGAGTTGCGTCGGTTGCCTTATCGGCTTGCCGAGCGTCGCCCCAGGTACGCGAGCGGATCCAGCGGCACGTTCTTGTAGCGGATCTCAAAGTGCAGATGCGGTCCGGTGCTGCGGCCGGCCGTGCCGACCGCGCCGATGGCGCTCGCCTGCTTCACGATCTGGCCGGGCCGGACGTAGAAGTGGCTGAGGTGCGCGTACAACGTCGCCCACCCCTGCCCGTGCTCCAGGTACACTACTCGTCCGTACCCGCCGAACCAACCGGCGTACCGCACGACGCCGGTGGCGCTGGCGACGACGGGCATGCCGAACCGCGCGGCAATATCGATCCCCCAATGGTGCTGCCAGGTATTCTGCCGGAATGGATCCCGCCGCCAGCCCAGGTGCGAGGATAACGTTCCCCAGGTCGGGGTGATGAAGTACTGCGCCGGTGCCGCGGCCGCCGACGCATGGATCGCCCCGGCGCCGAGCAGCGCCATCCCGACCAGCAGTATGCCTATGGTCCGCCGTACTCCGCGCATGAACCCGCCGGCCTCGCCTAAACTAACGTTCGTCGTTCGTTCCTGGTCGTTCGTCGATCACTACTGAGTCTGATGCCCGCCGTGACGCTATCACAGACGCGCGAGCCTGACACGCCGGATCAACAACCAGGCCCCCGCCGCCAGCAGGAGCACCGGCACCAGCGCGCTGACCGTCACGCCGAACCATTCCACCACCGCAACGATCTGCCGGACCGTCGCCAGAAATGCCGCCCGCATCTTCGACAACGTGCCGGAGATGTCCCAGAGACCGCCGGACGTCTTCTTCGCCTTCTGTTTCACGGCCACCGCCACCGTCGCTAGGTCGGCGCTGCGTTCGAGAAACCGCATCCGGCCGGTCAGCTGCTCGATTTCGCCGCGCACGCGGGCCAGCTGCTCCTCAATCGC
>DASYRL010000051.1:0-81933 GCA_036004445.1 bacterium
GACGTCCTACGCTGTGCCCCTCTCACCTCGCGGCGTGCTGAGGCTCCGCCCTTCGCGACGCGGCCCTCGCGCACGGCGGCGACAACTCGCCGCCATGTCCGCTCCGCGGCCCTCCACCAGCCCCATCCAGAAACCAGTTCCGTTCGTGGCAGGACCGATGTGAAAAAGCATGGCGGCGGCGGAGGGGGCGGCCACCGCGTGGAGATGGGAGGGCGGCAACCATAGGGCAGGCCGTGAAGCGTGGGATCGCAGCACCGATGTTGCGGGGAGTGGGTACGGACCGTAGTGATCCGTAGCTAACGTTTGGCAGGCGCGCGCGTAAGGGAACGGGAGGCCTGCATGGTCAATCCGAGCCGCCCGACTCGCAGCGCGGTGGCCGCCCCCAAGTAGCCGCCCAGGGGAGCGCCCCTCCACCAGACCTAATGGCGACGAGAACCTTCGGTTTGAACAGCCACTACATCGTTTTCGGCCTGGCCGACCAGATCCACCCGCCGAGCACGATGCTCAACACGATCGGGATGGCGGCCGTGCGCATGCCGAAGTCTCCTCGATACCACCCGTAGAGCGTGAGGAGCAGCGCGATCACCAATGAGACAACGACGGAATTCGCCAGACTTCCGTGCGCCATCGGATTCTGCGCAATCGCCCAGAGCACGACCCCGTATCCGAGCAACGCCGCGGCCAGAAACAGCGCCAGGCCCGCGTCTTTGATCTCGTAGCCGAAGATGCTGCGGGCCAGCGCGGGGAAGAGAGCAGAAATGCCATAGAGCAGCGTGACGACGGCCGTGGCGAGAAGCGGTGTTCGGAGCCTCTCCATTGCACACACCTCCGTCTGAACGATGAAGTTGCAGACCAGTTTGTCGGCACGCTCGGGTTTCCTGCCCATCAGAGGAGTACTTCGCACGAAGGATCCCGAAATCTCAGGACACGAACGCCACCGACCTGACCGCAACCGAAGCCGCGGCGCTGATCCGCGCCGGCGACCTGTCGCCGGCCGAATTGGTCGAAGCTGCCCTTGCGCGCCTCGAGGCAGTGGAGCCGACGTTGAAGGCCTGGGTATTCGTCGATCGCGCCGGCGCGCTCACCCGCGCACGCATACTGAGCGACGAGGCCCGCGCCGGGACCTTCCGCGGCCCGCTGCACGGCATCCCCGCGGGCGTAAAGGACATCTTTCACGTCGAAGGGATGGTGACAACCGCGGGCGCGGGGTCCTTCGCCCACGTACGGGCGACCGAAGACGCGGCGAGTGTGGCGCGGCTGCGGCGCGCGGGCGCCATCATCCTCGGCAAAACGACTACGACCGAATTCGCCTACCTGGATCCCACACCAACCACGAATCCCTGGAACCCAGAGCACACGCCGGGCGGGTCCTCCGCCGGCTCGGCGGCGGCCGTCGGCGCGCGCACGATTCCGCTGGCCCTAGGCTCCCAGACAATCGGCTCCACGCTGCGTCCGGCAGCGTACTGCGGGATCGTCGGATTCAAACCGACGCACGGCGCCATCGCGGCGGACGGCGTCCACCCGCTGGCGCCGAGCCTCGACCACGTTGGCATCTTTTGCCGCAGCGTGGATGACGCCGCGCTCGCGTTCAGCGTCCTCGCCGGGGATGCGACCCGTGGCCGCGCGGCCGGACCATCCGCTCCTCCGCGGATCGGTCTGCTCAACGGATTCTTCTCGAGCCTCACAGATGGCCAGACGGCGTCGATGATCGTCCGCATCACGAGCATGGTGGAAACCGCAGGTGCGGTGATCTCGGATGTGTCGCTGCCGTCCAGTTTTTCCGGTGTCATCGAGGCCACGCACCTCACCGTCGAGGCTGAAGCGGCGGCCGTCCACGCGCCGAGATTCGCCGAGCACGGCAGGCATTACCGGCCCAAGATCCGGGCATTAATCGAACGGGGACAGCAGCGGACCGCCTCGGCGTACGCGCAGGCCCTGGAATTGCGCGGGCGGTTCCGCGCCGACATGGAGCGCGTGCTGGCGGCCGTCGATGTGCTGATGATGCCGACCACGCCCGCGCCGGCGCCCAGGGGATTGGACTCGACCGGCGATCCACGCTTCTGCGCTCCGTGGAGTTTCGCCGGGCTGCCGGCGATCTCGCTGCCGTCTGGCCTGACGCCGGAGGGACTGCCGCTGGGGATTCAGCTGGTGGGAGGCCGAGGCGAGGAGACCACACTGCTGGCCGTGGCCCGCTGGTGCGAGCGCGTCATCGGATTCAACGCGACACTACGATTGGAGGGGCTCGTCGAATCATGAATTATCTGCAGATGGCAACGCACGGCCTGGGCGACCCGGCCGGACGGCCGAAGAAGGTGGCGGTCGTCGGCGCCGGCATGGCCGGCCTGATCGCAGCCTACGAACTCCTCCGCGCCGGACACGAGCCCATTGTGCTCGAGGGACAGGCGCGCGTCGGCGGCCGCGTCCAGACGATCCGCGAGCCGTTCGCCCCCGGGCTGCACGCGGAGGCGGGCGCCATGCGGATCCCCCAGGCCCATTCGCTGACGATGGCCTACGTCGAACGCTTCGAGCTGACGACCGCGCCGTTTACGATGGGAAACCCCAAGGCCTTCTATTACATCGGGGGGAGGCGGTTCCGCATCGAGGAGGTCGACGAGGACCCGGACTGCCTGGCGTTCGACCTCGCCGAGCATGAAGCCGGCAAGACCATCGCCCAGCTGTGGGCCGACGCGCTGGCCCCGATCGTGGCGAAACTCGAGGCCGAGGGCGACGCCGCCTGGCCCGAGATCACCGCGGCGCACGACCAGTATTCGGTCCGCGAGTTCCTCGAGGCCCATCATTGGTCGGAAGCGGCGATCGAGCTCTTCGGTCTGCTGTGGAACCAGGAAGCGCTGCTCAACTCGTCGTTTCTGGAACTCCTGCGGGAAGAGGCCGGCAACTTCTATACCAACATGGCGCAGATCGACGGCGGGATGGACCGCCTCCCCCGCGCGCTGGCAGCGGCCCTGGGCGACCGGATTAAACTGAACACGAAGATGATCGCCATCGACCAGACGCAGGATCAGGTCATCATCCACTGCCAGACGCCGGCCGGCCGGACGCAGGTCAGTGCGGATTACACCATCATCGCGGTCCCCTTCCCGGTCCTCCGCCACGTCGAGGTCCTGAAACCGTTCTCCCGGCCCAAGCAGCGCGCGATCCGCCAGCTGCACTACGACGCATCGGCCAAGATCTTCGTCCAGTGCCGCCGAAGGTTTTGGGAAGAAGACGAAGGCATCTTCGGCGGCGGGACGATCACCGACCTCGCCGTGCGGAACATCTACTATCCCGAGCACGGCCGGGAGACCGGCCGCGGCGTGCTGCTGGCCAGCTACACCTGGTCGGAGGACGCCCAGCGCTGGGGCTCGCTGCCGCCGGAGGAGCGCATCACCCAGGCGCTGGAGGACGTGGCCCAGATCCATCCCCAGATCATGGAGACGTTCGAGGTCGGCGCCTCAAAGATGTGGCACGATGACGAATTCGCCGGCGGGGCCTTCGCGCTGTTCGATCCCGGGCAGCAGAGCCTGCTCCACGACCACATCGTGGCGCCGGAAGGACGCATCCACTTCGCCGGCGAGCACACGTCGCTCACGCACGCGTGGATCCAGGGCGCCATCGAGTCCGGCCTGCGCGCGGCGGCGGAGGTCCACGGCGCGGCCTCGCGCGGGTAACCGCCGGCCCTGAAGGGCCGGTGCCGCCGGGGGCGAAGCCCACAGCTGAGTCCATCCCACACCATCAAAGGGGGAACACACATGTCCAGCCGGCATGCGCTGGTCATCGGCCTGTTGGTCCTCACGCTCGTCCTGCCGGCCGCGGCGGCCGCGCCGCCCAGCAGGGTTCCGGCCAACGTGCTGGTCTTCGGCGGCGTCATTTCCGACTCGATCAGCCTCGACCCGGCGGAGGCGTTCGAGTTTGCCAGCGTCTGGGTGGCGAATCAGATCTACGACACCCTGGTCGATTTCAGCCGGGATTTCACCCGCGCCGTGCCCAAAGCCGCGGCCTCATGGACGGCATCGGCGGACCTGACCACCTACACCTTCCGGCTGCGCCCCGGGATGCGGTTCCATAGCGGCAACCCCGTGACCGCGGGCGCGGTGGAATTCTCGATCCGCCGGGCCCACCGGCTGAAGCTCTCCCCGTCGTTCATCGTCACCGACTTCATCAAAGCGCCGGAGGACGTGGCGGCGACCGCCCCCGACACCGTCCGCGTACGGTTCAGCCAGGCCATGCCCGAAGTCCTGATGGCCTCGGTGCTGGCCAATGCGGTCACCGGCATCGTCGACCCCGCAGTGGTGCAGCGGAACGCGACGCCCGCGGATCCCCTGGCCAACAAGTGGATGGCCGATCATGACGCCGGGTCCGGAGCCTACGAGCTGATCGGCTGGAGCCGCAACCTGAAGATTGAACTCAAGGCGTTCGACAACTACTGGCGCGGCCGGCCGCCGATGGGCCGCGTGTTCATCCAGGAGATCCTCGAACCCACTGCGCAGCTGTTGGCCCTTCAGCGAGGCGATATCGACGTCGCGTTGAGTCTCCTGCCCTCTCAGGTGGCGCAGTTGACGCCCCAGTCGGGATTCATCGTCAAGAAGACCCCGACGTTCTCCATCCGCTACCTGGCGATGAACGTCGGCTACGAACCGTTCCGCAGCCGGCAGGTGCGCACCGCAATCAAGTTCGCCATCGATTACGAGGCTATTAAGGGAATTTTCGAAAACGCGATCGAGGTTGGGGAGACGATCGTGCCGGCCGGGATGTTCGGGCACCTGCCCGACCGGCCGTACAGCAAGAACCTCGACCGCGCCCGCGCCCTGATGCGCGAGGCCGGACTGGAGCGCGGCTTCAACGCGGAGCTCATCGTGTCCACCGAGATCCCACTGCCAGACGTCGCCGCCAAGATCAAAGAAGATCTGGCGCAGATCGGGATCAACGTCGACGTCAAAGTGCTGCGCAGCGCGGACGTGACGTCCACGTACCGCGCGCGGACGCATCAGTTCGTGATCGCCCGCTGGGGCGCTGACTATCCGGACCCGGACAACCTGGCCAAGGCCTTCGCCGACTTCGACAGCCGCGTGCTGGCCTTCCGGAACCAGTGGGACCATCCGGTGAAACAGGTCGTCCAGGCCGCGGTGAAAGAGCGCGACCAGGCCAGACGGGCCGCCATGTACCGCGACATCCAGAAGGTCGTGCTCGACGAGGGACCGTATGTCATCTTTGCCTACCCGCTGCGGCAGATCGGCATGCGGGCCAACGTCAGGGGCGTGGATCCGTCGCCGCTAAACATCACGTACGATTTCTCCAACGCGTCCAAGTAGCACCCGAGGAGGGAGCGGGCCGGGACCCGCTCCCTCCTGACCTTTTGCGATGTGGTCCTATCTGGTCCGGCGGTTGCTGCTTGCGTCGGTGGCCATCGCCGGCGTGCTGGTCATCGTGTTCTTCCTCTCCCACGTCATCCCCGGGGATCCGGTCGGCGCCATCCTCGGTCCCCAGGCGCCGCAGGACCTCATCGACGACCTCCGCCAGCGCTACGGGCTGGACCGCCCGCTCTACGAGCAGTTTGTCCGCTTCGTGGAACGGCTGGCTCACGGCGACCTGGGCACGTCGCTGGCTACGAAACGGCCGGTGATCCGGGACCTGATCGAGTTCTTCCCGGCGACGATCGAGCTCGCGACGGCGTCGATCCTCCTTGGCGTGGTGGTGGGCGTCAGCGTCGGCGTCATCTCAGCGGTCACTCACGGCAGGTGGATCGACCATGCGGTGCGCTTCTTCTCGCTCATCGGCCTGTCGATGCCGGTCTTCTGGCTCGGGCTCATCCTGCTGTACATCTTCTACTTCAAGTTTGGCCTGCTGCCGGGCCCCGGCCAGCTCGACGTGTTCCTCACGCGGCCGCCGTTTGTCACGGGCATGGTCCTGGTGGACTCGCTCATCGCGCGAGACTTCGACACGTTCGGCAACGCCATCCACCATCTCTGGCTGCCGGCGATCGTACTCGGGTCGCACGCGCTGGTGGGCATCGCGCGTATTACCAGGGCCAGCATGCTCGAAGTGCTCGGGTTGGACTACATCAAGGTCGCGCGGGCGAAGGGCCTGGCGGAGCGCACCGTCGTGTTCAAGCATGCACTGCGCAACGCGCTGCTGCCGATCATCACGGTCATTGGCATCTACTATGGCGGGCTGCTCGAGGGCGCCGTCCTCACCGAGACGGTGTTTTCGTGGCCGGGGCTGGGCCGGTATGCGACCAGCGCGATCCTCTCGCAGGATTTCGCGGCAATCATGGGGGTCACGATTCTCATTGCGCTGATCTTCTCGCTGGCCAACCTGGTGGTCGACCTCGCCTATGGGATCCTCAACCCCAAGATCCGCTATGAGTAGGACGGCGACGACGGACGCGGCCCTGCTCGCCCAGGGCGCCAGGGATCGGGCCCGCACCCGCAGCCTGATGTGGCGGACGCTGCGCAATCCCCTCTCGATGATCGGGATGATCATCATCGGGCTGCTCGTCCTGGTCGCGGCCGCCGCGCCGCTGATTGCGACCGAGGATCCCCTGCAGACGAACGTCGCCGAGCGGCTGGCTCCGCCCAGCCGGGCGCACTTCTTCGGCACCGACACCCTGGGGCGGGACATCTTCAGCCGTGTGATCTACGGGTCCCGCATCTCGCTGCGGATTGCGATCCTCACCGCGGTGATCGCGACCGTCATCGGCGCCCCGGTCGGCATCGTCGCCGGCTATTTCCGCGGCCGGCTCGACGACATCGCGATGCGCGTGACCGACATGTTCATGGCGTTCCCCCGGCTCATCCTGGCGATGGCGATCGCGGCCGCGCTGCGGCCGACGCTGGAGAACGTGGTGATCGCGATCTCGCTGGCCGCGTGGCCGGCCTACGCCCGGCTCGCCCGCAGCATGACGCTGGGGCTGCGGGAGGAGAATTTCGTCGAGGCGGCCCGGGCGCTGGGCGCCAGCCCGCCGCGTATCCTGGCCCGCCACGTGCTGCCGGGGGTGATGAGTCCCCTCATCATCCAGATCAGTCTGGACATGGGGGGCATCATCCTCACCGCCGCCGGGCTCGGGTTCATCGGCTTCGGCGCGCAACCCCCGACGCCCGAGTGGGGGGTGATGATCTCGGAGGGCCGGAACTACATCACGACCCAGTGGTGGGTCTCCACGTTCCCCGGCATCGCGATCGCGCTCACCGTGCTTGGCTTCAACCTGCTGGGGGACGGCGTGCGGGACGTGCTGGATCCCCGGCTGCGGGGCCGCATCGGCGCATGAGAGGAGTTGGCCGCTAAGATGAGCGCAACAGGCTACGTCATCACCCTGGTTGTCATCCTGCTGCTGTGGTTCGTCCTCCTGTACAACGGCCTGGTGAAGTGGCGCAATACCGTCCAGAGCGCGTGGGCGCAGATCGACGTCCAGTTGAAGCGGCGGTACGACCTCATCCCCAACCTCGTCGACACCGTTCGGGCCTACGCCAAGCACGAGCGGGAGCTCTTCGAAACGATCGCCCGGGTCCGCGCGGAGGCCTTGACCGCGGGCAACCCGCGCGACGTGGCCGGCGCGGAAATGCGACTGGCACCGGCGATCCGCTCCCTCTTTGCCGTCGCCGAAGCCTACCCTCAGCTGAAGGCCGACCAGAACTTCCGCGACCTGATGGAAGAGCTCACGGCGACCGAAAACAAGGTGGCCTTCGCGCGGCAGTACTACAATGACTCGGTCCGAGTCTACAACACCAAGATCCAGCAGTTTCCCGCGGCCCTCATCGCGGGCCCGCTGCACTTCCTGCCGGCAGACTACCTGGAGGTCGATGCGGTGCAGCGCGAAGTCCAGCAGGTGAAGTTCTAACGTGGCCGGCGCAGCCGACGATCTGCACCTGCAGCAGCGCATCGACCGCAACGTCTACGCGACAGTAGCGTGGATGGTCGCCATCGTCGTGCTGTCCACTGCGACGGCGTATTTGTTGGGACTGATCTGGGACGTTGGGTTCCCCGCCGCGGTCATCGGATTCTTCGTCGCCACCTTCTCCGCGATGACCGCGTACTTCGCCGGCGATCAGCTGGTGCTCGGACTGCTGCGTGCCCGGCCCGCCGATCGCGCGCAGCACCGCGAGCTCATCAACGTGGCCGAGGAGATGGCAATCGCCGCCGGACTGCCGGTCCCACGGGTCTACGTCATCGACTCACCGGCGTCCAATGCGCTGGCCACGGGGCGTGATCCGCGGACCGCTTCGATCGCCGTGACGTCCGGGCTGCTCGAAGTCCTCAACCGCAGCGAGCTCCAGGCGGTAGTCGCGCACGAGATGTCTCACATCCGCCAGCGGGATACGCTCTACGCCGTCGTACTCGCGATCCTCGTCGGGGGGATCGTGATCATGACCGACGTGTTCTGGCGCACCCGCGCCGGGGGCTTCCGCGGCTCCCGGGGTAATTCGGACTCGAGGGCTCAGGCGGCGATCCTTGTCGTGGGGCTGCTCCTGGCGATCCTGGCGCCGATTTTGGCCAAGATCATCCAGATGGCGGTGTCGCGCCAGCGCGAGTATCTGGCCGATCTCGGCGGCGCCGACCTCACTCGAAACCCGGGGGCCCTGGCCGATGCCCTCGAGAAGATCGCCAAAGATCCCGATCGCCTGGATATCGCCAACCGGGGAGTGCAGCACCTTTTCGTGCTGAACCCGGTCAACCCGCTGTCGGAAGGAGAAGGAACGTTCGGCAAGCTGCTCAACACCCATCCTCCCATCCACGAGCGGATCCGGATTCTGCGGGCGCTGGCGCACAGCCGGTAGATCCGATGCACATCCCCCGCAACGCCGCGCTTCCCTCACCAAGCTTCGAACAGGTCCGGCTGAGCGGACTGCTGGAGGGCAGCAAGGCCGCGATCGTCGCTGCCTATCCGGGCGCTGAGCCACGCCGCAATCTGCGGAACGCGCCGCGAGGGTTTCTCTTCGTCTACCACGATGGGCTGGTCTTTCTAGCGACGGGGGAACAGACGGGCTTCTCCGCAAACGACCTGGTCGATCTACTGGCCGGAGAGGCAGCCAAGCAGGTCATCCCGCTCGGCGGCCTCGTGCACAGTGTCCTCACCTTCGCTCATGAGATGCGGCGGGCAGCGCGTGAACTCCCCCAGCAGCTTGAGCGCGCCCTGTCGCATCTCGATACGTTTCGCATTCCGTTTGTGGACCTGATCGAAGCCCGGCATCAAATAGTGGGCAGCATCTTCAGCGGCCGCATCCCGTACGCGCGGCTGACCGGCGAGCAGGCGGACGGGATCGTGCAGCAGTATTGGATCGCCCCGGTGGATGCGGAGAGCGTCGAATCGTTCATGATCCTGCGGCTGGCCGCCGAGAAACGTGCAGTGGCCGGGCTGTTGCTGCGTGCACAGGTCGACGTCGATGCCGTGCAGCGGGCTGTGATCCAAGAGTTTCAGACCCGCTACGGCGACGCGGCGGGGGATCACCTGGCCGAACTCGGCGCCGAGATTACCGCCCGCCTCGAGCAACAACTGCAGGCACGGGGGCTGACCTTTGAACAGCTCGATCGGCAGGCCCTTGACCAACTCGGTCATTTTCGGGCGCACGCCCAGTTCGCACAATACTTTCGCTAAATCTGAGCGGCGTCGAAATCCCACGGCAACAACGCCGGGGGGAACGGCTCTACGCTTCCCACACGCTGATCCGATTTCTGCCACGCTGCTTCGCAAGATGGTTCGCCAGCTCGGCTTGATGACAGAGGGTATCCGGATTTTCGCTGAACTGGGGGAACGCCGTGATCCCGGCGGAGATCGTGACCGGCAAGGCCCAGATCTGCGACCGGCTGGCCACATCCTGCCGAATCCGTTCAACCGCGGCCTGCGCCGTCTCCAGCGTGGCGTCTGGCATGATGATGAGAAACTCGTCCCCGGACAGCCACCGCGCAACGAAATCTGACTCCCGCACCCCTGATTGCAACACCTCGCCCAACTGCCGGATCATGTCGTTGCCAGCCAAGTAACCGAATCGGTCGTTGTAGGCGCGGAGGTTATCGCCATCTACCAGCGCCACGGCGAACGCGTGGTTGTGCCGGGCGGCGCGGAGACATTCCTGTTCGAGATACGCCCGTGCGGCCCGCTGATTGGGCAGCCCCGTAATGGGATCCGTAAACGCCATCACCTGCGCGGTCTGCACGAGCTTTAAGGCTTCCAGGATGCTCGCGACGAGCGTCCCGGTCAGGTCCGCGCTGCGGGCATCACAGCGCCAGCCGGAAGGAACAGGCCGCACGGTATTCCCCCCGTGGCGCTTGGCCACGTAGAGCGCTTCAAACGCCTGCAGCAACAGCCCCGCGACCCCGACCGGGGCCGTCTTGGGTGCGTCCAAAGCGGCGCCCACGACACCCACGGAGATCGTGAATTGTACGGATCGATCCGTGAGGCGGAACTCGTGTCCTCGGACACCAGCCACACACTGCTCGGCCCACCGGGCGGCGTCATCAGGATTGGTCTGCTCGGCCAGCAGGCAAAAAGTGTCCCCACCGAAGCGGTACACAGCGGTACGCGGGAACCCCGCCTTCTCCGCGATGTCGCCGAGAAACAGGGCGAGGACCTGGAGCATCTCATCGCCCGTGGCATACCCGTGTGCGTCCACCTGCTGTTTGAACGCATCCACGTCCAGCAACAGCACGCTGAGCACAGGCGATCTCCGCAACGCGACGGCGAAGTCCTCCAGAAAGGCGAATAGATTGCCCACCCCGGTCAGCCGGTCCTGACGCAGGCCGGTGTGGTCGGGGTGAAAGACCTGCAGGTTGGCCTGTGCATCGAGCATGAGGCTCGTCATCAGTCCAAGTGCTGGACGATCGTCAGGTTGCGTATGCACGCCGGGTCTCCCTGTGAGCGCGGACCTCGTGAAGCTGGGCAAGCGTGATGAATCCCATGGAAGCGCGACGACGGCAGAGGACCGTGCCAAGGCACAACCGACGGCCCCAGCCTGAGCTCACCACTCCACCGGGAACCGCCAGCGACCACCCGACACGGTCCAAACAAGACCCCAGGAGCAATTCTCGTACCGGTACCGTCCGGCAGGTTACTCCCCCGAGAATCATGCCCCGTTGCCGCCTGAAACAGTCCTCCATCGCGAGGCGGTGGCCCTGGCCATCGGCCAACCGCCACTGGGTCTCCCATGAACCGCAGCCAGACCTGGGAACTGTAAGCCGTGGCTTAACTTGATCCTGCGGGTCAACGCGCCGCGAACGCCATCGCCAATCTGGCCTTCGAGCGAGAGACAGGGGGGCGCTAACGCCGGTCTGTGGGATCGAAGAGATCCCGCATTCCGTCCCCGAGGAGGTTGAACCCGACCACGGTCAGCGTCAACGCAAGCCCCGGCCCGATCATCCCCCAAGGCGAGATCTCCATGAAATCCTTGCCCTTGAAGAGCATGCTTCCCCACGCCGGATGGGGCGGTGGTAACCCAAGCCCCAGAAAGCTCAATGATGCCTCCACAATGATCGCAAACCCCATGCTGACCGAGAACCCCACCATCAGCGGCGGCAAGATATTCGGGAGCACGTGGTGCGTGATGATCCAGGACTCATGTGCGCCGAGGGCACGTGCAGCTTCAATGTAGAGTTCCCCTTTGATGCCCAGCACCGCCGCTCGGGCTATCCGCGCAAAGCCCGGGGTATTGACCAGCGCAATCGCGATGATCACGCTCCGCGCCCCCAGGCCCAGCGCGGCAATGATCATCATCGCCAGGAGAATCGAAGGAAACGCGATGGCGAGATCCATCAGCCGCATGATAAGGTTGTCGACCCGCCCGCTGGCCCACGCCGCAACGACCCCGATGATCGATCCCGCCACCAGTGCACTTCCCACCGCCGCGAGCGCCACGATCAGAGACACGCGGGCTCCGACCACCACCCGGCTCCATACGTCGCGGCCCAGCTCGTCTGTCCCCAATGGATGCGCGAGGCTTGGCCCCGCAAGAAGCACTGAGACGTCGATTCGGTTGGGATCTGCAACCGCAATCGCCTGCGGAAATAGCGCCATCAGCACTATTCCAAGCACGATGGCGCCGCCAAAGCCAACTGCTTTCTCCTTCACGATGAACTTCACGCACGCTCGGACGGACTCGGCTATCCACGCCGTCAGAGTACGCGGTCGCGAAGCGGCGGACTCCGGCGTCTCTGGAATGAATCGTTTCATCTGATCAATCGTAGCGAATTCGCGGGTCAATCAACGCATACCCGATGTCGACCAGCAAGGTCACCAGCGCGAAGAAAAATGTCGTAAACAAGACGATCCCTTGTGCGACGGGATAGTCGCGGCTCCTTAAAGCCTGAAACGCTCCGTAACCCAGGCCCGGCCACTGGAAGATGGTCTCGACAACGACCGCTCCTCCTAAGAGGAACCCCATCTGAATGCCGACGATGGTAATGACACTGATCAGCGCGTTCTTGAGCGCGTGCCTGTAGACCACCTTGCGTTCCCGAAGGCCCTTCGCCCGGGCCGTCCGGATGTAGTCCTGCCCGAGCACTTCTAACAGCGCCGAGCGAGTGAACCGCATGATCACGGCGGCCTGCGGGATCGCCAAAGCCAGAGCGGGTAGAGCGGTAAGTTTCAGCGATTGCCACGGGTCTTCCCACGCCGCGGCAAACCCGATCGAGGGTAAGAGGCGGAGCCGGACCGAGAAAAACAGCACGAGCAGGATAGCGAGC
Source organism: bacterium (assembly GCA_036004445.1). Classification (GTDB taxonomy): domain Bacteria; phylum Sysuimicrobiota; class Sysuimicrobiia; order Sysuimicrobiales; family Kaftiobacteriaceae; genus DASXUC01. Next base: position 12,670 of record DASYRL010000051.1, read on the forward strand.
CAGAAACTCGGCACTGACAATGCGACGAAACTCACCGACCGCGCAACATAGTCGATCCAGGAGTTCCTGCGGGTAGCGGAAAACACGCCCAGCGAGATCCCGACGGCGGCCGACACGATCATTGCGGCTACCGCGAGCTGCACCGTGGGAAGAATGCGCCCCAGGACGACTTCTCGAACCGGGGCGTTGGTCCGCAGTGACCGTCCCCAATCGGGGGTTCCAAAGCTCGCCAGCCAATGCAGAAACTGGACCGCCTGCGGTTCGTCCAAACCGAGCTGATGCCGTAAGATTTCCAGCTGCTCGGGATCTCCGTGCTTTTCAAGCAGCACGGTCGCGGCATCGCCAGGAACCATCCTCAGGCTGATGAACACGAGGACCGAAACCCCGAAGGCAACGAGCGCCAGCGTGAGTATCCGAGAGAGGATGTAGCGCTTCACAGTTGGGTGGAGAGGACGCTCGCCAAGAAGACCGTACCTCTCTGCGTCCCGATTGATCCTGCCGCGGAGTCCTGTGACTTACCTTGAGTACGCCCTAGTACAGCTGCGCGCGCGTCACATTTCCTTGTGTGGTGAAGAATTCACGCAGGAACGCCCGGCTGCGCGAGCGATGCGCCTCTGAAGGCTCCTCGATCACTTTCAGCGCCCGGATCCGTTCGGCCTCCAAAGGCGTTCTCGCTCGGTCCGCCGCCATGGTCTGATCGCGAATCAGCAAGTGGTAGGCACTACCCGTCACTGAGTCGCTCGCCCACACGACGGTCTTGACGGGGGTGAGGACGATCGCACCCAAGCACATCAGGCAGGGCTCTGCCGAACTGTAGAGGATCCAGCCTTCATCGGGAACGTTGTCCACGATCGCTCTGCCCGCGTTGCGGATCGCGTCAACTTCAGCATGCGCCGTCTGATCCCCCTGCGTGAGCGCCCTGTTTCGACCACGGCTCAAGATACTGCCGTCGGGCGCGACGATGACGGCGCCGACAGGCATCGCTCCGGCCTGTCGCGCCAGTTCCGCCTCCTCAAGGCAGATATCGAGAAAGCCAGCATGGTCCATGATCATCTCCCTTTGCAACTATCGACGACCCGTCACTCGAAAGTGAAGATTTCGCCTAGATCCCAGCGCGTCTTGGATAGAACCTGAGGGGCATTGTCGGTGACGAGCACGAGATCTTCAAGATGATAGTATTCGTCGGGCATCATGAACATGGGCTCGATCGCCAGGACCATGTTCGGTTCTAACGCCGTGCTGTTAAAGGGATGGATAACCGGTTCCTCATGGCCTGGCCGTTGTCCCATGCTATGACCGATCTCGCAATTCTCGGCATACGAAAAGTCGATGCTGCGCTGGGTACATTCCCGCCGGGCAAATTCGAACAACTCCCGCACCTCGGTCCCTGGCCTGGCCATGGCTATCGTCGCTTGATGGATGTCCCAGAGTATCTTGTAGAGATCCCTCTGGCGCTGCGAAGGGCGCCCGACGACCCCGAGCCGGCCGAGGTCAGACCAGAAGTTGTTGAAGATCGCGCCGTGGTCACTGTGCACGATCTCCCCTGCCTCCAGCTTTTTTGCGCCCGGAATGTGGTGCGTAATTGTCGTGTTCCGACCACTTGCAAACATTGTGTGACTGGCGCGCTCCGCCCCGCGCTTCAGCCACTCGTCTGTCATCCGGTTTGCCACTTCGCGTTCGGTATCTCCTGGATGCGACTGCCGCCATGCTGCGTAAACCGCCTCATCCGTGAGCTGAGCGGCGGTCTTGAGATGCTTGATCTCCTCCGGCGTCTTGATCGACCGCGTCCGCTGGATGACGTCATCGGCCGGGATAAAGGTCGCATTGGGCAACCGCGTCACTAACTCTTGGTAGAACGCGAGCGTCCACCACTTCGCCTCAATGCCAATTCGGCCTTTGACCAGTCCCTTCTCCTCAAGGAGATCGGCGAGGGTGCTCACCGGAGATACCGCGTGCTCCTTGTATGTCCGGACATCCTCGATCCATCCGGTGGCTCGGGCCAAAGGCTCCATGATGCCTGAGACGATGATCGTTGTAGGGCGGCCGTCGTGTACAACGACAATGATCAGTCGGTCGCGCAGGAAGACGTAGGTGTTGTCAACAACGCCGGAGAGATAGAATGTGCTCTCGGGGGAGCTGGCGACCAGCGTATTCAGGTTGGCGCGTGCCATTTCACGCCGGAGAATCTCCAGGTTCACTACGCTTTCCATCGACAGCCGGACGGCCATTTCAGCACCCCCCCTGATCTCAGTCCCACGACCAACGTCACGACGCACTGTGCGCCGCGCCAGACTATTCGAATACGAACAACTCCTCGGTATCCCAGCCGGTCTTGGAGAGGAGCTGGGCCGTGTTCTCGGTGACCAGCACAAGATCTTCCAGATGATAGAATTCATCGCTCGTCATGAACATCGGTTCAAGAGCTAAGACCATGTTCGGTTCTAACACCGCCCGATTGTACGCGTGCACGATGGGTGCTTCGTGACCGGGTCGCTGGCCCATGCTGTGACCGATCTCGGAGTTTTCCGCGAACGAGAAGTCGATCCCCCGCCTGTTGCACTCGCGCTTGGCGAAGGCAAAGAATTCGCGAACCTCGATTCCGGGTCTCGCCATGTCGATCATTGCTCGATGGATCTCCCGCAGTATCTTGTAGAGATCTCTCTGGTGTTGAGAGGGGCGCGCGACAACCCCCAGACGGCCCAGATCAGACCAGAAACCGTCGAAAATGGCTCCGTGGTCACTGTGGACGATCTCTCCCGCTTCGAGTTTCTTCGAACTCGCCTTGTGGTGGGTGATGGTAGTGTTCCGCCCGCTGGCAACCGTCAAGTGGCTTGTGGCCTCGGCTCCTCGCTTCATCCACTCATCCGTCATGCGATCAGCAACCTCTTTTTCGGTATCTCCTGGGTGCGACTGCTGCCAGGCTGCAAAGACCGCCTCGTCCGTCAGTTGCGCGGCCTTCCTGAGCCGCTCGATCTCGTCGACCGTCTTCACTGATTGTGTTCGCTGGATGACATCATCGGCGGGAAGAAAGGTCGCGTTGGGCAGTCGCTGTAACAATTCTTGGTAGAACGCGACGGTCCACCACTTGACCTCGATCCCTATTCGACCCTTGGCGAGTCCCTTCTCCTCCAGCAGATCGGCCAAGGGACTGACCGGTGACACGGCGTGTTCCTTGTATGTCCGCACATCGTCGATCCATCCCATGGACCGAGCCGCCGATTCCATGATCCCTGAAACGATCGCCGTCCTGGGGCGCCCCTCGTAGGCCACAACGATGGTCAGGCGATCGCGCAAGAAGAGGTACGTATCATCGAGAAATCCGGACAGATAGAACGACCCTTCGGGCGAGCTGGCGACCAGTGCATCCAGACCGGCGCGCGTCATCTCCCGCTGCAGGACCCCCAAGTTCACAAACCGTTCCATTGTAGGTCGGTCAGTCATGATGTCTCCCCCTGATTCAGGATCCGGTCTGGCACCGGCAGTCAGTTTCCGGCTCCTTCAATGAAGCGCACCACCGTGTCGATTCCCTTGAAGAAATTGGGCAGGTGGAACCTTTCGTTGGGCGCGTGATGCCCGTCATCGGGCAGGCCAAATCCGAAGAGAATGGCGGGGATCTTCCACACATTGACGAACTTTGACACGATCGGAATGCTGCCGCCTTCTCGCGTGTAGGCTGGATCTCTCCCCCAGACCTCGCGGACCGCCGCCGCCGCCGACTGCGCGCTGGGCGATGATTGATCGATGAGAACCGGATCGCTCCCGGCTAATTCCCGCACCTCCACCCGCACGGCGGGCGGCGCCATGCTGCGCACTTTCCTTTCGAACGCACTGTAGATGACTTTCGCCTTCTGGTTCGGAACGATTCGCATGCTCACTTTTGCGGTTGCTTGAGCGGGAATCACGGTCTTGGCGCCGACGCTCATCCACCCGCCGACGATTCCATTGACGTCGAGCGTCGGACGAGCCCAGCGGCGCTCTAAGACCCCGAACCCCTCCTCACCGGGGGAGGTCTCGATACCCTGGTCTCGGAGATACTGCCGCTCATCAAAGGGCAGCTGGTCCCAGGCGGCGCGCTCCTGAGGTGATGGCGGTTGGACGGACGAGTAGAATCGCGGAATCGTGATGTGACCACGACGATCCTTCAATCCCGCGATGATCGTCGCCAGCGCATTGAGGGGATTGGGAATCGCGCCGCCATGCATTCCCGAATGCGCATCGCGGACCGCGCCGGTTGCTACGATCTCTGTGTAGACGAGCCCACGGAGGCCCGTCGTAATGGTGGGGACGCCTGGCGCAAAGAGCATCCCGTCCGACACCCACATCGAGTCACAAGAAAGCTTCCGGGTGTTCCGGTTGAGCCAAGGAAGCACTGCCGGGCTGCCAATCTCCTCTTCGCCCTCGACCAGTACTTTCACGTTGATCGGCAATCTACCCGAACCACGGAGTACTGATTCGATGGCCTTGATGACCCCGAATACCTGGCCTTTGTCATCGGACGCGCCGCGGGCGTAGAGGTCGTCCCCTCGCCGCGTGGGCTCAAAGGGCGGGCTGGTCCATGCGTCGAGGGGTTCGGCGGGCTGCACATCGTAGTGCCCGTAGAACAGCACGGTCGGCCGACCAGGCGCATCGGTTCGTTCGCCGTAGACCATCGGGTGCCCGCCCTCGACCGGCAGCGTTTCGGCGTTCAGCCCTATCGCTCGCAGCTGTTCAGCGAGCCAACCTGCGGCCCGGTCGATGTGGACCCGATGGTCGGGCAACGCACTGACGCTGGGGATGCGCAGAAATTCTTCCAACTCGCTGACGAAACGTTCCCGATTCTCACGCGCATAGCCAATTGCTCTCATTCATGCCCTCGGATCGCTGCAGAGATCCGGCGTCAAGATAGAGCGCGGCTGAAGCTCGCTGCCTTCTTCCCTCCCGAAATGGCCTTCCGCGTCCGCCTTCTGTGCTTTCCTCCTACCTCGAGGCTGTCTCGCCCCGGGGTCCGCTTGCGGTTGTCTAACTGAAGCAGATAGTTGTAGACAGTTGCTCTCGACAAACCAAGGTGGCGAGCCACCGACGGCACCGATCGACGGATCGCAAAACCGCCTTTCGCTTCAAGCTTCTGGATGAAGTTCAGACGCTCTGCCCTCGTCATGACTAATGGGGGCCGACCAATCTCTCGCTGAACGGACTTCATGATGTCAGTGAGGACGTCGCCGACCTGGTTGCTGAACCGGACTTCCTCCAGGTTCTCCACTCCCAGCAGGGTGTCCAGCCCGTCGCGCCCGGCAATCAGATCAGTGATGTCAAGATTGACGCATAGACAGCCGAACACTTTGCCCTTCAGGTCTCTGAGGAGGATCGTTGTAGATTTGATAAGCTTCCCATCCTTACTACTTCGAACGTAGGCAATCTTGTCGGGCTCATTGTCGCCGCCGCTGACCATCTGGAGGCCGATTTGGCTCAAGCTCCCTCCGATTCGTCGCCCGGTCACGTTGCCCTGAATCCAGACGATCGAGCGGGGGATCTTCCGGAAGTCATGAAGGACGACTTCGCACTTTGTCCCAAAGGTTTTCTGGATGGCCGCACCGATGGGCTTCAGAATCTCAATCGTGGCGTCCCTGAGGCTGCTCGGCTGGGCACGAGGACCGTCGCGCATCTACCCACTCCACCTCACGATCTGACCCTACCACCCGCTTAGTCATTTTGTCAAACTGACTTGACAATTCGTCTCAGGGCGAGGTACCTTCGAAGGAGACTGCCAGATCAGTGTTTGGCTGACCACTCTTTCGCAAGTTAGGTCTCGGCCTGTGTCAGGAAAACTGGAACTCATTACGTCAGGTGGAGGTGTGACGGCGATGGGAGTGGGAAGCCGGAGAGGAACCAGGTCGCGCGTCGCGTCAATTCTTGCGGCCGTAATGGCAGTCGCCCTCGCGGGGTCAGCGTTCGGGTCCTTACCATCCTCGAGCTTAACTGCTGCCACGGCCCAACAGCCCTGCCGAGGCGGGACTCTTCGCGTCGCCTACAGAGATGATCCCAGCATCCTCGACCCCGCCATGAGTGGTCTGTCGGTCACCAGGTTCTTGGCCGTAGTAGTCTACGACACCCTGTTTGAGTACAAGGAACCAGACTTGGGGGACGTCATCCCTCGCCTCGCAGAGTCATGGACCAGGCCAAATCCGACGACGCTCGTGATCAAGATCAAGCGCGGCGTACGGTTTCATAATGGCGTGGTGATGACGGCGGGTGATGTGAAGTTCAGTCTGGATCGCGTCCGAAATGCGAAGACTGGATCTCTGTGGGCCGGATTTTACGACGACATCGACCGGATCGACGTCGTCGACGCGCAGACCGTCCGTCTCCGCCTCAAACGGCCCAGCGCGACGCTGCCCGGTATCTTGACGCACCCCAGTGCATCCATACTGCCGCGAGCCTATGTGGAAGGCGGGGGAGATCCTAAGACCCGCCCGGTCGGAACGGGAGCCTTCAGCTTCGTCAGGCGCGAAGGCCCCAACCTCTTCTTCACCCGTAACAAGAACTACTATCGCCGCGGCCTGCCCTACGTTGACGAACTGGTCTGGAGGGTCGTCCCGGACGTCAACGCCATCGCATCGGGTCTGCGCGCAGGGGACATCGACGTCAACGTCGACGCGGCCTCGACGCTCGTCCCCACATTTCAACGCCTCAGCAACTTTCAGGTCGTGGCGGGAATCTCGGGGAGCTTCGTTCCACTCTTCCTCAATGTGAGAAGTCGGCCCCTCAATGACTGGCGAGTCCGTCAGGCCATCGCGTGGGCGGTCAACCGCGATGAAATCATGAAGGTCGGCAGAGGCGGGCTGGGAGTGATCTTGCCGGCCGGGCCGATTGGCCCCCCTCATTGGGCCGCGCTCAAGCAGCCAATTTTCAAACAGGATTACGAGAAGGCGCGCGCACTCCTGCGGGAGGCCGGATTAGCCGAGGGCTTCAAGCTCACCATTACCATCTGGAGTGAGCTGGAAGACAAAGTTCGAGTTGCAGAAGCGATCAAGGAGCAGCTCCGCCCACTGAACATCGAAGTTGACATCCAGACGAAGGAGCAGGCCACTTATTTCGACCAGTGGAATCGGAAGGAGATCAGCACAGTACTCGGATGGAACGGTCTGGTGGACCCAAGTGAGTATGCGGAGCGATTCCGATCGAACAGTCCGACGAACAAATATTACTTCTCTGATGCTCGGATTGACCAACTCGCAGCACAGGGCACGCGGGAGTTGAACCAGACAAAGCGCTATGACATCTACGCGCAACTTCAGAAGCGTCTCGCTGATCTGTCGCCGGCCGTGTTCCTCTATGCCGACATGGGCATCGAGATAGCGGCTGCGAAAGTCAGGGGCGTGAAGTTCTCGTTCACCGAGCAGCCGTTCTTCCTTCGTGATGCCTGGTTGGTGGGCTGTCGATAGACGAGCCGGAGTGGTTAGTCCGCGGATCCTGGAGGGAGGTGATCACCCATCGCCTCCCTCTTCGCTAGGATGATGCTGGGCGATGGCGGCCGGAGCGGACGTCAATTCTGACTTCATAGTCAGCGGGGGGCTGCTCGTGACGGCTGAGGATGCCGTCCGGGCTGACCTCTTAGTCCGTGCTGGCAAAGTGCACGAGATCTCAGCGCAGATCTCCCCGGCTCGTGGCCAGCGCACCTTCGACGCCACGGGGATGCTGGTTTTGCCGGGATTGGTCGACGCCCATGTGCATCCAATCTACGCGGACAATCCGATTGATACCTCAATCAGCGCGGCATTCGGCGGTGTCACGACCCTCATCCACTTTGCCTATGCGAAACCGGGTCAGAGCGTCCTGGCAGCCCTCAATCAGCTCCGCCATGAGGCGACGACCGGTTCTGTCCTGGACTTCGGCCTCCACGCCGGCCTGTTTGACGTCGAGCGGCAGCTCGAAGAGATCCCCTCAGCAATGAAGGCCGGGACGACTTCGTTCAAGGTCTTTCTTACCTACGCAAAACTCGGTTGGATGACGGACGATTATTGGCTCACGGCTCTGATGGACAGTGTGGCGGCGCAGAAAGGCCTCGTGATGGTCCATGCGGAGAATGGGCTGGCGACAGATTATCTAGAAGATAAGTATGCGAAGATGGGTCGTTCGAGCATCGAGACATTTGCAGCCATGCGCCCGGATGTCCTGGAAGCCGAGGCGGTCAACCGAGCTATCGCCATTAGCCATGTGACAGACTGTGCTCTCTATGTGGTCCATGTGAGCGCCGCCGAGTGTCTGGAGCCGATCGAACGTGCCAGGGCCCGGGGCTGGAGAGTCTACGCTGAAACCTGCCCACAATATCTGGTCCTCAATGAGGACGTCACGTATCGACAGGGAGCCCGGGCGAAGGTCGGTCCTCCGCTTCGGACCCCGCGGGACAGCGAGGCGCTCTGGAGAGCACTGGCAGCAGGTGTGCTGTCAACAATTGGCAGCGACCATGCTCCCAAACACAAGACCCCCGAGGAGGATTTCTCAAAGGCGGCGTTCGGAGCGCCCCAGATTGAAACCATGCTGCCCGTCGTCTACCACTGGGGGATCAATGGCCGCCGACTTACACTACCCAGACTTGTCGATGTGATGTGCGAGACCCCGGCCAAGGTCTTTGGCCTCTACCCTCAGAAGGGCACCCTCCGGATAGGATCCGACGCGGACCTCGTCATTGTTGACCCACGCCGCAGGCACACGATATCGGCTCGGGGGCAGCATTCGCGCGCGGGGTTCACGCTGTACGAAGGCCTGGAAGTGATCGGAGAACCAGTGCTGGTACTGCAACGCGGCGAGGTGATCATTCGAGAGGGACGGCTCAGCGCCAAACCGGGCCGGGCCCGCTTCCTACCCACTCGCACGGCCCACCTGTACGATACCTAGTCTCGCCCTCCTGGAATCCTCTCCGCATCGTCACCATGCGTATGGACGTTGGGATCATCGGGGGAACCGTGGTGACGCCTACCGCCATGTTCCGCAAGAACGTGTACGTCACCAGAGGCGCCATTGCCGCGCTCACATCCAAACGATTGCCCGCCAGAGAGGTTATTGACGCCAGCGGCTTATACGTCCTTCCGGGCATCGTGGACAGTCACGTTCATTTCATGGATCCAGGAGCGACCTCCCGCGAGGATTTCATGACTGGCAGCGCGGCCGCCGCGGTGGGTGGTGCGACCACTGTCATTGAGCATACTCACGCATCGCCGGTCATTGACAGACCGAGCTTCCGCGAGAAAGCAGCGTACCTGAAACACCGGTCAGTAGTCGACTTCGGCTTGGCCGCGCACGCGCTGCACAACCGAATCCACCTCGCCCGAGAAGCCTGGAACGCGGGAGCATTGTATCTCAAGGTCTTCACCTGCACCACGCACGGTATTACGGGATTCTCCTCGCCAGAATTGCTGCAGCTCATGCGGGAGGTTGCCGCGTTCGACGGGGTCTGCCTGGCACATTGCGAGGACGAGTCCATCACGGCCGACGCCGAGCGGCAGCTGCGCAAGTCAGGGCGGACCGATTTCGGGATCATTCCACTGTGGCGGTCTAGAGAAGCGGAACTGGTGGCCGTAAACACCGTCACGCTGCTGGCCCGCCTGACCGGCGTTCGACTGGTGATCGCCCACGCCAGTCATGAAGCCGTTATCGCCGTGACCACAAGGGAAAGGGAACTGGGTGCGAGGGTCTGGGTTGAGAGCTGCCCCCAATACTTCTATCTCGACGAACGGGACGTGATGAAGTACGGACCCTTCCGCAAGTTTACGCCTCCCGCGCGTATCCGCTCGCAACGGGATGGCGACGCAATGTGGCGGCGGCTTCGTAAAGGAGACATCACCTACATCGCGACAGACCATGCGCCGGCAACACGAATGCAGAAGCAAGAAGGCACGATTTGGGACGTCCCGTTTGGCTTGCCCGGCGTGGAGACCACTCTCTCACTGATGCTGAACGCAACGTGTGAAGGCCGTCTAACGCTCCCTCGATTGGTGGGGGTCCTCTGCGAAGCGCCCGCGCGCCTGTATGGCTTGTTCCCTCGCAAGGGGGCGATCCAGAAAGGTGCGGACGCCGACATAACGCTTGTTGACCTGAGTCAGAAGCGAACGCTGCAAGACGGCGAGATCTATTCAAAAGCGGGCTGGACTCCATACGCCGGCCGCCACGTGCGTGGGAACCCTGTGATGACATTCGTGCGAGGACGGCTCGTGGCACGCGACGGGAAGCCAGTTGGTAAGCCTGGCTGGGGTAGACTTGTGCGCAGGGTTTCGACTGATCAGGCCTAGGGTTGAGGAGATCGGGTGCGCTCTGCGGGGCGGTTCAGAATGCTCATTGCCACTCGTATTGAAACATCTCACAGATCTCGACCCGGCTGAGCCCAGCACTCAAAGCAAGGGTCAGCTTGATTCTGGCTTTCAGCGCCGAGGTGCCTGAGAACGCCACGCCCAGGCTGAGCAAGTGAGTTTCGCTGCCTTCTCGACGGTACGTCGCTCGGGGCAGACGACCAGACAAGAAGGGGGTTGCCATCACCACAGATTTCCCCAGCACTAGTGCTCGTGTGATCTGCTCCACCTGTCTTGGGTTCAGCATGATTCTCTCCAAGACAAGTCCATCCAGGTTCGGATCGACCGCCGCTTGTGCGAGCGTATCATCGTCATAAAGGCCGAAAGGAATCAGACGTACACTCGCCGTGATGGCCCTCGGGGCTATCCTGGGAAGGCGTGCAAACGGACGCCGCGCATAATAGACGTAATCCTCATCGATGGAACCTAACGGACCGAATTCTGGCGACTGGAAAGCGCCGACGTGAGTTGAGTGAAGCTTTGTAACGTCCCGCGCAGTGTGAATGAAGCCGTTCATAACTACCAACACTCCGAGCCCTCGAGATCTTGGGGACCCAGCAACTTGAATGCTGTTGAGCAAATTGATCGGGCCGTCGTCACTGAGTAGTAGTGGGTTCCGCATCGCTCCCGTGACCACAACAGGAGCTTCATGATGCAGGATGGTGTCCAGCAAGTAGGCCGTTTGCTCTAGCGTGCTCGTTCCATGAGTCACGACCACCCCCGAAATATTCGAATCGGCCAAGACCTCATCGATGTGGTGTCCCAGGGTCAGCATCTCCCGCAGCCCGATGTCCCCGCTGCCTACTTGAAGGAAATCCTCCGGTGTCACATGCGCATACTCACCCGCCGTCGGAACGAGTTCCAATAGTTCTTTCGCGGTCAGCCCGGGAGTGATCTCACGCGAAGGTCGGAGCTTGCCCGCGATCGTACCTCCCGTGCCAATCAAGTGAATCGTCGGCGTCACCATCACTCAAGAGCCCCTCTCCTGTTATCGACTGCGAGGAAGTCTGGGGACGCAATTACTGCGTTCGGCTCGCTACCCCTTTCTGCGTGGGGTCCTTCTCCACACCCCTCCTCGGGTCGCGGGTTTATTCCACTAACTTCCAAGAAAATAGGCGGAGGTCAAACTATAACCTCCGACTACGTTCGCCGTCAGGCGACCCTTGAGCGGTTGCTGGCCCGCCTCATGAGCGTTGCCGCAGACCGCTGGGCGCTCAAGGGTGGACTCGCGCTCGATACCCGTATGGGCAGTCGCGCGCGGACATCGCTTGACATGGATTTCGATCATCGGGAGGGCGATGACGCCGCGCGGGAAGATTTGGTACAGGCCATAGCGACGGACCTCGAAGACTATTTCACGTTTGCGCTGATCCGCAGTGAGAACTTTCGCGAAGGCGACGTGAGCCTCGCCGCACGACGTACAATCGAGTGCGCAGTCGTCGGTGAGCCGTTCGAGACCGTTCAGGTCGACTGACCCTACGACCACCAGCGACCTGGGAAGTGGTGCGTAGAAGGTGGCTGAATGCAGCAATGCTGAAGTACACGTATGACCTGATCGACCCGTCTGAAGAATGGAGGCGGACTTGTTTTGCAGCAGTCAGATCTCCTCGTAGCGCGCATACTTCGGGAAATTCACGAGTTGGGCCAGATCGGCGGACATGCGGATGGCAGCGTGACCAGGTTGGCATACACAGAAGCTGACACCGAGGCACGGATGTGGCTAGTCAGTCGAATGGAGGAGGCTGGCCTGCGGACTGAAGTCGATGCAGTGGGGAATGTCTTTGGCTGGCCCCCCAACTCTTCAACAGATCCACCAATCCTGCTTGGCTCTCATGTTGATACAGTTCCCGGAGGAGGCACGTATGACGGTACCCTCGGGGTTGTCTCTGCTCTGCAGATCGTCAGGAGCTTGGCCGATCGAGAAAGCCGCGTTCCTCCTGTCGGCGTCGTGAGCTTCGCGTGTGAAGAGGGCAGCCGATTCGGAATGTCTTCAATCGGTAGTAGAGCCATCACAGGTCAGCTGGTGTCTGGCGATCTTGAACGTTTGAAAGATCGCGACGGCATCACCCTGCGACAGGCTTTGCAATCCGCCGGCCTATCCCCAAATGAGGTCCACAAACTACCGCGTGCACCTGGCTGGTTTCGGGCATACCTTGAGGGACATATCGATCAAGGGCCCGAACTTGAAGAGACCGGATGCCCTGTGGGCGTCGTGAAAGCAATAGCCGGGGTCTCTCGCTACCTGCTGACTTTTCACGGCGCGCAAGCTCACGCCGGTGCCGCACGGATGGGACAACGGCGTGATGCCATGGCCGCTGCGGCCGAAGCCATCTTGATCATCGAGCATGAGGCAACGTCCGCCGCAGAGGATGTGGTCGCAACTGTTGGTGTTGCAGAGGCAGTACCGGGAATCATCAACGTCCTGCCAGCGGAGGTGCGCCTCGGTCTTGAAGTGAGGACCCTTCCCACCGCAGGCGCAGTCAACTTTGACTCGCGCGTGCGCGAGAGAATTCAAGACCGAACCGCCCATAGACAGATCACAGTGCAGTGGGACACATTGTCAGCCAGTGAACCCGCCCGGATATCCGATGTCGTGCGCAAGACCCTACTGGCGGCGTGTACGGAGTCCGGAGTTCCGGCACGTGAAATTGTCAGCTGGCCCAGCCATGATGCGCTATTTCTAGCTACCCAGGGTCCTTCAGGAATGATCCTGGTTCGCAACAGAGGGAAAGTCAGCCACCACCGGGACGAGTCGGTACGGCCTGGAGATCTTCAGATATTGCTTGAGGTTCTGCAGAGAGCCCTCCATCACCTCATGACCCCATCCTGAGAGGAACAGGCCTCGCGATTGCATCTGCTGATCGCAGGAAAGTGGCCACGGTGGGGCTTTGGCCACACTCCCCGAGTGTGACCTTTCTCACAGAATTCCAGTATGGTCAGGTTCCCCAGAGTCTCAAATCAAGCTGGTTGAGTGAACCCCACCCATCTTCTTTGATAACAACAGTATTCTCGAAGCATACAGCCCTTTCTCCAGGCAGACATACCATCGGCTCAATTGCAAAGCAATTACCAGGTTGGATGACAAATGTCGAACCACGAGCGAATGGGGGCGGTTCATGAACATCGGCTCCGATGCCATGCCCCACCATGTGAGTCAACACCTCGTAGCGTGTGCCCTTGACCTCTCGCAAGCCTTCCTCTGCAACGTCACCTATCGTACGTCCAGGACGTAAGGCATTCAAAGTTGCCTCGAAGACCGCCACTCCCACTCTGAGGAGTTCCTCGTTGGCTGGACTGGGTTTACCTGGCGTGAACGTCCGCGTCATGTCATTGTTGTAGCCAAAGCCGGACGCAGGACTGAGTCGGGCGGCAAAATCGAACCGCACGAGATCGTCACGCGGCGGCACAATCAATGACGGGAATCGGCGCAGGGCGGCCGAGCGCTTGCCCGAGCCGATGAGCACGTCGTAGGCCGGGCCGAGCCCATAGGATCTCCACGTGGTTTCTGCGGCCGCGGCGGCTTCGGCTTCAGTCCTGCCGTCCCTGATCGCCTCGACGGCGGCCAGCATCGCCCGGTCCGACACCTCGGCGGCACGCTGCATCATGGCGACTTCCTCAGGGGTCTTCACGAAACGAAGGTCCATGATCAACCCTCCGCTGGGGACGAGCTTCACCCACGGCATCGCTGCTTCCATTTCCAGCAATTTCGTGCTCAGGGTCGCTTCTTCGTCAAAACCTACCCTGCTCCGGCTGTTGCGGGTCACTTCGCGCACCGCTTCAGCGATCAGATCTACTCCGGTGCTGCCAAAGGGAGCCCCGCTCACGGGAAATGGAGCAACCTGTTGGACGTCCTTTAGCTCAATCCCGCGCACGACGAGCAGAGGCGGTGCCTCCGCACGACTCGTCACCACCAGCCCGGGAGGGGCGCTCGGCGTCAGCCCGGTCAGGTAGTAGATACTTGTTGGTGATGTCACGACGAACGCGGCGAGTTCAGAATCCTGCATGCTCCGCCAGAGGCGTCTCATCCGCTCTTCGTACACCGACGTCATGAATAGTCCTCCTCACATCTTCTCTCTGACCTGACCGGCAGCGAGCCTCCAGAAATAGAGCCCGATCGATTCCTGAGACCACCCTAGTCGGCCCGAAGAAAACGATGGATCTGTGTGGATGCCCGCTGATGGATGACCAATTTGCCTACGGCACCGCACTCTCAAGACGGGACGTACCCCAGATTCCCGGAGGGAGCTGGAGCAGAGATTGAATATTCGCACGCTGCACCATACGTGTCGTTTCTTCCGTCGCCAGCTCTAGTGTGTCATCTTCATCTAGAGTGAGACACCTGCCATCGGCGACAATGGGCCTGCCGTCGACAAATACGTCGGTCACGTCGGCCGCCGTCGCGGCATGAACCAACTGCCACAGGGGCATCATGGAGGGCACAAGGTGAGGCCGCCATAGGTCGACTAGAGTGATGTCTGCCTTCTTGCCGATCTCGAGGGAACCGATCTCGGCCGCCAAGCCAACCGCCGCCGCGGCGTCGATCGTGACAGATTCCAACATCTTGCCAGGTGGGAGAATACTCGGATCGTGGAAGTGCGCCCGCTGCAGCCGTTGCGCGGCCCGCATCGCTTCAAACAAGTCGAACGTCCGGTCGGGAGCGCTGGCATCGCTAGTCACGGCCACGTGCACCCCCAGGTCCACGAGCTCGGGAACGGGGCAGCGGGCGGCGTACGCGCGATGGGCTTTCGGGCAATGCGCGACTTTCACGTCCAACTCCCGGAGGATTTCTTGATCCTCGATCGTGATGCCGGTACAATGTGCGAGCAGAACGTCCGGCCCGAGAAATCCCTTGAAATTCTCGTGGACGTGCTCAACCTCCCCACGGTAAGCGTGCGTGTGAATGAATGTACCGTAGCGGTTCCCCAGTCTGCGGATATCACTCGCCTGTCGAGCCGCGACCCGCAGTTCCTCAACAGTGGGAGATTCACTATGGGGAACCGCAGGCATGTAGGCAGGGCCGAGCATCAACCTGATCCGTCCTCCGCACGTGCCGTGCAAGCCGCGGACCAGTTCCTCCGTGACCGCCAGACACCGCTCATATGTCGCCTCGTAGCTCTGTGATCGATCCCCCTCCCACCGGGTAAATTTCCTCGGCCAGGGAGGGCCTGGAGGGCCGACGCTGATGATCGTCCGTCCCCCGATCGCTGCGGAACCTCGGGCAAAGGCGTGCCCATATTCCGGATCATCGGTACGCGGCTCATTGCCGAGCATCATCACCCCGCAGGTGATGCCAGACTTAGCCCGCTCCAGCGCGGCCAGCAGTCCATCTGCATGCCAATAGTCGGGGGTTGTGGCGTTAAAGTACACGTCGGCAATCACGCTAAGCCACGTTCTCGATGGAAGGTAAGCCCCGATCATCTTGAACAGGGTGTGTCCACCGTGGGCGTGCGCGTCGATCAGACCCGGAAGAATCGCCTTCCGCCGGGCGTCGATTTTCTTTAGTGGCCGAACCCTAGCCACGACCTCGGCTTCTGGGCCGACCGCGACGATCCGGTCTTCCATGATTGCTACCGCGCCGTTCTCAATCACGCGGCGTTCCGGATCCATGGTGAGGACGACCCCGCCTACGAGGAGTAGATCGGCATTCACGGATCGGTACCCTCCATCCGTTCGTCTCCCGCGGAAGCGCGGGACCGGGGGACATCGGGCTGCCGCGGGAACAACTGTCGTGTAAGGAATCTACCGCGCCCGCGTCCGGGAGCAACGAGACAGTGCCCATTCCTGGCCACAGCCTTACCGCCGGCAATGGTCATCACCGGCCACCCCGACAGTTCCATCCCTGCGTACGGGCTCCAATCGATCGGGGAATCGAACGCGGCAGCTGAGATCTTCAACCGTCTCCCGGGGTCAATAAGCACGAGGTCAGCGTCGCTACCGGGCTGGATGGCGCCTTTTCGCGGGTACAGGCCAAACACCCGCGCGGGATTCGTGCTGAGGACTGCGACCAGTTGAGGCAGTGTGAGAATCCCGGTCAGCACGGCGTGTGTGTACATCACGGGAAACCGGGCACCGATCCCAGGGAGTCCATTGGGTACCCTGGTGAAGTCGGCACGCCCCCGATCTTTAGCCGCCATATCGAATCCGCAGTGGTCGGAACTGACTACCGATAGCACGCCGGTGGCCAGCCCTTCCCATAGGGCCTCCACATCGCTGGCAGGCCGCAGAGGGGGACTGCAAATGAAACGATGGCCGTCTGGTTCCGAGTACACTCCTTCCGTGAGGGTCAGGTAGTGCGTGCATGTTTCAGCAAACACCTTGACGCCACGCGCCCGAGCCGCACCAACCAACTGCAGCCCATCACGGGTGGAGAGATGGAAGATGTAAAGCGTGCCATGCGAGCGTTCAGCAAAGAAGAGGGCCCGATTGATCGCTTCCGCCTCCACATCGCTGGGCTTGGTGTGGGCAAAATCCATCGCGGTCGTCTTGGCCTGACGGACGGCCTGCTCGGTGTTGAATTCGGCGATGGGAGCGTTCTCCGCATGCACGCCTACCAAACCGCCGCGCGTTGCAGTCTCACGCAGGGTGTTGAACAGCATTGCATCGTCTGCCATCCGTCCTTGCTTGCGATAGATCATGTAGAGCTTAAACGACGGCAGGCCAGCCGTGATGAGCGTGGAAATTGCATCCAATGTCTCTGGCGTCGTGCGCGTGAGCGCCGGGTGCACGGAGTAATCGATTACAACCCTGCCTTCGGCCTCCGCCCGCCGTGCGGCGACCGTCGCGATCGGATCGAGATCGCGCTGGATTGCAAAGTCAATCACAGCGGTCGTCCCACCGGCCGCGGCCGTCCCGGACCCAGTGGCAAAATCGTCGGCGGCGCTGACCCACCCATCGTCCAAGAAAATTCGGTGGCCCAGATGCACATGCGGATCCACGAGCCCGGGAAATACGAGCAGGCCTGAGGCATCAATCATCTCTCTCGCCTGCGGCAGGATCCCAGGCCCGGCGACGGCCACGATACGGCCGCGCCGAATAGCAACATCCCCATCGAAGACGCCATCAATCGTGACGATCGTACCGCCCCGCACAACCAGATCCAGCATCCATCCTCCCTGTGCCCGGTTGCTACCTTCCTGCTGTCACGATCAGCCGGCGTGCAGCCGGGTCGAGACCTCAGTCTCTGCGATCACATTGCCCCGCTTGAAGACCCACCGCCGAGTCGTTTCGCCAGCGAGCAGTTCATCGATCGACCGAGCGGAAAACACGACCAAGTCGGCGTAGCGTCCTGGCTCCAGACCGTAGCCCTCCAGCCTCATAAGACGGGCCGGCGCAACGGTGTGCAGACGGAGCATCTCGACGAAATCGTCGTCGGTGACAAGATGACAGGCCAGCGCGGACACGATTGCGTTCTGAAGCAGGTCAGTGTTGCCGAAGGGCATGAAAGGGTCGCGGATATTGTCGGTCCCCACAGCAACCTGCACGCCTGCCGCCCGCAGCTCACGAAGGCGGGTCACCCCGCGGCGGGTGTGGATCGCATCGCTACGTCCGTGGATATACATGTTGCTCGCAGGCAACGCCACGACAGCGACGCCGGCGCGGCTAAGAAGCTCCACTACGTTCGCCCGGAGATCGGCAGGGATCGAGTCAAGCGCGGAGAGGTGGCTGGCGGTAACCCTGCCCTGATAGCCTTCCGCGATCGTCTTTTCCGCCAGATAGACAGTCCCCAGACCGTCTGGATAGAGGCGGCCGTCCGCATGGCGGCTGACCGCGCGGGTGTAGTCACGGTCGATATCCAGATCGACATGGACATCGATGTCCCGGTCAAAGGTCACGGCGAGGCGGAACACAATGTCTGTTTGCGCCTTCAGGGCCTCCGCATCGGCAGCGATACTAAGATGGCCTCCCACGACATCTGCGCCGAGGCGGAGGGCCTCGTTCATCAACTGCTCCGTCCCGGGTTGCTCGAGAATCCCCTCCTGCGGAAACGCGACGATCTGCAGATCCACAGTGCCCCGCCATTCGTTGCGCAGCGACAACAAGGCCTCCAGGCCCTTGAGGCCCACAATGGGATCGATGTCTACATGCGTGCGTATCGCAGTCACGCCGTGCGCAATGCCCTTACGGAGCGCACGCGCGGCACGTACCCGCACGTCCTCGACGGTGAACGTCGCTTTCGCTTCCTTCATCCGGCGTCGCGCCTCTCCGATCGTCCCGCTGACATTGGGCACGCGGCTGGCGAGGAACGCTTTGTCGAGGTGGGCATGCACGTTCACCAAGCCTGGCAGCACGACGCGACCCCCAGTCGGGATCCTTCCAGTCGGGTCATGGGCAGCGCCGTGCGGGTGGACTGCTGCGATTACGCCGCCACGGATCGCCACGTCAACCGGGGGCCTGTGCCCCCAGAGCAAAGCCTCTTCGAGAATTAGCGTCGACATGACAGGCTCTCGAGATCCACCGCCACTTCCTCTCTAGCGGGCCAGCACGTTTGTCGCGACACCGTCTTGGCCTCCAATGAGTCGTCCATCGGGTAACCAGCGGGGCGGTACACAGCGGTGCTTGCCCAACGTCAACTGCCTCGGGGAACATGAATCACCATCGAGGGCTACCAGCACCAGTTGTGAGCGATAGGTGTCCCGTTCGGAATCGATCTCGTTCCGCACATGAACCGCGTGCGGGCCAGTGGGAGAGACCTGCGGTTCACCATCCACCGCAGGTCCAACAGGTCCTCGATAGTGATAGCTCGTTTTCCCCGTCGGTGTCGGCTTCATCAGTCATACGTGATCCGGGGATCAATAACCACATAGAATAGGTCCACCGTCAGGTTCACCATCACATACGTAACCGCGCTCAATAGAACAAGCGTCTGGACGAGCGGAAAGTCCTTGCCCAGGATCGCCTCGACCATCAGCCGCCCCAGGCCCCGCCGCGCGAAGACCGTCTCCGTGATCACCGCCCCCGCCAGCAGCGACCCAAATTGCAGCCCGACAACGGTGACAACAGGGATCAGCGCATTGCGGAGGGCGTGGCGGTAGACGATGGAAGACTCCGGCAGGCCTTTGGCGCGAGCCGTCCGCACGAAGTCTTCGTGCAGAGTTTCGAGGAGGCTGGAACGCGTCAGGCGTGCGATCAGGGCCGCCGAGAAAACGCCCAGGGTCACCGCCGGCAGGACCAAGTGACTGAAACTGCCCTCTCCTGAGGTCGGGAACCAGCCAAGGTACACTGAAAAGATGATAATGGCCATCAATCCGAACCAGAAGGTGGGCATCGCCAGTCCCCAGGTCGCTGCCACCATGGTGAACGTGTCGATTAGGGTTCCACGTTTGACAGCCGCCACAATGCCCGTCAAGATACCAAACACCACCGCGAAGATCAGGGCCGCCAGTCCCAGTTCAATGGTAAAGGGTAGTTCGCTTTTGATGATGTCGATGACGCGTCCCTGCAGGGTGATGGACTTTCCGAAATCGCCGCGCACCGCTTTTGCCACGAAACTCAGGTACTGCATCATCAACGGCTTGTCCAGTCCGAACTCCCGCCGCAAACTCTGCAGTCGTGCAGGGGGCACCTCCTGGATGTTATCGACCTGCCGGTAGAGGAGAAGAATGGGGTCGCCGGGGACGAGGTACAACATGAGAAAGACGATTAGAGTTACCCCCAAGAGGATAGGGACCAGCCCAATCAGCCGTCGGGCAACATATCTGAACACGACAAATCCTCAGGCCGGGGGCGACCGGCCGCCGCCCCCCGCAGAAAACTATCTGGACAGCCACGCGTCGTAGAAGCGTGGCCATGAATCATACGGATAGAATACGTCTTGGACCGTATTGCGCATGAGCCACGGGTAATACTCGTCAACGAGCGGAATTCCCGAGGCGGAGACGAGAATGATCCGCTGTGCGCGACTCACGAGATCCCGCTTTCGTTTCAAGTCCATGGTCACGTTGAGCTGATCAACGATGCGATCCAGCTCAGGATTGCACAATCCTGACGGGCTGTCTGGGAACTGGCACGCCCAATCTTCGATGCCAAACAGCAGACCCGGACCGCTTCGGCTGCGCAGCACGATGTCGACTTGCCGCCGCTCCATCACGCTGAACCACGTCGCCAAGTCCACGATGCGGATCTTCATATCGATGCCGACGTCCGCCAGCATGGCTTGAATCGGCTGTACTTCGTTGAGGAACACTTGGGGTTCGACGGCCTCGATCTGCAGCCGCTTTCCGTCCTTCACCCTAATCCCGTCCGAACCCAATCTCCATCCCGCCTGCTCTAGCAGCTCGCGCGCCCGCTTCGGATTGTAGGGAAAGTTGAACGGTTTGAATTGGTCGAGAGAGCCGGGTTCCCAGTTCTTGCCAGCAATAGTCCCGTATGCTACGCGCGCCAGGCCCGAGTAGCGCGGGAGCCGGACGAGCACCTCCCGGTTCATCGCATGGGCGATGGCCTGACGCAGCCGCTGATCATCGAGAGGCGGCCGCTTGACGTTGATGTGGAGGGCCCGGGTGGTTCCCGCCTTCAGGTTCAGGGCGCCCGCAAACCCGCGACGCTTGCTCCACTCGCCATAGACATGTTGCAGCTGCTGCCCCTCGATAAACTGCACCTCGTCGCGTTCCAAGGCGGAGAGCCGCGTCGTAGGTTCCTGCACGGTCTTGAAGATGAGGTTGTCCAAGTATGCGGGCCCGGAGTGCTTGTAGATGGGAGATCCCCACCGATACTGAGGGAAACGCTCCATCACAATCTCAGTGCGCTCTACGTACCGGACTAACTTGAAGGGACCTGTTCCCACCATCACCTTGCTGCCGTAGTCAGCACCAGCTGCCCGGACGGCAACCGGGGAGTGAAACCCAATCCGATAAGCCTGGATGTCCCACCAGAAGCCCTGGGGACGCTTCCAAGTTATGCGAATTGTGAACCGGTCGACGACTTCAGTCCCTACGTAATCTTCACCGCCCATGAGGCTGTAGCTGAACGCGTCCTTTTCGGCAAACCGATCGAGATTAAACTTGGCAGCCGCTGCGTCGAATCGGGTCCCGTCGTGGAACACCACATCGTCGCGCAGCACATACGTAATGCTGCGGCCGTCCGCCGAAACCGTCCAGCTCTTGGCCAGCGCTGGCTTGGGCTCGCCCGTCTTAGGATCGAGTCGCGCGAGCGGGTCGAGCAGGTGCTTCCCGACGAGCCAGTTTAACGTGGCCCGAGCTTCTTTTGGATCGAGCGAGCCGACTGCCGAAATGTTCCACGCGACCGTCAGCGTACCACCCTGTCGGGGGGCGGTCGTCTGAGCCAAAGAAGGCGCCAACAGCCCACCGATGATGCCTACGGCCATGAGCAAAACGAAGATACGCCTATGCCTACTCATCCATACCACCTTCTTTCTCTTGTTGTTGCTGCATCGGGCCGTCCTGTCTATTGCTTGCGAACCTTGCGCACCTTCGGATCAAGGATGTCCCGAAACCCATCTCCCAACAGATTCACGGCCAGCACGGTTAGAGTAATCGCCGAACCGGGGAACACTGTCAACCACCACGCCTGCCGTATGAACGGGCGCGCGGCGGACAGCATCTCTCCCCACTCCGGGGTGGGTGGCTGGGCGCCGAGACCCAAAAAACTGAGCGAGGCTGTGGTTAGAACCGCGGCTCCGACCCGCAGCGTGGCCAGCACGAGTACAGGACCGACGACGTTCGGCAGGAGATGGCGAACCATGATCCGTGCGTGACCGCATCCCAGAGCCCGCGCGGCGAGCACGTACTCCCGCGATCCTTCGCTTAAGACGCTTCCACGAACCACCCTGGTGAACGCCGGAATCGACGCGACGGCTACAGCCAGCATGGCGTTGAGAAGAGAAGGCCCCAGGACGGCGACAATCACCAGAGCGAGAAGAAACCCGGGGAAAGCGAGAAAGATGTCGATCATCCTCGAGATAATCTCGTCTGTCCATCCGCCGAAGTAGGCGGCAATGACTCCCAGCGGCACTCCGGCGAGCATGGCGATCAGCACGACTAGCAGCCCGGAGCTGAGCGAGAGGCGGCCCCCAAACAGAACGCGCGCGAGGATGTCGCGGCCGAACGGGTCGGTCCCGAAGGGATGCGAACGCGTCGGCGCCTGCAGCGCGACCAGTACGTCCTGCTTCAATGGAGAGTGCTGCGATAGGATCGGCGCGAGGAGTGCCAGCACCACGATCGTGGACAGTAGCACTAAACCGACTATGGCCGAAGGATGCTGCCAGATCAGGCGGTGGAGAGGGACACGCCGGCGGATGCGCAAAGCCCCCGAGGCCTCAGGCTCACGGATCTCAGCTGACTGCATAATTCCCACAAATTCCTGCTTGATTTTCAGGTTCCACCTCTCTCATTCGAGAGAAGGAGAGCATTGCCCGCCGGTCGTGCGGAACAGCAGTCCCCCGTGTGACGATCGAAACCCTAGATCATGACGCGCGTGTCTCTTGCAACACGCGGCGTGCGAGCCGTTCAACCTCGACTTCGGTCAGGTACACCGGGTAGCCCGTTCTCGCTTCGAGCACTGCGCGGATTTCGTCGTTGACCCTCCGCACGGCCTCCTCATCGTGAGGCAGGCCCAATTGCAGTAGTTTCTCCCGGGCCGCTCCTGACTCGTCAACTGTGTTCAGGCCCCAGACCACGGTGTATTCATGTCCGACTAGACTTGGTGCTATCAGGTGGACATACTCTCGACCGTGAAGTCGCGCTTGGAGCACCTCGCGGACATAGAGGTCGTACTCCATCAAGTAGGCGAGATCTCCAACCAGTGGCTTGTTTGGATGAACCGGGAGGCCCGTCGCCTCTCTGACGACCTGGGAGTAGGCACGTATCTTGCTTAGATCGAGCCCGGTCTCCACCCCGTAGAAAACCTCAAGAGAGACCGCGACCTCTTCCAAGGCGGCAAGCCCGTTGTCCGTCGCGATTCCATTCATCGCGACGTCCACTCCCTGGGCGCCTCCAGTCACCGCCGCACACGTAGCGGACGTGGCATGGCCAAGCATGTTGTGGATGTGCGGCACGATCGGCACGTCGCGGGTCAGGTCACCGCGGAGTGCTTTCATGTAGTAGCGCCAAGCTTCGGGGATCGTCGGTCCCTTGTTCTCGTGGATACCGACATAGACGATCTCCCGATCGAGCAGAGCATTGATCTGGCGAGCCATCTCGCTGGGCGGAACGTGTTCTATGCGGCCGTTCACGGCCATGGTCTTGGCGACTACGACGCCTTGCTTCCGTGCGTAATCGTAGAGCTCTGGAAACCGACCGGCGTCGCCGCGGGTCAAATCGACGCCGTCGGCCCCCCGCTCGATTGCTGCATCGATGCTCTCTTCCGTCAGCCACGCCGTTCCGAAGAGTTTGAACCGTCGCGGTTTCAGGTTGGCCACCGCCTCGAACATTTCCAGGATGCGTTTCGAGGGCGGCTTCCAGCCTGCAACCAGATTGACTATCATGTACTGTACGCCGACTTCGTCGGCCATGCGGGCGATTTCCACCGCACCTTCTGCCGTCCAGTAGCATCCGGGGGTCTCCGTCATCTTCCGCAGAGTCGAATCGAGGACAAACACACGCGGCGGGCACTCAAATTCGCCTGTGACCTCTGGAAAGAAGTTCATGGGATTCACGGACCACTTTCCTGGATTGTGCCAGGCTCTCACTGGTATCCCCCTTTCATCAAACCGTCCCGGCGATCGAGACGTCAGACGGTCCGACCTTTTTCCTCCACATATGCAAGCACACGGCGATCGATCCAAGCTGCGTCCGACAGACGCTGCCGAAGGTTATGCACGCGGGACAGCCGCGTTAAGGCACGGCGGGTCGCCTCATCCAGTGCCCCCGTGGGCTCACCCGAGTAGAAACCGAGCGTAGCCAGGGCCTCCTGGAGTCGCCGCAGGGTCTGTGGCTCCGCCGGCAGTCGATCCTCCGGGGAGGACGGCAGATAGATCAACTCGTAGAGGTCCAGTAGACGCGCGAGCTCCCGAAGCGGCTCCGGATGGTCGTCGACACGAAGATCGACCGAATGGTGCGAAAAGACGTCGAACAACTCCTCGGGATCCGGACGCAGGACCAGGAGCGCGGCGGACTGCCTTCCGCGATTATCACCGCCGGCCTCTTCACCGGCGGCTAGCGCGCCCACCAGCCGGCGTGCCAGCGATCCGCGATGGGAGGTGAAGTGCTCTACTATCGTTTGGACCACGCGCGGACCGACTAGCGTGTTACCCTGGGCCGCGCAGTTCTCGCCAACCGCTCCCCCTGCCCAGGGGTTGCAGTCCTTACCCGTGTATGTCGCAATCCTGCCCAGGCTGTCGACGACGGCCATCTGACGCACGTCGCGGTAGCGGTCTTTGGCCATGAGAGTCTCGATCACGTCGTCGGACTTCAGCCCGCGTCTTAGCAACTCGACACCCTCAGACCCGTTGCGGGCGTTAAAGTGGGCCTGGATCACCACTGCGCCTACGCCCGCCGCTCCCCATCGTGTTGCCGCGCCCACCGCCAGAAAACGTGAAGCGATGGCGATGCCCCAAGCCGGTTCGGCTGGATCGAAGCCCACGATCGAAAACGTGCTGATCAGCGGACCCGCACGCAGTGCCGATCGCTTACGCATGGACGCGTCCTATCACGCCGTCACTAAACGCCTTCATCTGCTCCTCAATGCTGCTGCCGGGAGGCGGGGTTAGAAGGACGCTGATCTGCGCCAATGGCAGAGCGGCCAGTTCGCCAATCCGCGCGCGGACCAGTTCTGTCGGCCCCACCAGTGCAAAGGTTTCGAAGTGTTCTTGGGTGAGCGCAGTCTTCACCGCGTCAACCGTCACAGCACTGCGGACCCACCCGTGTCGAGCCAGGAACTCCTGGGTACTGGCGGGAAGGGTCTTGCCGATATCAGGCACTAAGCTCCGGCTCGTGATGACCGCGACTGCGACGAAGGAACGAACGACGTCGGCCGCCAGCGCCCGATCTGACGAGATGCACGTCGGCAGCCACGAGACTAATGGCAGTGAGCCGGCCTCCCGGCCGGCCCGCCTGGCCCCTGTG
Organism: bacterium; assembly: GCA_036004445.1. Classification (GTDB taxonomy): domain Bacteria; phylum Sysuimicrobiota; class Sysuimicrobiia; order Sysuimicrobiales; family Kaftiobacteriaceae; genus DASXUC01. The sequence goes on from DASYRL010000051.1 coordinate 38,009, forward strand.
TCAATGTGCCGTATCGCGTGGTGAATAATCTCCGGCCTGCCGAGGCTGCCCAGAATTACGCCGTCGGCCAGCTCACCCGCCAGCGCCAGCATGCGGGGTCCTCGCGTCCCGATGAATATGGGGACACGGCGCGGGGACTCGAAATCCAGCTTGCCTCGAAAACGGTAATATCCCCCTGCATAGTCCACACGGCCCGTCGTCGTCAGTGCATTGACAATAGAAGCCGCATCCCGCATGGCGTCGATCGGCCGGGGCTTGCCGAACCCCAGGGCCAGGGGTCCGGATCCGCCCGCGCCCAATCCCAGCACCATCCGGCCGCGGGAAAGCTCGTCTACGGTTGCCACGGCCGCCGCGGTCAAGGCAGGGTGACGAGTATAAGGATTTGTAACGCCGATTCCCAACTGAATGTGCGAAGTTGAAAGTGCCGCCAAGGTGAGGGTTGCGTAAGGATCTCGGTAGAGACCCTCGTCTGCGACCCAAACCTGGGTAAACCCGAGCCGCTCAGCCCGCTGGACGATCTGGATAAGCTGGTCAGGAGGATACCCTGCGTGGATCGCAATCCCGAAGTTCATGCGTGATCTCCGCGGGTCCTCCCCTGCACTACGTCTCGGGCCAGTGTTTCAAACTCGGGCTCAATGAGATAGAGTGGTCCCCTCTCGCGCGCGTTCAAGGCGGCTCTGATCGCATCGTTCACCCGGCGCGCCGTGGCCTCGTCATTGGGCAAGCCCATCTGGAACAGCTTCTCCTGGGTCGCGCCGGTCTGGTCGATCGTGTTGAACCCCCACACCAGGGTATACTCATGGCCCACAAGGCTGGGCGCGATAGCGTGAACCCGCTCTCTTTCGTGTAGACGTGCCTCGAGGACCTCGCGGACGAACATGTCAAGCTCGACGATGAAAGTGTCGTCCCCCACCAAGGGCTTGTTGGGGTGCACCGGCAGGCCGGTCGCTTCGCTCACAACTTGAGAATAGGCTCGAAGCTTGGTCAACTCGATCCCTGTCTGCACGCCGTAGTACGCTTCAAGAGCAACTACAGTCTCCTCAAGTGCGGCGAGCCCGCTGCTGGCCGCAATCCCATTGGCCGTCACGTCGACGCCTCGGGCCCCCCCTGTGACGGCGGCGCAGGTTGCAGCCGTCGCCTGTCCGAGCAGGTTGTGGACGTGGGGCACAAGAGGGGCCTCGTCGACCAGCGCTTTGCGCAATTGCTTGACGTAATACCTCCACCCTTCAGGACTCGTCGCATTGGTGTTATCGTGGAGCCCGATGTACGCTAGGTCTCTTTCGAGCAACAGATTGATCTGTTGCGCCAGTCCCGACGGAGGCATGTGCTCGAGGCGACTGCCTCGAGACAGCTCCTTGGCAACCAGCAGGCCACGGCTGTCGGCGTAGTCGTATGCGTCGGCAAAGGCCGTTAGTTCGCCCCAAGCGATGTCGACGCCGTCACCGCCGAGATCGGTCACGAGATCTATGCTCTCCCTGAACGGCCACGCTGTGCCAAACAGTTTGAAGCGGCGCCGCACGCCAGCCACGGCGGCGAACATCTCCTTAATCGACCGCGAAGGTGGCTGTAGCCCGTGCACGATGTTTACCACCATGTACGTGACCCCGACTTCGTCAGCCATGGCGGCAATGTCACGGGCTCCCGCTACGCTCCACCGGCATCCCGGTGTTTCCGTCATCTTTCGCAGTGTGGAGTCCAACACGAACACGCGTTGTGGAAGTTCAAACTCGGCGCGCACGCCCTCGCTGAAGTTGATCGGGTTCACCGACCACTTGCCGGGGTTGGACCAGGCCTGCATTAATGGCCCATCCTTGCGCGAGCGCCGCCCAACACTCGACGAGCCAGCTCTTCGACCTCGAGCTCCGTGAGGTACAGGGGGGACCCGGCGCGGGTGTCGAGCTCGACGAGGATCGCTTCGTTCACTTTTCTGGCGCTTGCCTCATCATGGGGCAACTCCATCTGAAACAGCTTCTCACGGGTCGCATCTGTCTCGCCTACCGTATTCGATCCCCATACGAGGGTGTATGACTGGCCCACTAGGCTCGGCGCGATGAGCCGAACATGCTCCTGCCGGTGGTACCGCGCTTCAAGAACCTCGCGGACGTATGGATTGGTTTCACACAGAAAGGCAAGATCGCCCACAAGCGGCTTATTGAGATGGACAGGAATCCCCGTGACCCGGCTGACCAATTGTGAGTAAGCTCGGAGTTTCTCCAACCTGATCCCGGTAGCTACACCGTAGAACGCCTCCAACGATACAACCACTTCTTCTAGGGCACCGAGGCCGCAATCCGTGGCAATACCGTTGGCCGTCACATCAACTCCCTGCGCGCCTCCCGTCACCGCGGCACAGGTTGCCGCGGTAGCCTGACCAAGCATATTGTGAATGTGCGGGATAAAAATAACGTCGCGCGCCAAGCCCTTCCGGATCTGTTTCATGCAGTAGCGCCATGCCTCCGGTGTCGTCGGTCCCTTGTTCTCGTGGAGGCCGATGTATACGAGATCCCTGTGGAGGACCTGGTTCGCCTGACGGGCGATCTCAGCTGGCGGCATGTGCTCTAGTCGGCTGTCAACGGAGAGCTCCTTCGCCACCAGCGCCCCCCGACTGCGCGAATGGTCGTACAGCTCGTCGAACTTCGCTAAGTCTCCCCGCGTTAGATCCACCCCGTCTCCGCCATGGTCGATCACGACATCGATACTCTCTCTTGTGAGCCACGCCGTACCAAATAACTTGAACCGCCGTTTGAGGCTCGCCACGCGTTCGAACATCTGGAGGAGTTTCTTCGAAGGTGGCATCCATCCGTAGACGAGATTGACAACCATGAACTCCACGCCGATCTCGTCCGCCATTGCCGCGATTTCCATAGCGCCCTCCGCTGTCCAGGCGCATCCAGGTGTTTCCACCATCTTCCGCAGCGTGGAATCCAGCACAAACACCCGGGGAGGCAGCTCGAAGTCGCGCGTGACTTCCTCGCTGAAGTTCATCGGGTTGACTGACCACCGACCCGGATTGTGCCACGCTTTCACAGTCGACTCCTCCTTTGTTCATCCATACGACTAGAATCCGCCGTCCTGCCCGTTCCCTTAAGTCCTGCCCATTACGCCGCCCGCGAACAGGCGTAGTTGTTCCGAAAATGTACTGCCTTGCGGGGGCCGCAGGAGCACCCCAAATTGGCTAATCGCCTCGTCGGCCAGCATGCGGATCCGACTCGCGCATGCTTCCACAGACCCAACTAGGGCAAATAGGTCGATGACCTCCTCCGGCAGAACTTCAGAAAGCGCCTCGACCGATGCGGGTGTGCGCCGCCAGCCGAATTGCTTGGCTATCCGCAGCATCTCAACCGTGGGCGTCAGTCCAATCTCAGCAAGCCGATAACGGTGATTGAGCACTGCCACTGCGACAACTCTTTTCACCGCGTCTACAGCGAGGCCACGGTTATTGCTGATTGATGTCGCACACCAAGCGACCGCCGGAAAGTTGCCGATAGGTCTTTGTGCATCGCGGGCGCCAGCCTCAACATGGCGGAGCCCCGCCTGAACAAGCCGTGGCGTGGCAGCATCACCGAGAATTACCCCGTCGGCCATAGCCCCGGCGAGCCGCAGCATCTTCACACCTGTCGCCGCGAGGAAGATGGGAACTCGGCGGAGCGGCATGAAATCGAGCGCTCCCTTAAAGGCCCAGAGGGGCCCATCATGGACCGCACGACCTGTCCCCGTCAGCGAGTTGATAATCGCTATGGCATCACGCACCGCGAGTGCGGGTTGTGGCTTCGCACCGCTGAGCGCCAGGACTGCGGAGCCTCCAGCGGCCAGCCCGAGCACAGCCCGTCCGTGTGAGAATTCATCGATCGTAGCGATCGACGCCGCAGTCAACGCGGGATGGCGAGTATAGGGATTTGTCACTCCTGTCCCCAGGCTTAGGCGCGAAGAAACCAGAGCCGCCACCGTCAGGCTCGCATAGGGATTGCGGTACAATCCTTCATCTGCAACCCATAGGTGGGAAAATCCCAGATTCTCTATCTGGGAAACTAGCCTGCCAAAGCCTTTCGGCTCAAACCCGCTGTGAAGGCCGATTCCAAACTGCATCCCTCTGCACCCCGTTGAGCGAACAGCTCAGGCCCTGTTCGACGCCCAGGTGTGAACGTGCTGCGAGGTGGCCTCTGTTAGCGTCGCTGTTCGACCGGTCTTCGTTCGGGGGTCCTCCGCGACGGCAAGCGCCACTGCCAAACCCGCTTCCCAAGGCTCAGAATGTGAAATGTCTCCGTGGAACGAATCCCCTCGATCTTTGAGAGCTTGTGCACGAGGAACTCCCGCAAGTCGGTGTCAGAACCGAAGGAAGCAACAACGATAAAGTCCAGGCGCCCAGTCGTGGTCGCGACATAGGACACTTCTTCGAGTTGTGTGAGCTGCTTCTCGATCTGGGGCATATGGGCGAGATTGCCGACTATCCCCAGGATAACTTGCGTCGGGAAACCCACCTTGGATGGATCAGCCACGGCGGTAATCCGGATAATTCCTCTTGTCCGGAGGCGCTCTAAGCGGCTGCGGACGGTGGCGTGAGTCACCCCCAACCGTCCCCCCAACTCGGTGAGCGGCATACGCCCATCTAGCTGCAATAGCGTGATCAAGGCAAAGTCCCGCTCATCGAGATCGGGTCGGTAGGGATATTTCTTCATATTTGATAGCAATTAGAGCAGATTACCCAGTAATTGTCAATCTAATCCCGCAATGGCATTCAAATTGATATCGTCAGCTTTCTCAGGCAATAGGCCTTCCACGAAAGCAAACTACGATATCTGCCCCGCTAGACCCCCTGGGCCGTGGGTTCACTACACTAACTGTCCAGAAAGTGAATGGGAGGAGCAAAGGGCACTCCTCCCATTCACTTTCTGGAGCGGGCGATGGGACTTGAACCCACGACCCTCGGCTTGGGAAGCCGATGCTCTACCACTGAGCTACGCCCGCTCGACTACCCCGATTATACACAATGGCCGCACCACCGGTCGCAGGACGCAATGGGGGAACCTGGTGATGGAACGCGAAGCCATCCCGCGGAGACTGCTGGAGGAAGGGAGAACCCGGCCATGATCATCACGTCTCTCTCGGCGGTCACAGAGTTCCTCAAGCCCAACGCTGCGGTTCTGGTGAGCGGGGCTTTTGACCCCCTTCACTACGGGCACATCCGATACATTCGCGCGGCCGCGGACTACGCCGCCGCGCGGAGTCTCCCCCTCGTCGTGGCGGTGGCCCCGGATGGCTACGTCCAGCGCCGGCACCCCCTGCTGCAACACCAACAGGAACGCATGGAGATGATCGACGCGCTGCGCGACGTCGCCTTCGTGGTCCCGCAGGAAAGCGGAAGCCTGGCCCGCACCATCCGCGAGATTCGGCCGCTCAGCGTGGTGAAGGGTACCGATTGGAAGGCCGCCGGCTTACCCGCGGATGAGTTGGCGGCGATCGAAGAAGTCGGCGCCGGCGTCGTGTGGACGGACGTCAGCCCGGTCAGCAGCAGCGAACTGCTACACAACGCGTTCTGGCGGTTCGCCGACGAGTGGGTGGGCCGGACCTAACGGATGCGCGGTTAATCGAGCTGGTCGTCGAGGTACTGCACCAGTTCGCGGGCGATGGCTTCCTTGCCGACGACGGTCTTGGCGATCGCGCCGTCAGGCCTGATGAAATAGCCGGTGTGCTTTCCGCCTTCGATCTCCCGCAGGTCGTTGGCGATGACCAGGTCGCACTGGTTCTTGCGAAGGAACTCGAAGGCGATCGCCTGCAGTTCCCGCAGGTTCTTGTCGACCTCCAGCTTGAACCCCACGAGGAACGCCCGCGGCGCGAGTTCCTTGACCAGACCGATCGCCTTCGGCGTCGGGACCAGCCGGATGATCCACTCCTCGACGTTGGATCCGGTCTTCGCCGCCCGCACCTCGTCGGGCTGGAAGTCCAGCACGGCCATGGGGTGGATCACCGCGTCGTAGTCGCCGGGCAGTTCCTGCTGAAAGACTTTGATGAGGTCGTCCACGGTTTCCACCGCGATCAGGCGCAGGTGGTCGTGGCGGCTGCTGCGCACCACAGGCACTTCGCTGGGCCGGCCGTACACAAACGTGACGTGCGCACCGCGGCGGATCGCTTCTTCGGCGATCAGCGAGCCGAGCCGCCCGCTGGCCTTGTTCGTGATGAACCGCACGGCATCCAGCGGCGCCCGGGTCGGCCCCGACGTAATCAGCAATCGCTTGCCATGCATCGCCATACCTTAGCCCGTTTCCGCGTTTCCGCGTTTCCGCGTTTCCGCATCAATGCCGGGCACCGGATATTGGAGACAGAACTCTTTCACGTCATCCCGCATCTTCGCCAGCACCGTATTCTCGGTGATGGCCGAGCGGAACTTCTTCAGCGCGGCGGTGCGCTGCGCGCGATCGTCTGGGAGTTGGAAATCGCGGATCTGGGTTTCGACGTCGGCGATCCAGCCGGCGAGGCGGTCCATCTCCGCCTCTTTCATGCCCCGTGTCGTCGCCGCCGGTGATCCGAGGCGCACGCCGGAGGGATAGAACGCGGACACCGGCTCGCCGGGGATCGTGTTCTTGTTCACGGTAATCCCGACGCGGTCGAGCGCGTCCTGGAGGAACACTCCACGCCCCGGGCCGCCCGGCGTCAGATCGAGCAAGACCATGTGATTGTCGGTCCCACCGGTGACCAGCTTCATCCCGCGCGCCGTCAGGCCCTCGGCCAGCGCCTTCGCGTTGGCCACGACCTGGCGGCCGTACTCCTTGAACGACGGCTGCATGGCTTCGCCCAGCGCCACGGCGATCGCCGACGTGGTATGGTCGTGCGGCCCACCCTGCAGCCCGGGAAAGATCGCGCGGTCGATCTTCTCCGCGAGCTCCGGATCTTTGTCCAACCCCTTCTGCGTAACGAGGATCATGGCGCCGCGCGGCCCGCGCAGCGTCTTGTGTGTGGTCGTCGTTACGATATGCGCGTAGGGCACCGGACTCGTGTGCACGCCCGCCACGACGAGCCCGGCCACATGCGCGATGTCGGCGGCAAAGAACGCCCCGACGTCGTCGGCGACCTCCGCCAGCCGCTGGAACGGAAGCTCGCGCACGTAGGCGGTGGCACCGCACCAGATCAGCTTCGGCTTGTGCTCGCGGGCCAGCGCCCGCACCTCGTCGAGGTCGATGTAGCCGTCGGCCGTCACGTGGTACGGCGCGCTGCGATAGTAGATCCCGGTCGCGCTGACCTTCCAGCCGTGGGTCAGATGCCCCCCGTCGGGGAGGTTCTGGCCCATGATCGGGTCCCCAGGGTTGCACGTCGCGAGGTACACCGCCAGGTTGGCCGGACTGCCCGAGTATGGCTGGACGTTGGCATGGGGGACGCCGAAGAGCGCCATCGCGCGGCGCTGCGCGAGCCGCTCCACGTCATCGACAAACTCGTTGCCGCCGTAGTAGCGGCGGCCGGGGTAGCCCTCGGAATACTTGTTGGTGAAGATGGTGCCCATCGCGTCGAGCACCGCGCGGGAGACGTAGTTCTCAGACGGGATGAGTTCCACGCCTTCGCGTTGGCGGCGGCGTTCCTGCTGGAGGATGGTGAAGACTTCGGGGTCGCGCTCCTCGAGCCCCATGCGGTCGCGCTAGTCCGCGGATGCCGCCATACTCACCGCGGCGACGGCATCGCCGACTCGGATCGTGCCGTCGCCGTCCACCGCCACGACGCGGGCGAGCTGGCCCCGGCGGCCGACCAGCGCCTGCTGGAAGGCAACGCGGTCGTCCTTGCCCAGCACCTCGCCGATGTGGGTGCAGGGTTCGCAAGGGCCGCTGACCTCGAACGTTACCGCCCCAATGCGGATCCGCGTGCCGGCGGCCAATTGTTCGAGGGGCGGGAACTCCACGGTGATCTGCTCGCGAAGCTCGCCCGGCCGCAGGCCGAGGTGGCGGATGGTGGCCGCATCGAGAATGAGGACCTGGCGGTGGTCGCCGGACCGCTTCTTGCCGTGGACGTCTCCCTCCAGCCCGCGTCCGAGGAGCGCCTTCGCCTCGTCGACCGGCTGCGGCGTGGTCCGCTGCGCGCGGAGGAGATGAATGCTGAGGACGTGTCCGGTGGCGTCGGTCATCGGTCGTGTGGCCGGTCCAATTCGAAGTCCGGCGTGTCTATTGTTCCCAGCTCACCATCGAGTTCCTCCACCTGGGGCGCGGACCATTCCCAGCGCGGTGGCGCGGGCGCCTGCCGTGTCTCGGAGGGTCGGGGATCCGCGGCGCCGCTGCCGACCGGGATGACGCCGCCGAATCGCATCGCCAGCACCTTGTTGACGTCGCGACCGAAGAACCACCATAGCACCGGCGCCAGCACGATCCACCCGGACGGCCCCGCTTCACCGAACGTCTTGACCAGGGCAAGAATACGGTCGGGGACCACCAGCATCCCCAACACGATGAGGGTGGAGATCGCCGGCCGGACGAGCGCGATCGTGGAGTTGGCCCAGATGTAGACTTTCGACGCATCCGGCGTCGTGGCTTTAACGAAGTCGACCCACACTTCCGCGTGCGTCTGCTCTAAATCGGTGAGCTGCCTGCGGAACTGCACCTCCTGCTCGGGATCGGACAGCAGACCGACGCTGCGGAGCAGCTTGATCAGCGCCTCGAGCAGTGCCCCGGAGAGTCTCATCGCTTCACCTCCTCGCCCAGCATCACGATCTTTGTGGCGTGATCGTAGACCACCGGCAGCTCCAGCGTGGCGGCGAGGCGCCGCACGTGGACGAACACGCGGCTGTTGACGACAAGCACGGCATCCGGCGGCATCAGGCGTCCGCGGACCCGCAGCTCGATCGGCCGGGTCGTCCGCGGTAAGAGATCGGCCGCATGGCGTTCCATGACCGCCAGCAGGCGCCGTCCATACGCCGGCGACGTCGCGTACCCCGCCTGTGCGATCATGAGCGCGAACCGGCGTGGGTCTCCGGTCAAGGCAAAGGCGTCGAGGGCCGGCCGGTACCTCGGATTGCGGCGGAAGAACTGCGCGTAGTCGCGGACGTTATCTTCAACCACGGCGTAGGCGCGGAACAACGCAACAGGATTCGCGCCGGCGGCGCGCGCGGCGTCATAGGAGTCGAAGATCGTGTTGGTACCGTGGGCGTGGTAGGAGCGGTCGCCGTGGCGGTGCGCGCCCGGAAACGGCACGGCTTCGTAGGTACTGCCGTAGTAGACCTTCCCGGGCCAGCCCCGGCGCGCCTTCACACCGAAGTAGGCATTGCCGAGCCTGGCGAGGCCGGATCGGCCCCAGTCGCTTTCCAGGATCGCCTGGCCGATCAGGACGGCGCCGGGCACACCACCGGCTTCCGCCAGCGGAACGAACGCGCGGACGCGGTCGAGGAATGCCTGTTGGTCGGAAGCCAGCGCCGGCATCGCGCCCCTCCAAGGGCTCCGTATTCTTCTCAGGTTGACCCAGACCGGCTGCCTTAGTGAAGTCGCCTGATGGAACTAGCCGGTATTGGGGTCGCTCAAACAAGGGAACGGGGGAACACGGGAACGGGGGAACGCGCCAGATCCCGAAACCGGGGCGCCGCGATCCCGCGTTCCCGCGCTCCCGTCAGTTGGGTCTGAAGTCGACGACGTGGAATGAGTGCAGGCGCGAGTTCGTGCTGGGGAGCCACTCCACGGCGATCGGGTGGGCGAAGTCCGGCTGCAACCGGCCGTGCTGCAGCCAGTAGCGGGCGTGCGGGTCGTTGGCAACGGCCGGCCCGGCCTTTACGACGAGGGTCAGGGGGCCGCGCACGACGTGGACGTCGTCAATCTCCGGCAGCTCCAGCAGCGCCTCGCCGATGCGGGCGGCGAGGTCGCCCGGCGGCGAGGGGCGGAGGTTGACCAGCGCGACGTTGCGGCCCAGCGGACCCACGATCTTGGCGTTGGCGAGTTCCGCGGGAAATCCGACATCTCGCACCAGTGCGAGCACGACCTCGTTCGCCTCGGCTACCGCGCGGCCGTGGTAGTCAGGCACCACCAGCGGCTTGAGGAGGTGCTTGAGCTTGCAGCCTTCGCGGCCGGAGTGTTCGCCGATCTTCGGAATCCGCAGGCCGAGATGGTCGGCGACCGCGCGGATCTGCGGCTTGTCGAGATCTAGCAGCGGCGCGTAGTACCCGTTGCAGACCTTCAGCCCCAATTGCCCCCAGGTGTCGCTGCGGTTGGCACCGGTCAGCACCAGGCGGCCGCGCGCGACCTTCTTCACCATGCCGAGCTTGATCTCGCGGGTGCACCGGTTGCAGGCGGGGCCGTTGGCCTGCACGCGGTGCTGGGCGAACTGCCCGAGCAGGCACTTCTGCTGCAGGCCCAGCTGTTCGGCCATCTCCAGCACGATCTCGTTGCCGCGCCGATAGGCGTACTGACCCATGTTTACGGTCACCAACAAGACGCGCTCGGGGCCCAGCGCCTGCTTCACCAGTGCGGCGACGACCGTGCTGTCCAGGCCGCCGCTGAACGCCACGACAACGGGGCGCTGCTCCGTGACCGTTTGGATGTCTCCGAGGAGGGACCGGATCATTGGCATCTACCTGTGTGTCTGATAGTCTCAAAAGTCGCGGCATGCGACAAGGACCCCGGTAGGAACCCGCCCAACCGTGACAGAAGTTCGAGGCAATGCCACCGCCCCGCATCGTCGGATCGCTATGCCTGTCCCTCATCGTGCTCTGCACCGGCGTCGCCCCGACCATCGCGGCTCAACAGTGGATACCTCAGCCCGGAATCGTACGCGCGAATCTGACGTCGACGTCCACGATCCGCATCGGCAGCCGGCTCCGAACGTATTCTGTGGATCGCGGCGTCATTGTCTTTGCCGAAAGCGACAACGGGCGCGATCTCTCACAGACGACCGAAACCAACATTCGGGCGTCCGGGCAGCAAGGCGACTCTCAAGCGTCGATCGCCCACCCCGCCGTGGTCCAGCGCAGTGACGGCAGATTCGTGATGGTCTACACGGCCACCACGCAGGCCCAGCCGCCGCTTCTCCCGCGTCGCATGTTCGTTCGAATTTCCGACAACGGCACGACGTTCGGTCCGCCCGCGCCGCTGCCCGTGACGACGCTGGACATCAACCCGCGCGGCCTCACGGTCCAGTTCACCCCGGATGTCGTCCGGATGCCCGATGGGTCGCTGCGCCTATACTACACGGCCGGCGGGTCGGACATCGGCAGCATGCGCAGCACCGATGGAGGCGAGACATGGGTGCCCGACGCAGGATACCGGCTGGGACAGCTGCCTGGGCCCGGACAGTCCCGCACCGCCGCGTACGTTGCCCCGGACGCGGTCGTGCAGTCCGATGGCAGCGTTGGGCTGTATCTGGCTTACGGTGAATTCGAGTCCCGGTGCGGTGGATTAGGCTGTCTGGCGATTCGTCTCGCGGTGTCCACCGATGGCATCGTGTTCACTCTGGAGTCCGGGATGCTCATCGCGCCCACCGGTGGCGGCCATGCAGTGATCGACCCCGACGTCTTCCAGGCTGCCGACGGGCGCTGGTACATGCTGTATGGCGAGGAAGGGTCTGGAGCGATTAACCTGCGGCTGGCCACCCGCACCGAATAGGAGGAGGCTCATGCCCAAAACGATCCGGCAGTCGGTCACGGTCGGCGCCAGCCCGGCGCAGGTCTACGGAATCCTGATGGACTCCAAGAAACACGCGCGGCTGACCGGCGGCGCGGCCTCGATCAGCCGGAAGGTCGGCGGCCGGTTCACCGCCTTTGACGGATACGCTGAAGGGGTGAACCTCGAACTGCAGCCCGGGAAGAAAATCGTGCAGTCCTGGCGGGCGAACGACTGGCCCGCCAACCACTACTCGAAGGCCACCTTCGCGCTGAGAAAAGTGAAGGGCGGTTGCCGGCTCACGTTCACGCAGACCGGCGTGCCCAACAGCCAGTATGGGTCGATCAAGCGGGGATGGATCGACTATTACTGGACGCCGCTGCGGGAGCGGTTCAGCTGAGCCACACCGTCTTCTCCGCCGCCGGCGTCCGGCGCTTCTGTGGAACGGTCTCGGGATAGCCGAGGTAGACGAACCCGATCACCCGGCGATCGTCGCCAACGTTGAGGAATTCACGCAGCGGTGGATAGTCGCGCAGCCCCCCCGTGCGGAAGTAGCTGCCAACCCCTTCGCTCCACAGCGCAAGCATGAAGGCATAGGCTGCGCCGTACGTCGCCCAGAAGTCTTCTTCGCGCTGCTCGAGATTCTCATGGATCGCCGCGGTGACGACGACAATGGCCGGCGCGGCCACCACCGCCTGGTAGACGTTCTCGAAGACTTTCTGCCGCTCCGGCGCCTCGGGATCGGGCATCGTCGACCTGGTGAACTCCCTGCGGATCTCCGCAAACCGGCGTTTGCTCTCGCCCTCAAGGACGAAGAACTGCCACGGCTCCGTCAGGCGGTGATTGGGACTCCAGACCGCGGCCTCCAGCGCCCGGGCGATGAGCTCGTGCGGGACGGGATCGGGCCGGAATCGTGGAACACTGCGGCGCGACATGAGCGTCTCGATGACGGTGGCAGGCTGGGCGTCCATACGGCCTCCCTTCAGTTAGGTGCGCCGATCGGCTCGAGTGTCTTCAACGTATTGCACGCGACGGGGAATTCCTTCTCCGATACGACGAACTGTTACACAAGCTGGGCATACTGATTCGTGGGACTCATGAGATCTCTCGCCCGCTTGCTCGTCATCGGCACAGCCTGCCTGTTGGGGCTCACCGGGGCCCTTCCCGCGACCGCCCAGGCGCCGGCGGTCCAGCTCCAGCGAATCGCCCACGGCCTCATCCACCCTCTGCAGCTCACGCACGCCGGGGATGGATCGGGGCGGTTGTTCATCGTCGAGCAGCGCGGAGTCATCCGCGTCATGCAAGACGAGACGATCCTGCCGACCCCCTTTCTGGACATCCGCGACCGCGTCACCGAGCGCTCGGAAATGGGACTCCTCAGTATCGCGTTCCATCCGCTCTACACGTCTAACGGGTTATTCTACGTGAACTATACGACCGAGCTCGGCGGCCCCCGCCGGTCGGTTATCGCCGAGTACCGCGCGTGGCCGCCGTCGGGCAACGTCGTGGACCGAACCGAACGGATCGTACTCGAAATTCCTCAACCGTACACCAACCACAACGGCGGGCTGAACCTGTTCGGTCCCGACGGCATGCTCTACATCGGCCTGGGCGACGGCGGATCGGGCGGCGACCCGCAGAACAATGGACAGCGGTTGAACACACTGCTGGGCAAGATCCTGCGCATCAACGTCGACAGCGGCACGCCGTATGGGATTCCCCCCGACAACCCGTTTGTCGGGAAGCAGAACGTCCGCCCGGAGATCTGGGCATACGGATTTCGGAATCCATGGCGATTCTCGTTTGACCGCAAGACCCAGAAATTGTTCGTCGGCGACGTCGGACAGAACGCCTGGGAAGAAGTCGATATCGTCGAACCGGGCCGCAACTACGGATGGCGGATCATGGAAGGCCGTCATTGCTACAACCCACCCAGCGGCTGCTCCACCTCAGGGTTGAGACTACCGACGGCTGAGTACGGCCACGACGTCGGGTGTTCGGTCACGGGCGGCTACGTCTACCGGGGCACGACAATGTCCGAGCTGCGTGGGAGATATCTCTTCGGTGACTACTGTACCGGCCTGATCTGGATCCTTTCCGGGGGCGGTCCGTGGACGATGTCGCTACTGGTGGATACGACGGCGCAGGTCAGCTCTTTCGGGGAAGACCCCGCCGGGGAACTCTACGTCGTCGACTACGGCGGCCGGATCTACAAGATCGTCCCCTCGCCCTGATCCGCGTATAATACTCCCCGGAGGGGTGCAGGGAACCTGGCTATCCGGGCGGTCTTGAAAACCGCTGGGCTGAAAGGCCCTTGTGGGTTCAAATCCCACCCCCTCCGCCAACGCGTCGCATCGGTCCGAAGGACTGGTGCGGCGCGTTCGTTCTTTGGAAGATGATTTGGACCCACAAGGGTGAGGGGGCGTGGGGGAGAATTCTCCCCCACGCAGTAAAGGGGGGCAGCGAGCATGAGCGTGGCCATCACACTGGACACGAACTGTCGCTGCGAGCGCTCAGGGGGGATTATTCCCCCCTGAGGAGCGAACGGAGTGAGCGACTCGTGGGGGTTCAAATCCCCCCCCTCTGCCATTCGTGCGGCGCCCGCAGGCGATGAAGACCTCAAACCGCAACCTTCCTCTGACCTCGCGCATCCTCGCAGCCCTGCCCGGGCCGAAGACGCTGTGGGTCGGCGTGTGGGCGCTGCTGGTCGTGCTGCGCCCGCTTCTCTTCACATACGTGGTCGCTCTGGCAGGGTACCCCGCAGGGCTGGAGTTCTTCCTGGTCAGGCTGCGTCCGCACCTCGTTGTGGCGTATATGGTGGTCTTGTCAGTATGGGCCTCAGAACGGCTGCAGCAAGAGGTTGACGCGGCGACACCTGCGATCGAACGGCTGACCGGCGATGCCGGGATTGATCGCACCCGGCCAATCCTGGGGCTTGGCGGCGTCAGCGGCCCGGTGGTCCTCACTCTGCTTCTCACGGTGTTCCTTTCTTTCACCCTGTTCGAGCGGTATGGCCTGGCGGTGGCCGCCGCCCTGGTCGCCCCGTACCTGATCATCAACCTACCGCTGATGACTCTGTTCTGGGGCTACCTGGCGCTGCTGGTGGGACTGGACCGCTTGGGCCGGCGTCCCCTGCGTCTCGACCGCTTCCCGGACGACCCGAGTCTGGGGCTCCGGCCAGTCGGAGCGCTCGCCTCGACAACGCTGTGGATCTTCGCCGCGCTCACCGTGCCGTTTCTGTTAGTCAACATCGACAGCCGCCTCGACCTGGCCGTCGGACTGGTCTTCTTCCTCGCTGGGATTGGCCTGTTCTTCCTGTCGATGGCCCGGCTGCACCGCCAAATGGCGGCCGCCAAGCAGCGGTACCTGGCTTCCACCCGCGCCCTCTACGCTGAGGCGTTCGCGCCGGTCAAAGCCTCATGGTCGCTGCAGTCCCTCGCCGAACGCGTGCCCCTGCTCGGCGCCGCCAAGGCGCTGGAAGACCGGGCCCTGGCGATCCAAGAGTGGCCGTTCGACGAGCGCACGAATTCTCGGATCGTCATCCTGATTTCCGGCGTGACCGTGGCCGCGATCTCCCGGTTCGTGTTGGCCGCCCTGGGGTTGTGAAGCGCATGGTCCGACGCCCGTTCGGCTGGACCCAGGTCCCCGTTCCCATCATCGGCCAGGGGACCTGGAACATGGAGCGCGACGACCGCAGGAAGGCGATCGCCGCGCTGCGGGCGGGGCTCGACGCCGGCATGACCCACATCGACACGGCAGAGATGTACGGCTCGGGACGGGTCGAAGAGCTGGTCGCCGAAGCCATCGCCGGCCGCCGTGACGAGGTCTTCCTCGTTTCGAAGGTCTGGCCGCACAATGCCACCCACGAGGGCGTCCTCGAGGCGTGCGAGCGAAGCCTCCGTCGGCTGAGGACCGACCGGCTCGATGTCTACCTCCTGCACTGGCCGTCGCGGCACCCGATCGAGGAGACCATCCGGGCGTTCGAGGAGTTGGTGGCCGGCGGCAAGATCGTCCACTTTGGGGTCAGCAATTTTGACGTTGCGGATCTGGAGTCGGCCCTCGCCGCCGCCGGGGCGCGGCGGATCGCCTGCAACCAGGTGCTCTACCACCTGCAGGAGCGCGCCATCGAGCACGCGGTGCTGCCGTGGTGCGAGCGGCACGGCATCGCGGTGGTGGCCTACAGCCCGTTCGGATCGGGCGACTTCCCAGCGCCGCGGAGCGCGGGTGGAAAGGTCCTCAAGGAGATCGCCGACGCCCACGGCGCGACTCCCCATCAGGTCGCGCTGGCGTTCCTGCTCCGGCGGCCGGCCGTCTTCGCCATCCCCAAGGCGTCCCAGGCCGCCCATGCCCGGGACAACGCCGGCGCCGGCGACCTCACGCTGACGGCGGCGGAGCTCCGCCGGATCGACGAGGCCATCCCCCGCGGCCGGCCGCCCCGCGAGCTTCCGATGCTCTGACCACTCGGAGGGGGAGGGCGATTCCCTCCCCCTTCCGAACCTCCCCCTCCCCCAATCGGATCGTCGCCGCAACATTTGTGATGCTCGGACTCGGCGACGCCGGTCCTGCGCATGGTCCCTTTCTGCGGCTGAGTTTTACAATCCAGAAGGAAAAATCCAAATCCCGTAGCAGAACTTGTCTTTAGGGCACAACAGGAAGGGGGCGATCCCGGATGGCAAAGAAGAAAGCCAAGAAGAAGAAGATGGGCAAGATGTAAGACGGCTTCTTATAATGAAGCCATCACCTCCCGATGAGGTGATGGCTTCATTATTTGGGAATGGCTTCGTTTATTTGGAGGTCTCTTGATGGCGCTGCCTGAGTTCCACAACGAGCCGTTGACCGACTTCTCCGCCGATCCCGGACGCGCAGCCATGCGCGAGGCCCTCCGCGCCGTGGAGGCCGACCTGGGACGCGAGTTCCCGCTGGTCATCGGCGGCCGGGACGTCACGGTACCGGAGAAGTTCACCTCGTGGAATCCTTCGCAGAAAGATGAAGCGGTCGCCGTCTTCCAGATGGGGAGTCCCGAGCACGTCACCGCCGCCGTCGCCGCGGCGGAGCAGGCCTTTGAAACGTGGTCGCGGGTGCCGGCCGAGGAGCGCGCGGCCATCCTGCTGCGGGCGGCGGACGTCCTCCGGAAGCGCAAGTTCTGGGCATCGGCCTGGCAGGTGTACGAGGTCGGCAAGAACTGGGCGGAGGCCGATGCCGACGTCGCGGAGACGATCGATCACCTCGAGTTCTTCGCCCGGGAAGCCCTACGCTACGCGGGGGGCCAGGTGATGGCGCCGCACCCCCAGGAGTTCAGCGACTACACGTATCTGCCGCTGGGCGTCGTGGCGGTCATCCCGCCCTGGAACTTCCCGCTGGCGATCCCGGTCGGCATGGCCGCCGCGGCCATCGCGGCTGGAAACACCGTGGTCCTCAAACCGAGTTCCGACTCCCCCGCCAACGCCTACGTCTTCCAGGAGGTCATGGCCGCCGCCGGGCTGCCCGCGGGCGTGCTGATCGTCGTCACCGGGTCGGGCGGTCGCATCGGCGACCCGCTGGTCGCCCACCCCCGCGTGCGGATGGTCGCGTTCACCGGCAGCAAGGACGTCGGCACGCGCCTGTACGAGGAGACGGCCAAGGTCCGCCCCGGGCAGATCTGGCTGAAGCGGTGCATCGCCGAAATGGGGGGCAAGAACGCGGTAATCATCGACGATGAGGCGGACGTGGCCGACGCAGTGGCGGCCGCGGTCGCATCGGGGTACGGGTTCCAGGGCCAGAAGTGTTCGGCCGGGTCCCGACTCGTGGCCACCGCGGGCGTGTACCAGGACGTCGTCGAGGCGTTCGTCGATCGTGTGCGCGGGCTCGAGCAGGGCCCGGCCAAAGACAACTACCCAGCCGGGCCGGTAATCAACGAACGGGCCCAGCGCACCATCATGGACTACATCACGGTGGGCAAGACGGAAGGACGCCTTGCGGCCGGCGGGGAGCCTGGCGACGGCGCGGGGTTCTACGTCCAGCCGACGGTGTTCACCGACGTGGCGCCGCGGGCGCGGATCGCGCAGGAGGAAATCTTCGGACCGGTGGTGGCGGTAATCAAGGCGAAGGACTTCGACGACGCGCTGACCATCGCCAACGGCACCGAATACGGACTGACCGGCGCGGTGTTCTCCCGGAACCCGGACAAACTGGCGCGCGCCCGCCGCGAGTTCTTCGCCGGCAACCTGTACCTGAACCGCAAATGCACCGGCGCGCTGGTGGGCGTCCATCCGTTCGGCGGGTTCAACATGAGCGGGACCGACGCCAAGGTCGGCGGGCCGGACTACCTGTTGTACTTCTTGCAGCCGAAGGTCGTCTCGCTGAGGTACCGCTAGCCCGGGTGGCTCCAGCGCCGCCGGAGGGGGTCGATGACCCGCAGCAGTCCCCGCATGATTGGAACGCCGCCGATGATGAGGATCGCTTCGCTGGCCAGCAGACCTGGGAACAGGATGCCGAACCGGACCTGAAGCAGGACCGACAGCATCATCGACACCGCCGCGCCGATCACCAGGGCGTAGATCGCGGCCCCGACCCACACGTGGCGGCGCCCGATGACGTAGCAGAGCGTCGCCCCGACCAGGTTCGCCAGCGGCATGAAGATCAATTCCCAGGGCCCGGTGTACGGACTGAAGAGATTGCTCAGGAAGTTGCCGATCACGAACGCGGCGATCAGGTGGGGTTCCCAAATCACCAGCGACTTGAGGATCTCCGGCACGCGCAGCTGCAGCGGACCGTAGCTCGCCGGGGCCAGCACCCAGGTCAGGACCGCATAGACGCCGGCGACGATCCCGATTTCGGCGAGCATCCGGGCGCGTGGCCGCGCGGCGATCATCGATTCTATGGGTAGCGGACCGTACACACCGTATGGATGCCGCCGCGGACCTTGTAGTCGAGGATCACTTCCATCCACTGCGGCTCGGTCGCGCCAACCAGGTCCTCGAGGATCCGGTGGACGGCGTGCTCCTGATAGATGCCGACGCTACGGAACGTCAGCAGGTAATACTTGAATGACCGCAGCTCGACGATCTTCGCCTGGGGCACATAACGCACGCGGACCGTGCCGAAATCGGGGAGACCCGACCAGGGACAGACGGCGGTGAACTCATCGGTATCGATCTCCACGGTGAGCCCCTTGCCCGTGTACTCGTACGGCAGGGTCTGCAGGACTCCCGCATCGATGGCCTCGTAGCCCTGGATTGTCAGCCGCGGCACCGCCTGGACCATCACGAGCCAGTATAACACCACACGATCATCGATCGTCGATCGCCGATCGTCGATGACTTCAGGAAGGAAAATCAAAGCGCAGCGCCGCAATTGACAGTCGCGGTCCTCGGTGGCTACGATGAACCTGCAAACTGTCCGGAGGTGGATGGATGACTTACATTATTGCCGAACCGTGCATCGGGGCGAAAGACCGATCCTGCGTCGAGGTCTGTCCGGTTGACTGCATCTACGAGTACATCGAGGACGTCGGCGCGTACGTCGTCCCCGATCCGTCGACCGGCGCCGGCGTTGACAAAGTCGTCATTCCCCGAGGCGAGGCCACGCACGTTCCTCCCGACACCGGCATTACCAAAGAACAGCTCAAGGCTCAGTTGTTCATCCATCCGGAAGAGTGCATCGACTGCGGGGCCTGTGAGTCGGTCTGTCCCGTCACCGCGATCTTCCCGGAGGGCAGCGTGCCCGAGCAGTGGCAGAGTTTCATCCCGCTGCAGTATGCGGCGTTTGGGATCAAGAAGTAAGCAGGACCATGCCACGGGACTGCTGAAATTGGCCCCGTCCTCACAAATCGCTACATCGAACTAGTCGGTTAAGGGGGGGAACCCGAAGTGGCGCGAAAGAGAAAGGCAGCGACTCGAGCAAAGCGCCGCCCGGCGCGGGCCAAGAAGGCGGCGGCCCGCAAGAAGCGGCCCGCAGCACGCAAGAAAGTCACCACCCGCAAGAAGGTGGCCACGCGCAAGAAGCGGCCGGCGGCCCGCAAGAAGACCACCGCCCGCCGCACAGTCACCCGGCCGCCCGCGCGCAAGCCCGCCGAGATGCCCGCGGAGCAGCCCGCGCAGCAGCCCACACAGACCTGGATGCCGGGTGACAGCTGGATGCCGTCGCAGTAGCGCCGCCGCGAGCTGACGTTGAAAAGGACCCCGAGCACGTCCGGGGTTCTTTTCGTTCGGTTCAGTGACACCCGCGTTACACGGGCTGGTGATGCTGAAGCAAGTCCCATCCGATGTTGCACTCAGGAGGTACAGCATGAGGATCACAGCGGGGTTCGTCGCGATTGCGCTCGCCGTGCTGTTCGTCACGCAGGTCATCGCCGCGCCGGCCGTGGACATTCGCAAAGCGCTGGAGACCGCCATTTTCCACTCCGGGGAACTGGCGCAACGGGGAACGGCCATTGCGGGGACCCGCACGCACCTGCAGCACGTCATCAACTGTTTGGAGGGCCCCAACGGGAAGGACTTCGTGCAGGCCGTCGGCTTCCCGTGCCAGGGGATGGGCAACGGGATCGTTCCTGATCTGCAGGCCGCCGGATCGGCTTCTGCAAAATCGCTGCAGTACGCGCAGATCGCGTTGACCCTGGCGCTGCAGGCCGTCACGTTTAACGACGTGAACGCCGCGCAGCCCTGGGCGAAGGTGATCTCGGGCCAGCTGACGATCGCGCTGAACGCGCTGCCCAAGTAAGCGTGCGGGGGCCCGGGATCGGGCCCCCCGTTTTTCTGTTAGTCTGGTGGAGTGAGGAGCATCCTAGCCGCCGTTTGTCTTCTCGTTGTCCCCGCCACTGCCCAGGCGTACTCGCCCGTCCTGACCCCGGACCTGGTCCGCCAGGCCAGCACCTTCTACTTCAACCTCAACATGGATTTGATCCCACTCCCGTCGGAGTGGGCGCAGCCGCTGCCGCAGAACCAGGGCGCCGTGATGGTGGTGACGCCGTTCATCCGGCTGGCGATGGGGCTGGCGACCGATGAGTTCATCCCCAACCACCAGCCGGCCAGCACGTTGAGCCAGGGCGTCGTCGACGGGCTCAACCAGTACTTCGAGAATCGGCTGCTCTTGTACGTCCAGCTGAACCACGCCAGTCTCGTGCCACCCGATGCTCCAGCGGTGACGATCCAGGTTCCGGACGGCACAGGGATCCCCTCACGGAGTGTGCGATCCGATCAGAGACTCCGGAATGTCTCAGACGACCTCTATGCGACCCGCTTCCTCGTCGAGTTCGCCCTCAGCGACGGGATCAAGCCCACCGACACGATCCGCGTCACCGTACGCTCGGCCGGCCGGCCGGCGGCAACGCTTACCTTCAACCTCGCGCGCATGCGCTAAGAGCGCAGACCGGGATCAGAGGGATCACAGGGATCAGAGGGATCGGCTGGCATGATCCCCTTGATCCCTTCGATCGCCTTGATCCCGCAGTTTAGGGCTCGGGCGGTCCATCATACTCGAACGGGAACTCGAATCTCATGGGCCGCTCGCGCTCCAACTCCTCCAACACGTGCGCGGACAGCCCGGCGACCCGCCCGATGATGAACACGGCCTTGCCCAACTGCGGCGGAAACCCCAAATCATAGAGGACGGCGGCGATCGCGCCGTCGAGGTTGATCGGCAGGCTCTTGCCGGCCTGCGCGGTCACCGATCGGATCGCGTCCACGCAGGCCACCCCTCTGCCGGCCACCCCGTGCCGGCGGGCCAGGCCGAACAGGACCGTGGTGCGTGGATCAATCTGATGCACGCGGTGACCGAATCCCGGGATGCGTTTGCCCCGCGCCGCCATGTCCTCGACGATGCGCTGCGCCGCGGCGGCGGGATCGGGCTCCTGCTCGAGCGCGCCGGCAAGCAGCCGCATGAGCGCCTCGCCGGCCCCGCCGTGGGCGTCCCCGATCGCTAGGACTCCGCCGGCAATCGCCGCCTCGACCGCGGCCCGATTCCCCGACGCGATCACCCGCGCCGCCGTGGTCGACGGCGGGTTCGGCCCGTGATCGGAGGACGCGATCAGCATCGCCTCAAACACGCGGGACTCGCCCTCCGACGGCAGCCGGGCGCTCAGCAGCAGAAAGACGACGTCCGCGAACGAGCGGCCCGTCATCAACGCCTCGATCGGCTGCCCGCGGAGCACGATGCGGTCGCGATCATACGTGGAAATGGCGGTACGGAACACCAACTCGCTCATATGACGCCTGCCTCCTCCAGCGCGCCCAGTTCGGCCGCTGATATCCCCAGCCGTCCGTAGACCTCGCGGTTGTGCGCACCCAGGGGCGGTCCGACGTGCTCGATCGTCCCGGGGGTGGCACTCATCCGAGGGATCACCGGATGCATGGCCACCGGCTGGCCGGACTCATCAGGAACCGTCACCACGACGCCGCGGTGCACGAAGTGGGGATCGGCAAGGATCTGACCCACGTCGTACACGGGCATCGCGGTGACCCCGCGTGAGCGGAACGTCTCCACCAACTCCGCGGCGGGACGCCGCGCGAACTCCGCTGCGACCAGCTCGTCGAGCTCCTCTCGGTGACGGAGGCGCGCGGCGTTCGACGCGAAGCGAGGGTCGGCGATCAGTCTGTGCAGGCCCAGGGCGGCAAACAGCCGCTCCGTCATGGCCTGGGTGGAGGCCGACACGGCGAACCACCTGCCGTCGGCCGACGCGTACGTGTTGCGCGGCGCCGCGTTGTGCGAGAGGTTGCCGATGCGCGGCCGGATCGTGCCGAACCGCACGTACTCGGCGGCCTGGGGTCCCAGGATGCTGAACAGCGGCTCAAACAAGGACAGGTCGATCACCTGCCCGCCGACCTGCTCGCGCACCCGCAGGGCGATCAGGGCCGCCGACACGCCGTACAGAGCGGCGACCATGTCGGCGAGGGGGATCGGAGGCAGCACCGGCGGCCGGTCGGGAAACCCCGTGAGCGCCGCAAATCCCGAGGCGGCTTCGACGAGGGTGCCGAACCCGGGGCGTGCCGCGTATGGGCCGTCCTGGCCCCAACCCGAGATGCGGATCATCACCAGGTTTGGGCTGGCCTGCAGCATCGCGTCAGGGCCGAGTCCCCAACGCTCCAACGTGCCGGGGATGAAACTCTCGACCAGCACGTCCGCGCGTTCCGCCAGTCGCCGGCAGAGTCCCTGCCCGGCCGCCGTACTCAAGTCGCAGGTGATCGACTTCTTGTTCCGGGCGTAGACCTGCCACCACAGCGGCGCGCCCTCCTTCGTCCACGCGCGCAGCGGATCCCCGGTCTTCGGCTGCTCGACCTTGACGACTTCAGCGCCGAAGTCGGCGAGCACGGTCGTGAGCATGCCGCCGGCAACCAGACGGGACAGATCGAGCACGGAAAGCCCGTCAAGCGGCCGCATGTCCTCGACTACGCGCGGGCCTCCGAGCCGGGTTCGGCGCGGGGCTCGGGCAGCAGCGTGGCGGCATGCGCAGGCACGTGCAGGCGGACGAAGAAGTCGGGCAGTTCCTGGGTCACCTCGAGCCGGACCTCCAGCCCGTCGGCGTCGATCACGTAGTGGTGCCGCGCCCCGAGGTACATGTGCGACCGCACCCGGCCGCTGAGGATGTTTTCGGGCTGCGTGTCGGCCACTTCGACCCGTTCCGGCCGGATCGCCAGCAGCACCGGCGCGCCGACGGTCCATGTTTGGGGAGAGATCGCCGTGAGTTGCGCGCCGTTGTCCAGCTTGACTCGGACGCGATCCCCCTCCTGGGACAGCACCGACCCATGCAGGAAGGTGGCCTGACCGATGAAGTCGGCGACGAACGCGTCGGCCGGCCGTTCGTAGATCTCCCGCGGCGTCCCCAGCTGGGCGATGCGGCCGCCGGACATCACGGCGATGCGGTCGGACAGGCTGAGGGCTTCGACCTGGTCGTGAGTGACGTAGATGGCGGTAATCTTCAGGCGCTGCTGGAGCTCGCGCAGCCAGATCCGCGCCTGATCCCGCAGTTTCGCGTCGAGGTTCGACAGCGGCTCGTCGAGCAGCAGGATGCGCGGCTCGTAGACGAGCGCCCGGGCCAGCGCCACCCGCTGCTGCTGGCCCCCGCTGAGCTGGTGCGGATACCGCACCCCGAGGCCTTCCAGCTGGACCAGCTTCAGCACGTCGTCGACACGGCGGTGGATGTCCGGCTCGCGCACTCCACGCGTGCGCAGCCCGTAGGCCACATTGTTGAACACGGTCATGTGCGGCCACAAGGCGTACGACTGGAACACCATGCCCAGGTTCCGCGCCTCCGGGGTGAGAAACACCCCGGCGCCGGCGTCGGTGAGCACTTCACCGGCGGCCAGGATGCGTCCGCTGTCGGGACGCTCCAGCCCGGCGATGCACAGCAGCGTCGTGGTCTTGCCGCATCCCGACGGCCCCAGCAGCGACAACATCTCGCCGCTGGCGGCGGTCAGCGACACGCGGTCGACGGCGGCGACGTCGCCGAAGCGCTTGGTCAGCGAGTCGACGATGACCTCAGCCATAGAAGCGGACCCCGAACCCCCAGCGCGCGACAGCGAGGACGGTCACGATGAGGCCCACCTGCAGGACGGCCAGCGCGCTCACCGGACCCATGTCGCCCTGCCGCCACAGCTCCAACATGGTCGTGCCAATGACCTCGCTGCCCCGGGCGAACAGAAACAGCGCCGAGGAGTACTCCTTGAGGAAGGTGATAAAGAGGAAGATCCAGCCCGTGAACAGCGCCGGCCGCAGCAGCGGGAGGAGGATGCGGCGGACGGTCCCGGTCCATCCTTCGCCCGCGACGCGGGAGGCGTTGTCGAGCTCCGGGCTGATCCGGGTCAGCACCGGGCTGATGAGGGAGAAGCCGTACGGAATGTAGCGCATGATGAACGCCGCGCCCAGCGCGAAGACCGTGTTGCGCAGGGTGCCCAGGGGGCGGACGAGCGCGAACGACCAGAGAAACCCGATCCCGACGATCAGCCCGGGGATGGCGCGCGGGTACAAGGCCACGAAGCCCAGCACCTTCCGCCAGGACAGATCCGACCGGTAGGTCGCCAGCGCCACGAGCGCCATGAAGATGATGCCGACCCCACCCCCGATGCCCGCGATGAGGAGGCTGTTGATGATCGAGCGGCGGTACGATTCCTGCTGGAGGACGAGCTGGAAGTTCTCCGCGGTCAGCGAGTCCAGCGGGTTGGCCAGCGGCGAGAGAAACCCGACGATCGACCGCAGCGCGATCCCGCCCAGCGGGATGAGAACGCCCAGCAGGATATACACTGCCACCAGGGCGAACGCGGCGTAGCGCAGCCCGCCGATGTTGAACGTGCGCGGGGCGGTCGCCTTCCCGCGCACCGTGACGAACCGCTGCGTGGCGCCGATGAGCCGTTCCTGTGCCACGATCAGCACGGTCATGACCACCAGCAGCATGGTCGCCACCGCGGCCACCGCGCCATAGTCCGACCCGCCGCCTTGAATGCCGAGCTTGACCAGCAGCGTCGAGACGGTGTCGATCCCCGTCGGCGTCCCGAGGATCAGCGGCACCGACAGCAACTCCAGGGAGGCGATACCGACCAGCAGCAGGCTGTAGACGATCGACGGGCGCAGCAGCGGGAGCGTGACCGTCAGCAGCGTGCGCAGCGGACCGGCCCCGGCGATGCGGGCCGCGTCCTCCACCGTCGGATCCGACAGGCTCAGGCTCGCCGAGGCGTTGAGGTACGCGTACGGCACGTAGTAGAAGACCGAGACCACGATGATGCCCGCCAGCGTGTACAGGTTCCAGGGATCGTCGCCGGTCAGCGTGCGCAGGTAGATCGTCACGTAGCCCTGCGGGCCGAACATCGTGATCCACGCGAACGCCAGCACCAGCGGCGAGATGTAGAGGGGGCTCATCACCAGCGCGCCGAGCAGCCCCCGCAGCGGCATGTTGGTGCGCATCACGAACACCGCGAACAGCGTCCCCAGTGCCACGGCCAGCACCGTGGTGGACACGGCGACGATGAGGGAATTGACCACGACGGTGTGAAACTCGCCCGAGGCGAGCATCGTGGTGAAGTTCTGCAGGGTCAGCGCCCGGTCGGGTTCGTACAGCGGCTTGCTGAGCAGGCTCTGGTAGACGATGGGGACGAGGGGAAACAGCACGAGCAAGAACGAGAGGAGCCCGATGCTCCACTGGACCGGAACATCGAGGCCCCTCTCGGATCGGACCTGCGGCAACCGTGCCGCTTCAAGCATGCGCCGCTAGCGGCGGAACGCCCGCTTCCAGCGCGCCAGGAAATCGGCGCGCGCTTTGGCATCGGTGAGGATGGGATCGTAGCTGTAGCGCAGCGCGTTGGCTTCCCCGATATCGGCCAGCACCTCGGCCAGGTGGTGCGCCGCGTCCTTCTGCGCGTCGGGCCGGTAGGCCACCAACCCGCCTTCCGCAAAAGCGATCTGCCCCTTTTGCGACACGATGAAATCCAGCAGCAGCTTCGCGCTGTTGGGGTTCCGCGCCGCCCGCGGGATGCCCATCCCGCGCAGCACGATCGGCGTGCCGTCCCGCTCGTACGACCAGTCGATGATGTCCTTGATGCCCGGCCGCGCCAGGCGCGGGAACAAGGTAATCGTCGAGGTGAAGAACGCGACCAGGAACTCCCCGCTGGTCACGCCGTCGATCATCGTGCCGGCGCTCGTTGCCGGCCGCACGCCGACCTTGCCGATCGCGTCAAACCACGACCAGCCGGCATTGCCGTTCTTGCGGATGAAGACCCAGAAGTTGTTGAACCCCGTCGCCGACTGCTCCACGTCATACGTCGTAATCCGGTTGGCAAACGTCCGGGGATGCGATTCAGCGATGCGGGCCAGGTCTTCGATGCTCTTGGGCCGCAGGTCGGCCGTCAGCAACTTCTTGTTGTAGACGATCACCATCGGGTCGGAGCTGACGTTGTAGATCATGTTGTTCACCACCGCCCACCCGGGCAGGAAGCGCTTCTCCGGCGAGTCGTACGCCGTGACGAGACCGCGCTTCATCAGGTCCTGCCAGGAATCGGGGGCGTTGCTGATCAGCATGTCCGCGGTCGCGGCGCCCGAGCCGGTCTCGGCGAGGAACCGCTCGAACACTTCGTAGGACCCGAGGTCGGCCGTATCCACGCGAATCCACGGGTAGATCTTGTTGAACTCGCGGATCACCGGCGCCCAGTTCGACGCCGACATGATCGAGTAGACGTTTACGCGGCCTTCCGCCCGCGACGCCTCGACGAGCTGCGCGTAGCCGGCGGGGTAGTAGTTCGGCAGCCCGGCCGGTAGGGCCGGCGCCGCCAGCACGGGCAGACTGACGGTCAACGCGGCGACCAGCGCGAGCGTGATCAACCGCGGCCACGCTAATCCTCTCATCCGCACGTCACCTCCTGGGGATGGCACACAATCGCAGAAGCTCAGACAGGGAATCTTCCGTCTCGATTCTCCACAGCCGGGAAAGAAGCCTTTTCGCGCGCTGCTGCGGCAGCGGAGGGACTGCGCAGGCGAGGAATTTGCGCTCCAGCTGCGCGTCGGACATCGGGCGGCGGGTGCTGCCCATTGGCGCCTCCACGTCCGCGGTGACGTCCTGTCCCCGCGAGCGAACGATCACGCGCACCGGGAGGGTGGCCGGATAGCGCGCCGTGTGAGCGGCGTCCTCATGCACGGTGACGCGCCGCAGGAATGCATGCAGCGCCGGATCGCCGATCCGGCCCGGGCTGAATGACGCGCGGGTCACGTCTCCATCGAGCAGCGCCACCGCAACGAGGTACGGCAGGCTGTGGTCGGCGGTCTCACGGGTCTGCGGATGCCACTTCTCCGGCTCGCCCCCGATGATCTGCACCGCCACCCGATACGTGTGGATCTCGACCGCCTCGATGGCGGCGCCGCCCAATCGAACCCGGGCCGCCAGTGCGGCCTCAATCGCCGCCTGCCCGTGGTATTCGGCCGGAAACTGCTTGATCAATGTGTCGAGGATGCGGTAACGATCGCCGGGGCCGGCCAGCGGCAGATCGAGCGGCCCGGAAACCTGGGCCATGAATCCCCGCGGACCCTCGAAGACCTCCGCCGGACCGGTCATCCCCGACCGCGCCAGGTACGCGGCGAACACACCGTTCCGGCTCGCATTGGCAAAGGCCGCTCCCTTCCACATCGAGAGGTGACCGACTCGGATCTGCCGCAGCGTGACGTTGGATGCTGCTGCGAGATTGACGGCCTGCGCCGCCTGCTCCGCGGTCAGCCCCATCAGGGAGGCGGCGCCGAGGGCGACCGCAGTGGCGCCGTAGGTGGTGTGGTCCCACCCGCGGTCACGGATCGAAGCGGCGTCGGCGAGCCGGCACAACACCTCGTAACTGAGTACGACGGCCGCGAGGAGGTCCGCGCCGCCGCGGCCTTCGGCTTCGGCCACCGCGAGCAGCGGGGGGATGGTGTCCGACGGATGCAGGGCTTCCTTGGAGAGGTAGGTGTCGTTGAAATCGAGCGCTCGCGCCGCAACGCCGTTGGCGAACGCGGCAAGATCCGCGGCGGTGGTGGTCCTGGAACCGAGGACGGTAGCCGGGCCATTCGGCCGCAGCAGCGCGGCGACATCCCGGGCGATCTGTGCGGGCGGCTCGTCCAACCCGGCCAGCACGCACGCCACCGTGTCGACGAGCCGCTGGGCGGCGGCGTGGCGCACGTCCCCGGGAAGTGCGTCGGCCCGGAACCCGGCGGCGTAGCGACCCAGCCGATCGGACAGCGTCATCGACGGGCATAGCGGCGCTCCGCGGCGCGCCACTCCGCCAGCCCGACCACCCGCTCGCGTTCCTCAAACGAGACGATCGCATCGCCCAGCCGCCGGGCCGTGCCCTCTTCACGGAGCGCGGCGGCGGCCCGCTGCATGCCGGCGATTGCCGCGCGCTGCAGGTCTGAGGGGACGATCATGATGCGGTAGCCCATCGCCGCGAGGTCGGCCGGAGGGACGAACGGCGTCCGTCCGCCGTCGAACATGTTCACCAGCAGCGGGACCTGCACGCGCCGCGGGATCTCGGCCAGCTCCTCGCGGGACTGTGGGGCTTCGACAAAGACCATGTCCGCGCCCGCATCGGCATAAAGGTTCGCCCGCCTGATCGCCTCGTCGAGCCCGTGAGAGGCGCGGCTGTCGGTCCGGGCCACGAGCAGGAATGCGGGATCCGTTCTAGCGTCGACGGCGGCGCGAATCTTCTCCACCATCTCCGCGGCCTCGATGACCTGGGTCTGACCGTAGTGCCCGCATTGCTTGGGCTCCACCTGATCCTCGATGTGCACGCCTGCCGCCCCGGCGCGCTCAAACGCGCGGATCGCGCGCCCCGCGTGCAGCGGATTGCCGTATCCTGCATCCGCGTCGGCCAGACACGGCACGGTCACCGCGCGGACGATCTCCGCCACGCGGGACACCACGGCATCGACGGAGAGCAAGCCCAGATCGGGGATGCCGGTACTCCGGCTGACGGCGCCGCCGCTGACGTACAGTGCGGGGAAGCCGGCCTGCTCGGCGATCCGGGCGGATAGGCCATCGTAGACGCCGGGGAGCACGAGCAGCCGTTCGGATTGCAGCAATGCCCGGAACTGTTGAGGAACGGACATGCAGGTGCCTTCTGTCCGCCAGCAGGCATTCCTCCGAAAGGGGTCAAGTCTTCACTTGACGTGGACGACATCACTTTGCCCCAAGTGAAGACTTGACCCCCAGCGCAGTAGCATGAGCAGGGATGCCGTCGGAACACTTGGAAATCCCCGGACAAGCCGGCGCACGCGACAAGTGGAGGTGGACTCGTGGCGAGAGAGGCGACAGGAAAGGTCGGACTGATGCGCAGGGTGCCGCTCTTCGACGGGCTCACGGACCGGCAGCTCGCTCAGCTGGCCCGCCTGGCGGACGAGCTGGACGTGCCTGCGGGAAAACGCCTCGCGACACTAGGCGAAACCGGGAGGGAGATGTTCATCATCGTCAGCGGGCGCGCCTCGGTGAAGACGCCGCGCGGGCGTACGGTGGGCCTGGGCCCTGGGGATTTCTTCGGTGAGATGAGTTTGCTCGACGGTGCTGCGCGTTCCGCGAACGTCGATGCGGACACGGCGATGCAATTGCTGGTGGTCGGGCAGCGCGAGTTCTGGGCGCTGCTGGCCGAGGCGCCGGCCATTGGCCGCAGACTCATGACCACGCTCTCCAAACGCCTGCGGGAGTTGAACGCGGCGTACTCGCCCTGCGCCTAACCGACAACGGGATCACAGGGATCAATGGGAACAAAGGGATCAGCCTGCCGATCCCCGTGATCCCTTTGATCCCGCCTTTAGGTAAGACTCAGAATCACAGGCAGCGGGCCCTGACGAGCCAGCTCTTCCAGCCGCTCAGGGGCGAGCACCGTCAGCCGGCCCCGTCCGGTCCGCACCAACCCTAGCTGCTCCAACCGCTTCAGTGCGCGGTTCACCCCGCCCCGCGTCGCGCCGGTCAGTTCGGAGAGCTCCTCCTGGGTGATCCGCACCGCGACCGGCGCCTCGTGTGTCCCGCCGCGCCGGGCCAGCTCGAGGATACGCTTGGCCAGCAGGACGGGCAGGTCGAGGAACTGCATCTCCGCGATCACGCGCGCGGCATCGCGGATCTGCTTCGTGAGGATGGCGCCCAGCCGCAGGATGGCTTCCGGGTGCTGGCGCAGGAGACCAACGACGTCAGACTTCGGGATCGCCAGGACGGTGGTCGCAGCGACCGTTGTCGCCGACAAGAACTGCGGTCCGTCGTCAAAGATCGAGTAAAGGGCCAAGAGCAACCCCGCCCCCAGCCGGCTGACGTTGATCCGGCGGTCCTCCGAGGTCAGCGACAGGTTCACCTCACCGCTGAGAATGTAGTAGATGAACGCGGGCGGATCGCCTTCGCGGAAGATCGTCTCGTCTGCGCGGTAGGTCCGGCGCTGCGCCCGTCCGAGGACTTCCTGGATCTCACGGGGCGACAGGTCGGCGAAGATCGGCAGTTCGGTCAGCCCGGGCGCCTCTGACGACCGGATCTCACTCACCCGCTCTTTGTTCGCGTCCCCGAGTTGGCAGTCCTATCTACTGCTGCCGGCTGCAGACTGCCTGCTGAGTTTGGAGAAGTCTCGCCGTATCTCCCTGGCGGCGTTGTGACCGGGCGCACCCATCACGCCGCCGCCCGGATGCGCTCCGGATCCGCACAGATACAATCCA
Organism: bacterium; assembly: GCA_036004445.1. GTDB lineage: Bacteria > Sysuimicrobiota > Sysuimicrobiia > Sysuimicrobiales > Kaftiobacteriaceae > DASXUC01. Next base: position 68,674 of record DASYRL010000051.1, read on the forward strand.
CGGATCGGGGTGCGGTACTGTGCCCATCCGGGCACCGGACGCATGAAGAACAGCCGGTCGGGAGTCATCGCGCCGTGAAAGATGTCCCCCCGCGACAGGGCGAAGTCGCGCTCCAGATCGAGCGGGCTCAGGACCTGGCGCTGCAGGATGATGTCGCGAATGTTCGGTGCATACTCGGCAATGGTGTCGACCACGACGTCGGCGTAGGATTCCTTCACCACGTCCCAATGGCCCTCGGCCAGCGCATATGGAGTGTACTGGACAAACGCCGACATCAGATGCTTTCCCGGCGGTGCCAGGGCCGGATCATACAGCGTGGGGATCGTGAGTTCCACGAAGGGCCGGGCCGACGGCCGCCCGGCGCGCGCGTCGTCCCAGGCACGGTCGATGTACTCCATCGACGGGCCGATGTGAATGGTTCCGCGATGCTGCGGTCCCGGTTGCGCTCCCGGCAGCGCGGTGAAGTCGGGCAGGGCGTCGAGCGCCAGATTGATCTTCATCGCGACGCCCTCCATGCGGATCGACGCCACGTCGCGACGAAAGTCCGCATCCAGATGCTCGGGAGGGACCAGGCGCAGGAACGTCTGCCAGGGGTCGGCGCAGGACGCCACGACCCGCGCGTCGATCTCTTCGCCCCCGGCGAGTGCGACACCATGCACGCGGCCGCCGCGGATGCGCACGCGCTCGACGGGTGCCTCCATGCGGATCTCGGCTCCGGCGGCGCGGGCCGAGGCCGCCAGCGCCTGCGTGATGCCGCCCATCCCACCGCGGACGAATCCCCACAGTCCCGCCTTCCCCGCCGCGCGGCCCATGCAGTGATGGAACAGAACGTATGCAGTGCCGGGGGTCGACGGGCCGCCGGGGGCTCCAATCACTCCATCGGTGGCGAGCGCCGACTTCAGTTCCTCGGACTCAAACCACCCGTCGAGAAAGTCGCGCGCGCTCTGCGTCGCAAGGCGGATGGCCTGCACGAGATCGCGTGGGGGGAGCCGCAGCGTCCGAAGCGCGAGTTTCCCCATCCCCGCCAGGTCTCCGACCCGACGGGCCATGAGGTCGGGCGGCGCAGCCAGCAGCGTCGGTTCGATGAACTCTGCCAGCCTCGCCAGCAGCGCTTCGTAGTCCGCGTACCGAGCGGCGTCGCGGGGCGAAAAACGCGCAATCTCGGTCGCCGTGCGGGCATCGTCCCTCCAGACGAAGAGGTACCGCCCATCGGGGAAGGGACTGAAGAACGCGGGGTCCTTGGGAAGGATCTCATAGCCGAACCGGGCGAGCTCGAGATCGCTGATGATTTTCGGTTGGAACAGCCCGCACAGGTACGCCGCCGTCGACACGCGGTAGCCGGGCCAGACCTCCTCGGTGATGCATGCACCGCCCAGTACGTCGCGGCGTTCGAGGACGAGGACCCGCAGCCCCGCGCGGGCGAGGTACGCCGCGGTGACCAGCCCGTTATGCCCCGCTCCAATGATGGCCACATCGTACGGCATCAGGTGGATATTCGATTCCTCGCCGACTGAACCTATGAGGTGTACTGCTCGTTACAGAAATATGGGAAAATCGATCTCGATGCGCACTCGTTCAATCCTTGCCATCCTCGCGGTCCTGTTGGCGGCGACCCTTGCCGTCCCGCCTGGGCTGCTGCTCTCCGCCCGGGCCGCCGATGCGGGTATCGTCTATGAAGTCCTGGCCGCGATCGTCGAAAATCACGTCGACCGGCCGGATCCGGCCAAGCTGCTGGCGGGAGCCGTTACCGGGCTGCGCGACGCACTGACCCGCGCCGGTGTGACGCCGCAAATCCCCGATCTCACGGCCACAACCGAGTCCGAGGCCCGCACGGAGTTTCAGGCCCGGTTCGATCAGGCCGTCGCGCAGGCGGCGGGCAGACTCCAAGACGTCCAACTTCGGTATGCGGCCGCGTCGGCGATGGCCGCAAGTCTGGACGATTCCCACACGTGGTTCCTCAACCCACAGCAGTGGCGAGAGTTCGTGCTCCGCACCCAGGGCAATCCGAGTTTCGTCGGCATCGGCGTGCTGCTGCTGACCAAAGATGGACGGTTCTACATCTGGCGCGTGTTTCCGGGAAGCCCCGCCGAACGCGCCGGGCTGCAGACGTTCGACAGAATCGTCGGTGTGGACGGGCAAACCATCCAGGATTTGCCCGACCTCGTCAACCGCGTGCGCGGCCCGGAAGGAACGCAGGTCTCGATCACGGTGCAGCGGCCGGGACAGACCGCGCCGGTGACCGTGTCGGTCACGCGGGCGCCCATCACCGTCCCGGTGGAGACGCATCGGGTGCTCGCCAACCAGATCGGATACCTGGAGATCACCGGATTCACGACGGGGGCCGCCGTGCGCGTCCGCGCGGCGTTGGAAGACCTCCGCGGGCGCGGGATCCGTGGGCTTGTCCTCGACCTGCGCCGCAACTCCGGCGGCAGCCTGAACGAAGTCGTCGACGTCGCCAACCTGCTTCTCCCGGCCAACCTGACCGTCTACACGCTGACCACCCGTCAAGGTTCGGTGCAGGGCATTACCAGCGGAGGAACGGTGCTCGATCCCTCGGTCCCGATCGTCGCCCTCACCGATGAGGGCACGGCATCGGGCGGCGAATTGCTGTCCGCCGCGCTGCAGGAGCACGGACGGGCACAGGTCGTCGGGACGCAGACCGCCGGCGCGCTGCTGGTCGGTCGTCTATTCGGCTTCACCGATGGAAGCGGCATGAGCATTACGATCGCCAAGATCACCACAGGAAAAGGGGCCACCCTCGAGAAGAACGGCGCCCGGCCGAACTTTGAGATTGCCCTCACCGCCGCGGATCTTGACCGCGGAGCCGACCCCCAGCTCGCGCGCGCCGTTCAACTGCTGTCCGGAGCGGCTTCCCGCTAGATCGACCCGCGTCTACCCAGTCCACCCGGTCTTCCCTGTCTTCCCAGTCTCACCCCAACTACTGTTCCCCCTTCGGAAGGGTTTGGACCTGATCGCGAAGTAGACTGGGCAGACTGGGTAGACAGGGAAGACTGGGAAGACATCCTGCATGGATAACGAGTTTCCCGTCGTCTGGGAAAGTCCAACTGATCCGGAATTGAGTTGGGAGTGGGACGATATGCATCTCCCCTCGGCGCTGTCACCGCTGGGGGCGGATTACGTGCGCGCGGGGATCGAGGCCGGCATCGCGTACCGGTTCGCCCGCGCCGGCATCGAAGGACGCTTCGAGTGCCGCATCATCAACGGATACGCCTACTTTGCCTTCCGCTACCTCACCGACGACAAGGAGACCCTCCGCGCAGTCGCGCTGAATGCGCGGCGCGCGCAGTCCCGCGTCATCCGGGAGTATTGGGACCGCAAAGTCCTGCCCGCCCTGCTCGCGACGTACGGATGGCTGATCACGACGCCAGCAGAAACCATGCCGCTGCCCGAACTGGCCGATATCTGGGACGAGCTGTGGCTGCGGCAGATCCCCTACTTGTGGGGACTGCACTTCATGACGACGGCGGGCTCGTACCAATCGCTGAACGACCTCGCGGACTTCTACGAATCGGTGGTCGACCACGCGGCGCCCGGCGACGGCGTGGCGCTGGCGATGGGACAGCCGAACGACCTGCAGCGGGTGCAGCGGGATCTCCATGCTCTGAGCGAACGGACGCGCGCGCTCCCCGCCGTCGCCGCGCTCATCGCCGCCGATCCCGACCATGTCCTCGACCGGCTGGCCGGCACCGACGGCGGCATCCAGTTCCTGAGCGGCCTCGAGGCGTTCCTCAATGCGCACGGGCACCTCGGGCAACCCTTTGACGACCTTGCCTCCCCATCGTGGCAGGAAGAAGTCGGGTTACTGCTGCGCGAAGTGCAGAAGCGGCTGCTCCACCCGCAGGAAGATCCGGAACTTCGTCGCCTCGCTCAGGCGGCCGAGGCGGATGAGGCGGCCGCGCGCGTACGACGGCGCCTCGCCGGTGTGCCGGCGCGCCTGCACGAATTCGACCAAACCCTGACCCACGCACGGAACGTCGGGCCCCTGACGGAAACTCACAATTACTGGCTCGATCGGATGCTGCACGCGCACGTGCATCGGTTTGCCCGCCGCGTCGGCCGCCGTCTGGCCGACGCGGGCGTGATCCCCGAGTACCGCGACGTCTTCTACCTGACCGCGGCCGAAGTCAGCGCCGCGCTGCGAACGCCGGTGGACCTATCCGTCCTCGTGCAGGACCGCGTGGCCGCCCAGCATCGGTGGTCGAAGATCCGCCCGCCGAAGTGGCTGGGGGCCGCCCCGTCGACGGAAGTGGCGGGACGCTTCGACGCGCCGCCGCCGGTCGAAACCGACGGCGCGCTCCTGCATGGGATCGGAGCGTCCGCCGGCATCCGCCGCGGCCCCGCGCGCGTCGTGCGGTCCTCTGACGATTTTGGCCGCGTCCAGCCCGGGGACGTCCTGGTCTGTCCGTCGGCTAACCCGTCGTGGGTCCCGTTGTTTGGAATCATCACCGGGCTGGTTACCGATACCGGCGGCGCGCTGTCCCACGCGGCGGTGGTGGCCCGCGAGTTCGGCGTCCCCGCGGTCGTCGGCACGCACACTGCGACGCAGCGCCTCCGCGACGGACAGGTCATCGAACTCAACGGCACGACCGGCGAGGTCAAGATCCTCTAGCTTGTGGGCCCTCACCCTCCTCGCCATCGCGGCGGGTTCTGCGCTGATCCCCATCAACTCCACGATGCTGGCCGTGGCGCTGCCGGCGATCATGGGCGACCTGCACGTCGGCGCCTCCACGGTGTCCTGGCTCGTCACCCTCTACCTGGCCGCCGTGGCGCTGGCGATGCCGGTGGCCGGATCGTTGGGCGACCGGTTCGGGTACCGGCGGATGTACCTGCTTGGGATCGCCGGGTTTGCGGTCACCTCGCTCGCGGCGGCCGTCGCGCAGACCTTCCCGCTGCTGGTCGTCGCGCGTGTGCTGCAGGCGGCCAGTGGGGCATCCATTACCGCGAACGCCGCCTCCCTGATCCGGGCGATTGCGCCTGAGGACCGCCGGGGCGGGAGTTACGGCTTCTACGACATGCTCATTTCCACGAGCGCGGCCGTGGGGCCGTTTGTCGGCGGGCTACTGGTCACCGGTTTCGGCTGGCGGTCGCTGTTCGTGGTCGCGGTGCCCATCGGAGTGCTCTCCGGGCTCACGGTCGCGGCCATCGTCCCCCCGCGCCGGCGTGTCGCGTCCGGCCGGCGCCCGTTGTACGGCATCGACCTCCGGCTGTTCTCGGTGCGGCCGTATGCGGCGGCGGTCGCCGCGGTGCTGGGTACGACGGTGATCCTGCATGCGTCATTGGTCTTCATCCCTCTCGTCACTCAGACACTGCTGCGAATGACGCCGGCCGCCAGCGGCGGCGTCCTGCTGATGCTGTCGGGCCTCAGCGCGGTTGTGGCGCCGTTCGGGGGACGGCTCTCCGATCGCGTCGGCCGACGCCTGCCGGCGGTGCTCGGCGGTACGGTCATGACGGCGGGGCTTGCCGCGCTCTGGCTGGTCTCCGGCGGCGTCACCGTGGCCGCGTTGGCGGCCGCGCTCGCGCTCGTGGGAGTCGGGTTCGGATTCGGCGGGTCAAGCCGGCAGGCCGCCGCGCTGGAGAGCGTGCCTGAAGAGACCACCGGCGTGGCGGCGGGTACGTACTTCACCAGCCGCTACCTCGGCGGCGTGCTGGGCGCCAGCCTGGCCGGCGCGATCCTCGCCGGCGGGGTGACGGAACCGACGATGGCGACGGGGTTCGGATTTCTGGCCGGCGTCGGAGTTGTGGTAACCTTGATTTCCTTCGGACTGCAGGGCCGGCGCCAGACGCGAAAGGATACCGTCAGCCTGCAGTGAACTCCTTTCCATCTTTTGTGCCCGCCGATGTATACTTACGGTCTATGCTTACCCGACCGCTAACAATTGATGACACAGTGCACCGTGCGGTTGCCCGTGGCCGCGCGACGCTGCTGGATCTGCAGCATGACGACGGGCGGTGGGAAGGCATCGCCAGGTCCGATCCCGGCGTCACGGCGCAGTTCCTGCTGATGACGCGGTACCTGGACCGGTCGGATCCTGCAACCGACGCGCCGCTGCTGGCGTATCTCGACCGCAGCCAGCGCCCGGGCGGGGGCTGGGCCGCGTACCCGGATGGCCCACCGTCCCTCGACGTTACGCTGCTGTGCTACGCCGCGCTGCGGTTCGCGGGCCGCTCCCCGGGCAGCGCGCCGATGCTGCGGGCCCGCAGCGTCATCCTCGCCGCCGGCGGGATTGAAGCGGTCGGATTCGTGGCCCGCTTTCCCCTCGTCTTCTGCGATCAGATCCCGGGGTTCACGCTGACCTACCTGTCACCCAAACTGCTGTTCCTGCCGCGGTGGCTGCATCCGCACCTGCGGGATCTCGGCATCTTGCTGCAAGACGTGCTCCCGCTCGAATTGCTCCTCAAACAACGGGCCGCCAAAGCGCCCCCGCCGGGCCGCGACATCCAGGAACTGCGCGCCGGACGTCCGTTCTCTCGAGTTGCAATGAGCCCGCTGGGGGCGGCGATCTCCCGGCTCGGCGAGGTAGTGGACATCGTCGCCCCCGCCCGCAGTCTGGACCGCAACGCCGCACGCTGGTTTGCCGAGCAGCAGAATGGCGACGGGCTATGGGCGGGCAACGCCGTCTTCACGATGCGGGGCGTCATGGCGTTGCACGCGACGGAACCCGGCCGGTACACGCAGCGGATCGAGCGGGCGATCGAGGGCATGCGGCGCCTGCAGATCGCCGATGGGGGGACGCGCTGGCAGCAGCTGGCGCTCACGCCGGTCCTGGACACCGCCATCGCCGTCACCGCGCTGCTCGACGCCGGATTGCCGTCGGGCGAAACACGGCTACTGCGGGCGATGCGCTGGCTGACCGCCGCACAGGGCGCCGACGGCGGCTGGAGCTTCAGCCTGGAGAATGCCGCTACTCCCGATACGGACACCACCCTGCACGCGCTGGAAGCGTTGGCGCGCGCGCCGACCTCAGTCCCCGGGGTCACCGAAGCCATCGCCTCCGGCATCCGCTGGCTGCTGGCGCGGCAGGACACGTCCGGGGGCTGGGCGATGTGGCCCACCAGATGGCGTTCCGGACGCACCATGGTGCGTGAAGTTGAGCTGGCCCGCGTGATGGACGTCAGCACCCCCGACGTCACGGCCCGGACGGTGCGGGCGCTGACGCTGCTGCAGTCCCTGCGCGGTCCCAATGCGGCCCTGCGTCGAGCAATCCACCGTGCCCTGGTCTATCTGCGATCGGTGCAGCGATCCGATGGGTCCTGGCCGGGCCGGTGGGCCGTGAACTACACCTACGGGACGGCACAGGGCTTGACCGCGATGGCGGTCGCCGGCGAGCACGACGGGGCGCCGGCGCGGGCGCGCGGATTCCTCCAGGCGACGCAGCAGGCCGACGGCGGCTGGGGCGAGTCGCCCGACTCGGACGCCGCGGAGGTGTTCATTCCCGCCCCCTCGACCGTCACCCAGACCTCGCTGGCCCTCCTCGGCTTGCTGGCGGCTCCAGACCCCGGTGACAGTGCCGTTGCGCGAGGAACCGCTTTCCTGCTCGAGCGCGAGCGCGACGGAGTGTGGGACGATGACACGTTCCGGCAGACGGTGTTGCTCGGACGCATGTACTATCAGAACTCGTTGTTTGCGACGTCGCTGGCGGTCACGGCGCTGGCACGGACCCCATGCTGACTCGACCGCCAGCGGCGCGCGAGGCGGCCCGCCGCGCGGTTGCCGTCGGCGCGGAGACGCTGCTGGACCTGCAGCATGCCGACGGCCGCTGGGAAGGCATCGTGCGCTGCGATCCCGCCGTGACCGCCATGTTTCTGCTCGTGGCACGGTACGTCGGCGGCCTGAGTCCGGCCATCGAGGACTCGATGCTCGCCCATCTCGATACCACTCAGCTGGTCGGGGGTGGCTGGGCATTGTATCCGGGTGGCCCGGCTTCGCTTGACGCCACGCTACTGTGCTATGCGGCGTTGCGGTTTGCCGGCCGCGACATGCACAGCGATCCGATGCGCCGGGCGCGCGCGGTCATTCTGGCCGGGGGCGGGTTGGAACGGGTGGGTTTCATCCCCCGCACGGCCCTGGCATTCTGGGGCCAGATTCCGCTCTCCGGGCTTCCCTATCTCTCCCCGAAGCTGCTGTTCCTCCCGCGTTGGATTCATCCAAACTTCTTCGACCTCGGTATCCTCCTCACACCGGTCCTCGGGATGGAACTGCTGCTCAAGCGGCAGGCCGCCAAGCGGCCGGCGGCGGGGGTGCTGGAGGAACTTCGGACGGGAGAGCCCTTCCCGCGTGCGGTCATGAGTCCCACCGGTGCCGCGGTCTCCTGGGTGAGCCGGGTGGTCGATGCCGCGGTTCCCGCGCAGGGGCTGGATCGCCGTGCCGCGGACTGGCTGGCAGGGATGCAGAACCCCGACGGCCTCTGGGCCGGGATGGCCTTCTTCACGGTCCGCGCGATGATGGCCTTGCACGCGATGGACCCGCTTCGCTACCGGCCGCACATCGAACAGAGTATGGCCGCGATGATCCAGCTGCAGGTCACTGATCCTGGAGGAACCCGCTGGCAGGCACTCGCCCGCAGTCCGGCGCTCGATACGGCCATTGCCGTCGCGGCTCTTCTCGACGCCGGTGTGACCCCCGACGACCCCCGCATCGTGCTCGCGTGTCGCTGGCTCCTCACCGCGCGGGGGACCGCGCCGGGGTGGAGCTTCGCGCCGGCCAACACGCGGACCCCGGATACGGACACGACCCTGCACGTCCTCGAGGTGCTGGCGCGCGCGCCCCGGGGGCTGGCTGGATTGGATGAAGCCATCGAGACCGGGACGGCCTGGCTGTTGCAGATGCAGGACCTCGGCGGTTGGGCGATGTGGTCTCCCGGTTCGCGGTTCCGCCGGTCGCTGGTGCGCGAACTGGAACTCAACGGTGCGATCGATACGAGCACGCCGGACGTCACCGCCCGGATCGTACGGGCCCTGGTGCAGCTGCGGGTTCGTCTGCGGGGCGCGTCAAGACGCCGGACCGACGCCGCGATCGCACGCGCGGTGTCCTACCTCAGCCGAACGCAGCGGCCGGATGGGGCCTGGCCGGGCCGGTGGGCGGTGAACTTCGGCTACGGGTCGGCGCAGGGGCTGACCGCGACGGCCGCCGCGGGACACTCCGCTGCCGCCGCACGGGCCCGGGGCTTCCTGCTGGAGATCCAACAGTCCGATGGCGGTTGGGGAGAATCTGCCGACTCCGACGACGCGGGGCACTTCGTTCCGGCCGCGTCGACGACGACGCAGACCTCGCTGGTAATGCTGGGACTGCTCGCCGCTCGACCCGAATCCGACGCCGCGTTGACGCGCGCCGCGGCTTTCTTGCTGGAGCGGCAGCGCGACGGACGGTGGGACGATGAGACGTTTTGCCAGACGATGTTGCCGGGACGGCTGTACTTCCAGAACTCTCTCCTCGCCCACTGCCTGGCGGTAGCCGCGTTGGGTCGAGTGGTGGTCACCCGATGACACCGGTCGAGTGGCTGATCGTACTATTCCTGGGCGTTCGGGTGCTGGCCGTCAGCAGGCGGCGCGGGGGATGGATCGCGGAAGCCCTGGCCGACGCCCCGCTGATCCTGCCGTGCATCCTCCTCCAGGAAGCGCGAGTCTTCCCGCAGCAGGCCTGGAGCGTTTGGCTTCCCGGGGGCGTGCCACTCCTCGCTGTGCTGTCCGGAGTCGCCCTGCTCGGAGGCGCCGTGACGCTGTCGGCACGCCTGTCCAGCACGCTCACCCATCGCTATCGCTGGGCGCGCACTCCGTGGTCACTCTCCGTCATGGATGCCGTCGTCCTGGCTGGATTGACCCTGGGAATGGAGACCGTCCTGTTCTCAGCCGGAGGGTGGACGTATCGGTTTAGCAGTTCGCTGGGGACCATCCCGGGCATCGGGATTCCCTGGACGGCCGCGATCGGTGCGGGCGGATTCGGATTGTTTTGCGCGGCAAGTCTCAGGCAGTTCCGGAGGTGGGCATCGGATGAAGTCAGGCGATTGGCTGTTTGGGGTCGTACTGCTTTTGGCTCTGCTCCTGCGCCGGCGGTCGCCCCACCTCCGCGCGGAGCTCGTGCTGGGCTTGGGGTTTGGCGTGTTGTGGGAGGTGTTGTTCTCCGACTTCTGGAGCTATGATACGCACCGGTTCGGCGTGTTCGCGGGGCTGGATATTCCCGTCGCGATCCTCGCAGGTTGGTCGGCGCTCTTCCTCTCGGGCATGGCCGCCGCTGAATACCTCGGCCACCTTGCGGGAAAGTACACGGACCGGCTGGGAGCGTGGAGTCAGGTCGTGTGGGACACGATCGCGTTCACGGTGCTTGGCGTGGCGCTGGAAACGCTCGGCATCCAGCTCCACCTCTGGCGCTACGAACCTGGTCTCGCCTGGGACATCCTGCCCGGCCTGGCCATCTCCGTCTTCGCTGCGTTTGCCTATGCCTCGATCGGGATCTTCATCCCGACGGCCCTGCGGCACTGGCGCTCCCGGCTACCGGCAGGACGGTAAGTCGATCGTGATCGGCGTGTTGAAATCGTAGTAATCGAACTGCGATTTCACCGACTCCGGCTCGTCTTCTTTCACTTCCAGGATCACCAACCGCTTGGGCAAACCAGTGGCAATCTCGACGTACAGGAGGTAGTGGCCCGCCGGCCCCCCGATCCGCAGCGTGTAGCTGTAGGTCTGCACGCGGACTCCCTCTAGCACCGCGAGACCGCCTTTCGCGACCGTGACGTCGCCGACCCACCGCTCGGGATTGGTCTCGGGCAGTGTGTTGGGAATGCTCAGGCACCGCCAGTCCCCCCCGCTCACCCGCGCCCGCGCCTCCCTGCCGACGATGACGGTTTCGATCGTCGACGTGCCGACGACCTTGATCCGGAACCGATCCGGGTTGACCACCTCGACCGTCGTCGGGCGGCCCAGCACGCTGGTACGTGCGCGGTAAGTGGCCAGTCGCTGCAGCTTGATCAGCGCGGCCTGCGTTTCCGCCCAGGCCGCGAGATCGCCGCGCACGATGAGCCGGGGGGCGGCGCCGAGAGCCAGGATCCCCGCGATACAGAGCACAATGATCCCCATGATCCTCAGGTAGTCATTGCGAGCGGAGGAGCCGTAGCCGCGAGGAGGCAAAGCCGACGTGGCGGGGAGCAATCTCGGTACACTGATCATGATCAAACTGTAACCGTTTCGCCTCGTGTTGGCACTTCGCAGGGGACTCCCTTCGCGGTCAGCGCCGCGGCGAGGGCTTCGCCCTGCGCCGGCTCACCGTGCACGCAGAACGCCCGGCCCACCTTCGGGATTCGGCCGATCCAGTCCAGGAGTTCGCTGCGGTCGGCGTGCGAGCTGAACGCGTGCAGGCTGTGCACCTGCAGCCGGACGTCGAACTGGTCGTTGAGGATGCGCACGGGCGACACGCCGTCGGCCAGCCGCCGCCCCAGCGTGTGCGCGGCCTGGAACGACACAATGAGCAGCGCCGACCGCGGGTCGCCAACGTGGTGGGCGAGGTGGTGGAGGATGCGGCCGGACTCGCACATCCCGGAGGTCGCGACCACGATGAAGGGGTTCGCCAGGGCGTTCAGCGCCTTCGACTCGTCGACCGACCGCACGTAGCGCAGCTGTTTGAAGCCGAACGGGTCGTGCCGCTCCAGATGCGCGCGGATCTCGTCGTCAAAGCAGTCCTGGTGGAGGCGAAAGATCTCAGTAACGTCGACGGCCATCGGACTGTCCACGAAAACCGGCACCGGGGGAATCTGCCCGGCCTCGCGCTGCCGGTGGAGCAGCCAGATCAGATCCTGCGCCCGCTCTACGGCGAAGGCAGGAATCAGCACTTTCCCGCCGCGGGCGATGGTCTCGCGCACCAGGGCCGCGACCTCGTGCTCGCCGTCGGCGAGATTCGCGTGCACGCGGTCGCCGTACGTCGACTCGGTAAGGAGGACGTCGACGGCCGGCAACACGTCCGGGTCACGCAGGATGGGAGCGTGCGGGCGGCCCAGGTCGCCGGTGAATCCTAAGACGCGGTCGTCGCTGGCCACCACCGTGAGTGCCGAGCCCAGGATGTGACCGGCGTCGAGAAAATGGACCGTCGCCGCACCCACAGGAAACGGGTGGCTGTAGGGGATGCTCACAAGCCGGCCGATGGCGGCTTCGGCGTCGGCCTTCGTGTACAGTGGCACGACCGGGGGCCCGACCTGGTGGCGGTTCAGGTACTCGGCATCCTGCGCCTGTACCTTCGCGGCGTCCCGGAGTACGACCGCGGCGATGTCCCGCGTGGCCGGTGTGCAGTAGATCGAGCCGCGGAATCCTTGTTTGACCAGCGTGGGTAGGTTGCCGCAGTGGTCGAGGTGGGCATGCGACAGGATGACGGCGTCGATGCCCGCCGCGTCGAAGGGGAGGCGGCGGTTGATCTGCGCCGCTTCCTCACGGCGGCCCTGATACAAGCCGCAGTCCAGCAGCACTCGGACGGCGCCGGTCTCGACCAGATGCATGGATCCGGTCACCGTGCGGACGGCGCCGAAGAACGTCACCTTCATGGGGTCTGATCCTTAAACGTACGGGGCCCGGTCGAGTTCCTCGGCCAGCGCGCGGCTGAGCGGGCTGATCGCGTCATCATCGAACGCGAACCGCGCCCCGCTGGCTTTGAAGAGCTCGGGCAGGGGCCGAGATCCTCCCAGCGCCAGCGCCTCGAGGTAGCCGTCCAGCGCGCCGCGGAAATCCTGCCGCGACCGCTGCCAGATCTGCAGCGCGCCCAACTGCGCGATCCCGTACTCGATGTAATAGAAGGGGTACTGAAAGACGTGCAGCTGCCGGTGCCAGGCCGACCGCAGCGCCGGCTCATAGCCAGACCAGTCCACGTCGGGCTGGAAGCGGCGGTAGAGCTCGATCCACTTCGCGCGCCGTGCGTCGCGCGTGTGACCCGGGTGGTCGTACAGCCAGTGCTGGAAGGCGTCGATGATCGCGATCCACGGCAGGATGAGCAGGATCTTGTCGATCCGGTCGCGCAGGGCACGCCGGTAGACCGGCGGGTCGGGATAGTACGCGTCCAGGTACGGAAACGCCAGCAGCTCCATGCCCATCGAGGCGACTTCGGCGAACTCCGCGGGCGGGAAACGGTACTGCAGGACCTCCTGCTCGCGGGACGCAAACGCGTTGAACGCGTGCCCGCACTCGTGCACGAGCGTGACGACGTCGAGGTCGATGCCCACCGCGTTCATGAAGATGAACGGCAGCCGCTGCTCGGTGAGGTCGTGC
>DASYRL010000052.1:0-27050 GCA_036004445.1 bacterium
TCATTGACGTAAACGTCGGCCAGCGCCGCCAGCGACTTCGCGAACGCCTTGTCGTCGGCTTCCTCTTCCGGGTGGAACCGGAGATTCTCCAGCAGCACGACCTCGCCGTCTGCCATCGCGGCAACCGCGGTTTCCACCACCGGCCCGACGCAGTCGGGCAGGTGGCGCACGGGCGCGCCGAGGAGTTCACTCAGCCGGTCTGCGACGCCGCCCAGCCGCAGGCTCTCGTCGACCCTGCCCTTGGGCCGGCCCAGGTGCGAGGCGAGGATGACCCGCGCGCCGGCGTCGCGGAGGGCCGTGATGGTGGGCAACGCTTCGCGGATCCGGTGATCGTCGGTGATCCGCCCGTGTTCGTCCAGCGGCACGTTGAAATCTACGCGGAGCAGCACGCGCTTGCCCCGGACGTTGACGTCGCGGATCGTCTTCTTGCTCATCGAAGAACCGGGCATCGGGCATCGGGCATCGGGCATCGGTGAAACGCCGATGCTGCCGACGCAGTGCCCGAAGCCCGAAGGCCGAAGCCCGTCAGTGCAGTCCCTTTTGGCCCATGTAGTGCACGAGGTCGGCGACGCGGCACGCGTAGCCCCACTCATTGTCGTACCAGGAGAAGACCTTCACGAAATTGTCCGTGAGCACCGTCGTCAGCAGCGAGTCGACGATCCCGGAGTGCGGGTTGCCTTTGTAGTCCATGGAGACGAGTTCCTCGGTGCTGTAGCCCAGGTAGCCCTTCATCTCTTCCTCGCTGTAGCGCTGGAAGGCCGCGTTGACCTCGGCCGCCTTGGTCGGCTTGTCCAGCTCGCAGACGAGATCGACGATGGACACCGTCGCGGTCGGAACGCGCAGCGCGATGCCGTGCATCTTCCCCTGCAGCTCCGGCAGGACCAGGAAGATCGCCTTGGCCGCGCCGGTGGCGGCGGGGATGATGTTGATCGCCGCCGCGCGCGCCTCGCGCAGGTTCTCACCGACGACGTCGAGGATGCGCTGGGTATTGGTGTAGGAGTGCACGGTGGTCATGAACCCGCGTTTGATCCCGAACTCCCGGCTGAGCACCTTCGCGGTCACCGACAGGCAGTTGGTCGTGCACGAGCCGTTGCTGACGATGGTGTGCTTGGCGGGATCGTACAGCTGGTGGTTGACGCCCATGTTGACGGTGATGTCCTCGCCCTTGGCCGGCGCGCTGATGAGCACCTTCCTGGCGCCGCCGGCGAGATGGCCGCGGGCGCGGTCGGCGGCCGTGAACCGGCCGGTGGATTCGACCACGAGATCGACCCCGGCGTCCTTCCAGGGGATCGCCGCCGGATCGCGCTCCGAGAACACCCGGATCGTCCAGCCCTCGATCGCCAGCTCCCCGTCGCGCGCCTCCACCCGGCCGCGGAACGCACCGTAGTTCGAGTCGTGCCGGAACAGGTGCGCGTTGGTCTGCAGGTCCGCGATATCGTTGACCGCGGTGACCTCGAGGTCGTTCGGGTACCGCTCCAACATGGCGCGCAGCGACTGGCGCCCAATCCGTCCAAATCCGTTGATCCCCACCCGTACAGTCATCGTGCGCCTCCCTGGTTTCTCGAACTGCCTACTGCCTGCTGCCTACTGCTTCGCCGGCTGCCGGCTCTGCCAATAGTCTTCGAGCAAATCGCGCCGAATGAACCCGACGTTTCCGAAGATACGGATGCTGAACGCGATGACGGCGCCCAGGTAAATATCTACCCCCAGCAGATCCCCGATGGCGGTCAGCAGCGCCGCAAACAGCGTGTTGGCGAAGAACCCGCTGATGAAGATCGACAGGTCAAACCGCTCCTCCAACTGCGCGCGGACGCCGCCGAGGATCGTGTCCAGCGCGGCGAGGATGGCGATGGCCGAGTATTTGACGAGGCCGAGCGGGATTTCCACCGAGAAGAGAAATCCAAGCAGGATGCCGGCGAGCAGGCCGACGATCGGCAACCACATCGCGTGCTCCCTCCTTTAGAGTGCGGGCTTGGCGAATGGAAACCGGTAGCTGCCCCGGTACGCGGGCACGCTCAGGCGCGCGCCCCGGCTGAGTTTCACCGGAAACCCGAAGGCCCGCAGCGCCTCCACCGCGCCGGCGGGCCGCTGTAGATAGGCCAGCATGGCGTCGGCGGGTCCGATCGCCGTCAGGCGGTACGGCGGAGCGATGCGCTTGATGTTGCAGAGGATCGTCGTGCCGACGCAGTTCAATCCTGTGGTCGCGACCACGCGTTCGCCGTTGATGGCCAGGGCCTCGGCCCCGCTGGCGAACAGCTCGTTGGTGATCGCCTGCAGGTCGGTGTAGTGGAGGATGACCGTGTTCGGATCGTCCCCCGGCCGCAGCGGGTTGGGGCTATCGTTCAACTCGATGAGAAGCCCGGGTCCTTCGACCGCCGTGAAGCCAGCCTGCAGCCGCAGCTGCTCCAGTTGGGCCCCGAGCTGCGCGAGCTTGGCACGGCCCTGCACGGTCCCCTGCTCGTAGGCGCTGACCTGCTCCCGCAGCGCGACGATCTGCTGCTCGAGGACTTCGCGCTGCCGCTCCTGGCTGCGCAGCACGAAGGCCAGTTCCTCCAGCCGCTGCGAGGGGACCTGGAGCTGCTGGCGGATGAGCAGTTCGTTGCGCACCTGCGTGACGACCAGGAAGCCCGCCACGACGAACACCAGCGTGAGGGCAACCTGCCACCGGCTGATCCGGATCGCGGGAAAGGCGGCCATGTCATCCGGCGCGTTTGCGGACTTCCAGCTTCTTCTTGATGCGCTTGAGGCGGAAGACGTCCTCCCGGGCGCGTTGTTCGAGCACGGCGGTGATGAAGCGGATCTCGCCGTGGATGCGGGGGATGACTACCTGCTCCAGCGCGTTCACCCGCCGCGTCGTCTTCTTGATCTCTTCACCGATCTTCTTGAGCTTGATCTCGGTGGCCGCGACGTCGAGGATCGCGCGGACGACTTCCTCGAACTCCACCGCGCTGGCGACGGTCCGCGCGCTGGTGGTGGCCGGGTTGTGCCCGCGCTCGAGCAGCCCGCGCGTGACCTCGCGTACAACCAGCCCCGGGATCTTCGTGCCCCAGACGTTCTTCACTTCGATGTCGACCAGCAGTTCGCGCCGGTCGGCCATCGCAGCGGACTCGAGGGCTTCGCGTCCTTCGATCGCCTTGGCCAGGGCCAGGTCGGTGTACGCGTGCTCGCAGGCGCTCGTTAGCCGCTCGCGCGCGACCAGCGACTCGCGTACGATGTTGAAGAAGTCGGCGACCAGCGCGTCGCGCTTCCGCTTCAGGAGGTCCACGCCCTGGATGGCGATCTTGGCCTGCTGCTTCCGCTGCAGCAGGTTCATCCGGGTGGGGCTGACGGCTTCCGGCACTAGAGCGTGCGCTCCTTCCAGGTCTCTTCCATCAGGGCGCCATAGTACTTGTCGATGTGATCCTGCTTGACCCGCTTGAGCTCGCCCTTGGGGAACACCGACAGCAACTTCCAGGCAAGATCCAGCGTCTCCTCGATGGAGCGGTCGGTCTGCCCCTGGTTGAGGAACTGCTTCTCGAAGTCCTCGGCGAACTTCAGGTACAGGCGGTCCCGGTCGGTCAGCGCCTCTTCGCCGATGATCGCAACCAGGCGGCGGAGGTCGATGCCATTCGCGTAGGAGGAGTACAGCTGGTCACGCAGACCGCCGTGATCCTCGCGGGTGCGGCCCTTGCCGATGCCGTCGTTCATCAGCCGCGAGAGGCTGCGCAGCGGCGTGATCGGCGGGTAGATGCCCTGGCGGTGCAGTTCGCGGCTCAGCAGGATCTGGCCCTCGGTGATGTAGCCGGTGAGGTCGGGAATGGGGTGCGTGATGTCGTCATCAGGCATGGTCAGGATCGGCAGCTGCGTGATCGACCCCTTGCGGCCGTGGATGCGGCCGGCCCGCTCGTAAATCGTCGCGAGGTCGGTGTACATGTACCCCGGGTAGCCACGGCGGCCCGGGATCTCCTCGCGCGCGGCGCCGATCTCCCGCAGGGCCTCGCAGTAGTTGGTCATGTCGGTGAGGATGACCAGCACCTGCATCTCCAGGTCGAAGGCTAGGTACTCGGCGGCGGTCAGCGCCATCCGCGGGGTGATCAGCCGCTCGATCGCGGGGTCGTCGGCCAGGTTCAGGAACACGACCGAGCGCGCGAGCGCGCCGGTGGCCTCGAACTGCTCGATGAAATAGGCGGCCTCGCGCTGGGTGATGCCCATGGCCGCGAACACGACCGAGAACTCCTCCGTGGTGCCCAACACCCGCGCCTGGCGCGCGATCTGCGCGGCGATCTCGTTGTGGGGCAAGCCCGCGCCGGAGAAGATCGGCAGCTTCTGCCCACGGACGAGCGTGTTGAGGCCGTCGATGGAGGAAATGCCGGTCTGGATGAACTCCTGCGGCCGTACCCGCGCCACCGGGTTGATCGGCGTCCCAATGATCGGGATTCGCTGTTCGGGAATGATCGGGGGCAGCCCGTCGATCGGGTCGCCGAGGCCGGAGAAGCGGCGGCCGATCATCTCGCGGGAGACGCCCAGCCGCGCCACGTCCTCACGCAGGCTGATCGAGGTCTTGGCGAGGTCGAGTCCCGTCGTCTCCTCGAACACCTGGATCACCGCGTTGCGGTCCGAGACCTCGATGACCTGGCCGCCGCGGATGCTGTCATCGGGCAGGTGGATGTTGACGATGGCGCCGTAGGAGAGGTCCTTCGCTCCCTCGACGAACAGCAGCGGTCCCGAGATGTACGAAATCGACTGGTAGCGTTTGGTGGTCAGTTCCATCGGTGACTCCTTCTGTCATCGTTTGTCATTGCGAGGAGCGCACGCCCTAGCCCTGGGACCGAAGCCGCGAGGCTGCGCAGCAGCCGTGGCGGGAAGCAATCTCGAGATTGCTTCGCTTCGCTCGCAATGACGCATTAGGTTGCGGCCTCAACAGGCTTCGCCCCGAACGCCTCGGGCAGTCCCTTCAGCCAGGACGCCAGATACCCGTCGAACTCGTCCTTGGGCACGTCCTTCATGCGCCCGATCTCTTCAATCTGCTTCAGATTGAGGATCTCGTCCAGCAGCATCCCACGCTTCAGCGCCGTGTTGGCCTCGTCGTAGAAACTCAGGATGGCCTTGAGGATGCCGTAGGATTTCTCCAGCGGGCAGTGCGCGTCGTCGGTGAACGCGTTCTGCTGGAGGAAGTCCTCGCGCAGCATCTTGCCGGCCTCGATCACCATGCGCTGGTCGTCCTGCAGCGCGTCGGGGCCGACCAGCTGCACGATCTCCTGCAGCTCAGCCTCCCGCTGCAGCAGCTGCCCGGACCGGTCGCGCACCTCCTCGTAGTCGGGAGGCATATGCTCCTTGTACCAATCGCGCAGCAGGTCCATGTACAGGCTGTACGATCGCAGCCAGTTGATCGCGGGGAAGTGCCGGCGGCTGGCCAGTTTGTCGTCCAGCGCCCAGAACGTCCCCGTGATGCGCAGCGTCGCCTGCGTGACCGGCTCGGAGAAGTCGCCGCCGGGAGGAGAGACGGCTCCGATGACGGTGATCGATCCGCGCCGCTCAGGACTGCCCTGACAGATGACACGGCTGGCGCGCTCGTAGAATGCCGCGAGGCGGCTGCTGAGGTAGGACGGGTACCCTTCCTCCGCCGGCATCTCTTCCAGCCGAGACGAGATCTCGCGCATCGCCTCCGCCCAGCGGCTGGTGGAGTCGGCCATCACCGCGACTTTCAGCCCCTGGTCCCGCCAGTATTCGGCCAGCGTGATGCCGGTGTAGACCGACGCTTCCCGCGCGGCGACCGGCATGTTCGAGGTGTTGGCGATGATCATCGTCCGCTCCATCAGCGGACGGCCGGTGCGCGGGTCTTCCAGCTCGGGAAATTCGTCGAGCACGTGGGTCATCTCGTTGCCGCGCTCGCCGCAGCCGACATAGATGATGACGTCGGCGTCGCCCCACTTCGCCAGCGTCTGCTGCGTGATCGTCTTGCCCGAGCCGAACGGCCCGGGGATCGCCGCCGTCCCGCCCATGGCGACCGGGAACAAGACGTCGAGCACGCGCTGGCCTGTGATGAACGGCTCGCGCGGCTCCATGCGCTCCCGGACCGGGCGAGCCTGGCGGACCGGCCAGGTGTGCATCAGCCGCAGCTCCGTGCCATCCTTCAGCCGGCCGATGACGTCAACGACGGTGAACTCGCCGGACCGCAGCTCGGCGATCTCCCCGTCGCGGGCGGAGGGCGGGACGAGGATCTTGTGCTGGAACTGAAACTCCTGCACCCAGCCGATCACGTCGCCCGGGCCCACTTTCTGTCCGACCGTGGCCGTGGGCTCGAATTTCCACGTCTTGCTGCGGTCCAGCGCCGGGACCGTGGCCCCGCGGGCGATGAAGTCGCCTTTCAGGTCTCGGATGCCTGCCAGCGGCCGGAGGATGCCGTCGAAGACGCCGGTCAGTAGCCCCGGCCCCAGCTCGACGGCCAGCGGCGCGCCGGTGCTTTCGACCGGCTCGCCGACATAAAGGCCCGAGGTGTCCTCGTAGACCTGGACGAATGCGCTGTCCCCGTCCAAGCGGATGATCTCGCCCAGCAGGCCTTCCTTCCCGACGCGCACGATGTCGTACATCCGCGCCCCGGTCATGCCCCGGGCGATCACCGCCGGGCCGCTGATCTTGATGACGGTCCCGCTGATAGCCATCGACGCCCTCCTAGCGCAATTTCACAAAGAACCCGATGTGTTCCTTGACCAGACGATTGATGTAGTCCTCGCCGCTCTCGAGCTTCTCTTTCGGACCGGGAAACGGCACGACGATCGGCAGATCGCGGTCGCGCATCAGCCGGTCCAGGTCGTCGTCGAGGCCGCGCAGCAGCTCCTCGTTCACGGCGACCAGCCCGTAGTCGAGGGTCATCAGCGCGCGCAGGTGTTCCAGCGCCGCCGCCGGTGAGGCCGCTTCCCGCACCTCGACCCCGGCCAGCCGGAAGCCGGTCGCGGTTTCCGAATCGGTCACGACGGCGGTCCTATACACCGGTCATCTCCTTCCGCACCCGATCCCGCGGGATGCCCAGCGCCTTGCTGCGGGCGATCAGGCGGAGGTTGGCGACCTCGTTGGACTTCATCGCGAGATACGCAATGACAATGTCGATGCCCAGCGGATCGCCCAGGTACAGCTCCTGCTGCGCGCGGTTCATCGTTTCATCGAGCTCCCGCTCAAACGCCACCAGGTCCTCGGACACCGTCTTCACCGGAAAACCGGCAATGCGCAGCGCCGTGACCGCGCGCTCCATCGAGGCCGGATCGGCCAGGGCCAGGAAGTGGTCCTCGCTGACGACCGCTCCGCCGGGGATGAAAAACCGGAGCTTGCCGTCGGTCGGGAGTGCAACCTCGTGGCGGAGTTTCAGAGCGGTCTTCACGTTGGTGGCGTCGACATCGGCCTGCAGGAGCCTGCGGACAACCTGCTCGTTGTGGCCCCGCCCGGCCGTCAACCGCAGACCGTACGTGCCGTAGAACCGGTCGAGGGCGACCTCCAAGAGGAACAGATCCTTCGTTTCCAGATACCCCTTCATCGCCTCGGCCAGGGCGGCCGCGAAGGGGTGATCTTGCCCAGCCAGTCCGCTGACGACCTCGGGGATGCTTGTCGCCGCGGCGAGCTCCTGCAGCGCCGGCTCGCTCAACCCGCCGGCCGGCAGGAGGTTTTCGAGAATGCGCTCCTCGCCGTACTCGAAGTGCTTCCCGCGCAGCAGCACGCGCACGTTGGCGAGGTCCCACCGCATGAGGATGAGGCCGATCAGCGTCTTCGGTTTTCCATCGGCGAAGCTGAGGATCTTCGCGGTGGTGCGATAGAAGTTCTGTGCGAGCGCGGCGTCCACCGCGCGCAGGCCGCTGTACCGGGTCAGCGCCTCCTGCATCTCACGCGCGTACGGTGAGTTCGCCAGGGCCTGGATCAGCGCGTCGAGCGACGGCAGCGCGAGGAGCTCTTCCAGCCGCCCGGCATCGAGGAGGCGGCTCTTCATCGCCCGCACCCGCGCGTTGATGTAGGGAAAGTCCGGCACTCAGTGGTCTCCGCGTTCCCGCGTTCCCGCGTTCCCGCGTTCCCGCGTCACGACCGTCCCCATAGTAGGTTAGCAACCTCCGTCGCCAGCGTCGGCTTGACCCGCTCCAGCCGCGACGCCAGGGTGTTCTGGACGACGAACCGCCCGTCGGTGGTCGAGACCACGACGCCGCCGGAGACCTCCGCCGACGGCTTCACCTCGGCGTCGAGACCCAGCTCGCGCGCGGCCTGGCGGGCCGCGTCGGCATCGGACGGGTTGACCTCGATGATCAGCCGGCCGCTCAGCTCCGCCGACGCTTCCTTGATCAGCGCCCGCAGCAGCCGCGGGTAGCTGTTCCGGTCCTGGGCCCGGCGCGCGAGGTCCCGGTGGGCCCGCTCGAACACTTCCGCGATCGCCGCATCTTTCGCGTGGAGGACCAGCGACGACGCCTTCAGCTGCGCCGCGCTCAGCGCCCGGGTCTGCGCGGCTTTCCGCTCCGCCTCCGCGCGACGGCGCGCGGTCTCGCGGATCCCGTCGGCTTCCGCGCGCGCGTCCGCGGCGATCTCCTCTGCCTGCGAGCGCGCATCGGCCAGGATGCGCTCGGCCTCAGCCGCGGCTTCCTTCTCGAGAATCGCGATGAGTTCCGACGTCATCGGTTAGATCTTGCCGATGACGAAGAATGCCACCAGGAAGCCCAGGATGATCATCGTCTCCGGCAGCGCCAGGAAGACCAGCATCAGACCGCCGATCTCCGGCCGCTCAGCGATAGCTCCGGCCGCGGCCGCGCCGATGCGCGACTGCGCCCAGGCCGTGCCGATGGCTCCCAGCCCGACGGCGATGGCGGCGGCTAGGCCAAGCAGTCCGGCGTTCAGGCCGCCCGGAGCCGCCCCAGCTGCCGGTTCCTGCGCACCCGCCGCCCCGGCCACGGCCAGGACGAGCGTGATTGCTGCGATCGTCACCATCAGTCCTCTCATCGATCCCTTCACCTCCCGCGAATTCGGGGCCGCGCCCCGTCCTGACAGCTACGGTTCGGTTCCGACCTTCTGAAACGGCGCATAGCGCTGACCGGTGTGCTCATGGAACTTGAACTTGGTGAAAAACTCGACCCAGTGCAGACGGGCGGGCTGGATGACGTGCCCGAGGATGGTAAAGATGAGAAAGACTGCCTGGAAGAAGGCCGCCACGATGATGGCGAGCACGATGCCGATTTCACCGGCTTGCTCGCCCAGTTCGTTGGCCGCAATGCCAAGCGCAGCGGCAGCCAGCCCAAAGGCCATCAACCGGCCAAACGACAGGATGTGCCCGAAACTCGCGGTGCTCTCGAGGAGCCAGAGCACCCGCTGCATGGCATTACGGTCCACGATCAGCGAGGCGGCGGCGACGAGCACCGCACCCACGAAGAGATAGAGTCCAACCACGGCGAGGCCCGCCGGTAGGCGCTCACCTCGAGCCCCCAGGAACAAGAGCAATCCCGCGGTGCCCATCATGATGACCAGCGACTCAAACACGCCGACGGGATGCCGGTGGCGGACGGCCTCGACGAGATGAATGAGCAGCCCGCCAAAGATCATGAGAATCCCGGTCGCAATGATGAGGGTGAAGTACGCATCGGTCTCGACCACCCGGTTGAAGATCGGATGGACGTGGAACAGTAATTCCGGCAGGTTCCCGAATGCCTCGGCGTAGATGATGCCGAACACGATGATCCAGAAGCCGGCGAGCCGCATCAGGAACGAGATGTCGGCGAGCAGCCTCGGCGGAAAACGCATGCTGAGCAGGTTGATGGTCAAGGTCTTGCCGGCGCGCGCCATGTTGCGGAATTTCCATCCAAGGAGAAACAGGAGCAGCCCATAGCCCGCGTCGCCGATGACCAATCCAACAAAGATCGGAAACGTGACGGCCATGACGGGACTGGGATCCCACGCGCCGTAGCGGGGTGGTTGGAACAACGCCAGCAACCGCTGGATCGGCCGGATCAATGGATGGTTGTCGAGCAGGACCGGTACTTTGCCCGCATCGTCGTGATGGGGGTCGACTGGGGTCGCCTGCAGCACCACCTCATCTCCGAACCGAGCGCGCAGCGCGCTTCGCGTGCGGTCGACATCGCGGGTCGGCGCCCAGCCGTGAATGACAAAGACGTAGCGTGACTCCGCAAACTCCGGGACCACCTTCATCCGGGCCAATCGGTCGGCCAGCGCCGCCCGCATCGCCGCCAGGCGGCTGCGCTCCCCCGATGCGATGGACTTCAGTTCCGCGTCGATCCGTTCGATCTCGCCCGGGATCTCCTGCTTCCGGCGCGCCATCAGCGCGACGGTGTCCGCTGCTTTCCCCGTGGCGAACCGGGCCGGCAGCCGCAGCTCGCTGATGCCCACCCGTGTGAGGGTCGCGTGGACGGCATCGGCGTCGAAGCGGCGGAAGGCGACGACGACCCCCAGCCGCCTGTCGTCGACGATCCGGCTGACGACCTCGACGCGCCCGTCGGTGGCCTTCTCCAGCTCGTTGCGGAGCGCCGCCACCGCCGTGAGGTCTTTGGTGTTCAGGATGAACCCGACGGTCTCCAGCGTCTTGCTCTGCGCCAGCACCGCCAGCAGCGGGGCCAGGACGCGGACCGCGCCCTCGTACGTGGTGATCAGATCCTGCTCTTCCTCGAGTTCCAGCCGGGTGCGAGTGAGATCGCGGACGCGCTGCTCGATCGCCCCGATGTGAGCATCGAGTTCGTCCACGGTCAGCGCGCCGTACTGCGCGGGGTCAACGGGAGCGGCGCCATCAGCCGGCGGGAGGAGGGTCAGGATCCCGTCCACACGCGTCACCCCACGTTCCAACGTCTGGACGGCCCGGCCTTCTTCCTCACTGAGGGTCATCGCCAATACGCGGGTGCTCTCCTCGGTTTCCACCCGGTCGACGTGGACCGCCCCGAGGCGCTGCACTTCATCGACCACAGCGGCGAGCAGCCGCTTCGGGCCCACGATGAGCAGGCGGTTCATCTCGACAATCATTCGAGGTCCGAGAGCACGCGCTGGACGACGGTGTCCGCCACGCCGGCGATACGTTCGGCCGCCTGGGCGCGGACGCGTTCCGCCTCGGCGGTGGCTTCGGCGATGCGCCGCGAGGCAACCGTTTCGGCTTCCTGCGAGGTCTCGCGGCGGGTCCGGGTGATGAGCTCCTCGGCCTCTCGCAGCGCGGCCTGGCGGGCCGCCTCGGCCTGCCCGCGGGCGTCGTCGAGGAGCCGGCGGGCCTCGTCACGGGCGTTGCCGACCTTCTGCTCAAGCTGCTGTTCTGTGGTGGCGATCTGTTCCAGGAGGTTCTCGCTCGCAGACCCGTGTTCGGCCGTCATCCACTGTCCCTTCTCGCGCCTGATTGTGCGTGTGAGGAGAACGGAGACCATCGAAAACCCAGGAATCGCGGCGAAACCCGCGCATTCCTGGGCGAATACCGGCGCTTCAATGCTATCAGAGGCCCGCGAACCGCGTCAACAACTGCGCAAACGAGCAATCGGGCAAACGAGCAGTCTGAAAGTCCGCCCAGGGGGCTTGCCCGTTTGCCCGTTTGCTCGTTTGCTCGTTTGCTAAAGTTTGAGCAGCAGCACCGCCGATTTCGCGAGGTCGATCAGTGGCTGTGGATAGACCCCGATCATGATGGTGCCCAGTCCCGCCAGCCCCAACGCGACCTGGAGGGCCGCAGGCTCCTCCAGCGGCGTCTCCGAAGCGGGCGGCATGATGTACATGGCCCGGATCACGCCCACGTAGTAGTACAAGGAGATGACCGTGTTGATGGTGGCCACCACGGCGAGCCACAACAGCCCATTGTCGATTGCCGCCGACAGCAGATAGTACTTGCCGAAGAAGACCGCCGTCGGCGGGATGCCCGTCAGCGAGAGCATGAACAGCGCCATGAGGAACGCCGGCACCGGCGCGCGCCGGGCCACTCCCGCGAACGCCGGGATGTCATCGGACCCCAGCTGTTGGCCGAGCAACGTCGCCACGAAGAAGGCGCCCAGTTGCGTGAAGGTGTAGCCGAACAAATAGATCAGCAGCCCCGGCGTGCCGAAGCTCCCGTGATATGCGGCGACGCCGATCAGGATGAAACCGGCGTGCGAGATGCTGGAGTAGGCGAGCATCCGCTTGAGGTTCCGCTGCGGGAGGGCCAGCAGGTTTCCCAGCGTCATCGACAGCGCGGCGAGGATGGCGATGAGCAGCACCCAGTTCAGCTGCTGCGGGTTGACCACCACGATCAGGACGCGGACTAATGCGGCAAACCCCGCCGCCTTCGAGGCCACCGACAGATAGGCGGCCACCGGCGTCGGGGCCCCCTCGTAGACATCGGGCGTCCACTGGTGGAACGGGACCATCGAGATCTTAAACCCGAACCCGGCCAGCATCATGCCGACGGCCAGCCACAGGGCCGCGGGGGGAAATCGGCCGAGCTTGCCGGCGATGTCGTAGAGGTTGGTCGATCCGGTGAGCCCGTAGAAAATGGAGAACCCGAAGAACATCACCGCCGACGCGGCCGCCCCAAACAGGAAGTACTTCACCCCGGCTTCGTTGCTCTTGGGGCTGTTCTTCAGGTAACCGGCGAGCACATAGGACATCAGGCTGACAAATTCGATGGCCAGGGCGAGCACGATGAGGTCGGCGCCGGCGGCCATGAGGTTCAATCCCACGGCCATGAAGACCAGCAGGGCGTAGAACTCTCCTTCGTAGCGGTTGCCGCCGCGGAAGTAGTCGATCGACGCCAGGATGACCAGCGCGGTGGCGATGACGACGATGATCTTGAAGAAGACCGCGAACCCGTCCACGGCCAGGGCGCCGTAGAGGATGACCCGCGGCGGCCAGGACAGCATCGTCACGATAGGAATGAGGGTCAGCAGCGTGCCGACGAGGCCCACGACGGCGACGCCGATCTTCCGCCCCGGGCCGCTGAATACGTCCATGACCAGCAGGAGCACGGCCAGGGCGGTCAGCCAGAGCTCGGGCGCGAACGACCAGAGGTCAGCCGCAGTCACGGGATGCCTCTCATCGCAGCGCGGTCACGATCCCGGTCATCGCCGTGTTGATCATGTCGATCAGCGGCTTGGGATAGATGCCGAAGATGAGCATCAACGCGGCGAGGGGA
The DNA here is from genome assembly GCA_036004445.1 of bacterium. Lineage (GTDB taxonomy): Bacteria > Sysuimicrobiota > Sysuimicrobiia > Sysuimicrobiales > Kaftiobacteriaceae > DASXUC01. The sequence continues at coordinate 13,085 of DASYRL010000052.1, forward strand.
ATCAGCGAGAAGCGCTCCCGCAGGTCCAGATCGGGCAGCGCCGCCCACCGCGCGTTCACCGGCCCCATGAAGATCCGCTGGATCGTCCACAGGAACATTGCGGCGGTGAAGACGACACCCGTCACGGCCACCGCGGTCAGGTACGGAAAGACGCCGAACGACCCCAGAAACACCAGGAACTCCGCAACGAAGCCCATCAACCCGGGCAGGCCCAGCGATGCGAGCATCGCCAGGACGGTGAGGCTGCCATACTGGGGCAGGGTGCTCCAGAGGCCTCCGAACTCGTCCACGCCGCGGGTGTGCGCGCGGTAGTCGTAGATGACGCCCACGATGAGGAACAACGCCCCGGTGATGATCCCGTGGGCGATCATCTCGAAGACGGCGCCGTTGAGCGCGGTGGCCGCCGCGCCCGCCTTCGCCGCATCGCCGACCGCCCCCGCGGCCGCAGCCACACCCAGCATCACGTAGCCCATGTGGTTGACCGAGCTGTAGGCCACCAGCTTCTTCAGGTCCGTCTGCGCCATCGCGACGAGCGCCCCATAGACGATGCTAAGCAGCGCGAGGACCGCCACGAAGAACGCGAAGTGCTTGAACGTCTCCGGCAGCATGGGCAGGCTCACCCGCACGAAGCCGTAGGTCCCCAGCTTCAGCAGGACGCCGGCCAGGATGACGCTGCCCGCCGTCGGCGCCTCGACGTGCGCGTCGGGGAGCCATGTGTGGAACGGCCACATCGGCACCTTGATCGCGAAGCTGAGGAAGAACCCCCAGAACGCCAGGGCGGCCAGCAGCGGTTTGCCCGCCAGCGGCTGCTGGCGGATCAGCTCGAGCATGTTGAACGTGTGCGGCGTGGCGTTGAAATACATGATCAGGATGGCCAGCAGCATCGCCAGCGACCCAACCAGCGTGTACAGGAAGAACTTAATGGCGGCGTACTCGCGGCGCGGACCGCCCCAGATCCCGATCAGGAAGTACATCGGGACCAGCGTGATCTCCCAGAAGATGTAAAAGAGGAAGAAGTCCAGGGACAGGAAGACCCCGACCATGCCCGTCTGCAGCAGCAGGAACAGGAACAGGTACTCCTTCAGCCGCATCTCGATGCGCCAGGAGTAGATCAGCGACACCACCGACAGCACGCCGGTCAGCACCACCAGCGGCAGGCTCAACCCGTCGGTACCCAGGTGATAGTGGATGCCGATGCTCGGGATCCAGCGGTAGATCTCCTGCAGCTGCATGACGCTGCTGCCGATCTCGAACTGCGTGATCGCGTACAGCGAGACGACTAGCGACGCGGCCGACGCGACCAGCGCCACCCGCCGCATCAGCGCCTCGTTGGCTTTGTTGAGGAACAGGATGATGACTCCCCCGAGCAGGGGCAGAAATACGATCAGGCTGAGCATACCGATCCTCCCAGTGTCATCGGATCACCCCAAAGACCATCAACAGAATGACGCCGAACGCGATCACCAGCAGGTAGTTCTCGGCGCGGCCCGTCTGCACGTAGCGCAGGACGCCGCCGAGCGCTTTGGCGGCCCAGCCGACCAGGTTCACCAGCCCGTCGATCACGTACAGATCGAAGATCCGGTACAGGCGCGCGAACCAGACGAAGACCGCGCCGATGGCGTTCACCGCGCCGTCGATGACGTAGACGTCGAACGACCGCAGCTGCCGCGCGGTCCAGAGTGTCCCGCGGACCACCGTCGCCTGGTAGAACTCATCCCAGTAGAATTTGTGCACCAGCGCCGTGTAGACCGGGCCGGCGGCGCGCCGCAGCGCAGCCGACGAAACCCACCGCCACCGGTACACGGCCGCGGCGGTGAAGATCCCGGCGGCCGCCACGACCGTGGAGAGCACGGCGATCCGCGGGTCGAACACCGTCTCGGGCACCCCTTCGAAGTCGACGTACAGCGCGAAGGGACTGGCGTAGAATTCGGCACCGGTGAAGCCGATGAAGACCGCAAACACCGCCAGGATGATCAGCGGGACCGTCATCACCCGCGGCGACTCGTGCGGGTGGGCGTGCGGGTCGCGGAGCTCCCCGCTGAACGTGTAGAAGATCATGCGGAAGATGTAGAACGCGGTGATGAACGCGCCCAGCTCGCCGATGACGAACAGGGGCGTGTTGTGGTAGAAGGCTTCCAGCAGGATCGCGTCCTTGCTCCAGAACCCCGCAAACGGCGGGATGCCGGCCAGCGCCAGGCTGCCCGCCAGCATCGTCCAGTAGGTGACCGGCATCACCTTCGCCAGTCCGCCCATCTGCTTGATGTCGTTGGTGTGCATGGCGTGGATCACCGACCCCGCGGCCAGAAACAGCAGGGCTTTGAAGAACGCGTGGGTCATCAGGTGGAAGACCCCGGCGGTGAACCCCAGCACGCCCAGCCCCATCATCATGTAGCCGAGCTGGCTGATCGTGGAGTACGCCATCACGCGCTTGATGTCGTCCTGCACGATGCCGATCAACGCCGCCATGATCGCGGTAATCCCGCCGACGTAGGCCACGACCGTCAGCGCCTCGTGGCCCGGGCTGTCGAAGAACAGCGTGTAGGACCGCGCGACGAGGTACACGCCCGCCGCGACCATCGTCGCCGCGTGGATCAGCGCCGACACCGGCGTGGGTCCCTCCATCGCGTCGGGCAGCCACACGTGCAGCGGCACCTGCGCCGACTTCCCAACCGCGCCGCCGAAGATCAGCACGGCCGCCAGCAGCAGCAGCGGGCCGGCGAACGAGCCCGCTTCCACGGCGTCGAAGATCGCCGTGAAGTTCAGCGAGCCGATGGAGAAGAACAGCAGCAGGATCCCCAGGAACATGAAGAAGTCGCCGATGCGCGTCGTGAGGAACGCCTTCATCGACGCCCGCGCCGCGGCCGGCCGCTCGTACCAGAAGCCGATCAGCAGGTAGGAGCACAACCCCACCAGTTCCCAGCCGACGTAGAGCAGGAGAAAGTTGTTGGCCAGCACCAGGGTGAGCATCGACCCCGCGAACAACGAGAGGTACGCGAAGAACCGCGGGAAACGCGGGTCGAGCGCCATGTAGCCGATCGAGTAGATGAAGATCAGGGTGCCGACGACGGTGACGACGAACAGCATCACGGCCGTCAGTCCGTCGATCGCGTACCCGACTTCCAGCGGGCGGTTCGCCAACACGGCGACGACGGCGTTCGCCTCGTAGTGCGTGCCCTCGGTGACGCGGCCCAAGATGCCCAGCGACCACAGCCCCGAGACGCCCATCGCCCCGATCGCGACGTACGCCCCCTGCCCCGGCAGCCGCCGCCCGAACGCGGTGATGAGCGCGAATGCGAGGAACGGGAAGACGGGAATGAGCCATGCATACTCAAACATCCGCGTTCCCCTGTTCCCGTGTTCCCGTGTTCCCGCAGTGGATTACCATTTCATCACGTCAATCTCGTCCACGTGGATCGTTTCCAAGGTGCGATACGCGGCCATGACCAGCGCCAGCCCCACGGCGGCCTCGCATGCCGCCAACGTGATCACCACCAGCGCGAACGTCTGCCCAGCCACGGCGCCGGGCGCCACGTAGCGGTTGAACGCCACCAGGTTGATGTTGACGGCGTTGAGCATCAGCTCGATGCCCATCAGGATCGCCACCGCGTTCCGCCGGGTCAGCACGCCGAACAGCCCCAGGCAGAACAGGAGCGTGCTCAACGCGAGATAGTGGCTGAGGCCGACGGTCACTCGATGCACCCCACGTGAATCGTGAATCGTGAATCGCGAATCGCGAATCCGGCGCGTTCCCGCGTTCCCGCGTGGGGGCCTTTGGCCCGCCTGCGGCCCCCGCGTTCCCGCGTCACGCTTCCCTCCGCGCGATGATGATCGCCCCGATCAGCGACACCAGCAGCACCAGGCTGGTTGCTTCAAAGACCAGCACGTAGTCGGTCAGGAACGCGTTGCCGATCGTGGCGGCGGAATACTGCGGCTGCGCGGCCGGAGCGGCCGGCCACGGCGTCCGGAAGATGACCAGCAGGATCAGAAAACCCAGCCAGACCGCAGCGGTGGCGCCGAGCGGCACCTGCTCGTTCACCTGGCGGACACGGACGCCCGACCCGCCCTCGGTGAGCATGATGACGAAAAGGATGAGCACGGTGATGGCCCCGGCGTAGATGAGCACCTGGATGCCGGCGACGAACTCCGCGCTGAGCATGATGTAGATGCCCGTCACGCCCAGGAAGGTCGGGATCAGCGACAGCGCGCTGCGGACGATGTTCTTGGAGGTGACGACGACGACCGCCGGGATCAGCGTCACCAGCGCGAGGATGGTGAAGGCCGCCAGCTCCCCCATCTAGCGGCGCACCAGCATGTACAGTGCCGTGATGAGCAGATTGACGAGCCCCACCGGCAGCAGCGCCTTCCACGAGAACCCCAGCAGCTGGTCCAGCCGCAGGCGCGGGTACGTCCACCGCATCCACATCAGGAAGAACACCAGCGCGAACATCTTCACCAGGAACCATACCGGCGACGGCAGCACCGGCGAGCGGCCCGCGTTGACGCCGAAAAACATGATCACCCCGACCGCGGCGGTGATCAGCGAGAGGATGAGGATCGGGCGCACGACCAGCGACTGCCTAGCACCGGAGAACATGATGAACGCAGCCGCCGCGACCGCGCCGATGGCCAAAAACAGCCACAGGATCGCCGGCAGGCCGGGCTCGAGCCAGCCGCCGAGGAACATGATCGTCGCCAGCGCCGCCATCGCGAAGGCTTCGGCGTACTCACCGAGCTGGAAGAGCGCAAAACGCATGCCGGTGTACTCCGCGAAATAGCCTGCGACGAGCTCCGACTCGGCCTCGGGCAGGTCGAACGGGACGCGGTTCACCTCCGCGGTCGCCGCGACGAGAAAGATCAGGAACGCGATGAAGCCGAATGGGAACCACTGAAAGACGAACCAGTCCAGGACGGCCCACGACCCTGACCCGACCTGCGCCTCGACGATGCCCACGGTGGACAGCGTGCCGGTGACCATCGCCACCCAGAGGATGCCCAGGGCCAGCGGGATTTCGTAGCTGATCATCTGCGACGCCGAGCGCAGCCCGCCCAGCAGCGCGTATTTGTTGTTGGATGACCACCCGCCGGCGAGGATGCCCACAACCGTCAGCGACGCCATCGCCGCGAAGTACAGCACGCCGATGTTGAGGTCGCGCACGACCAGCACGCGGTCACCGAGTTTGCCGAACGGGATGACGATCCAGTCGAGCAGCCCGGCCACCGCAACGATGATCGGGGCCGTGTTGAAGATGGCCGCGTCGGCGTTGCGCGGGGTAATGTGCTCCTTCTGCAGCAGCTTGACGGTATCCGCGATGGTCTGCAGCAGGCCCTGCGGGCCGACGTGCTTGGGCCCCAGGCGCGCCTGGATCCACCCGCTGATCTTGCGCTCCATGTAGACGCCCAGCATCGCTCCGACGACGGCCAGGTACGTGAACACGACCAGGGCGAGGCCGATGGCCTTGAGGATCTCGATCAGCCAGTCCACACTAAACCTCAAACCCCGTTCGTCGTTCGTGGTTCATCGTGCCTCGTGCCTCCGACGAACCATGAACGAAGAACGAAGAACTATGAACGCTCGGTCCGGCTAGGTCCACTCCAAGGCCCCCTTGCGCCAGGCGTAGGCCAGCCCGACGAGCAGGATAGAAAGGAAGATCAGCATTTCGACGAACGCGAACCATCCCAGCTGCCGGAATACGATCGCCCACGGGTACAAATAGATGACCTCAACGTCGAACACCACGAAGACCAGCGCAAACAGGTAGTAGCGGACGTTGAACTGCGCCCAGGCCTGGCCGAAGGGGATGACGCCGGACTCGTACGTCAGCGTCTTCTGCGGTTGGTCCATCCGCGGGGCCAGCAGCCACACCACCGCCAGCGGCAGGGCGGCCATGATGATCCCCACGACGACGAACACCCCGACATAGAGCCAGTCTACGAGGACTTTAGGCATATAAGGCGGAGTGTTGTGTTCGCGTCACTTCCCGTGTTGCCCTGCTCCACGAAATGGGGCAAGCAGGGGCCGGGGCAGCGGCGATTCATCCAGCTCTTTCAGCGCGGTCCGCGCGACGCGGTGGGCATCGTGGCGCACCACGTCATCTTCGCTGAGCAACGCGGCGGGGATCGGCTCAACGCCGAGGGCCGCGATCTGCTCCAGATCCGCCCGCACAGGGTACGCGTCTTCGGCGGCGTAGCGCGCGAGCAGCGCCTTGCTGCGCGGCGGCTGCGTGTTGACCAGCACGTGCGTGAACAGCCCGGGGCCGAGGTGCGCGACGAGCGCGCGGACGTGGTCGCCGGCCGAAAAGCCGTCGGTCTCGCCCGCCTGGGTCATGATGTTGCAGACGTACACGCGCCGGGCGCGGCTGCCGCGGATGGCGTCGGCGACGCCCCGCACCAACAGGTTGGGGATCACGCTGGTAAACAGACTTCCGGGGCCTAAGAGGATCAGTTCGGCTTCGGCGATCGCCTGGAGCACCTCCGGCAGCGGGGCCACGTCGGCGGGCTGCAGGCGCATTCTCCGGATGGGCTTGCGCACCCGTGGAATCTGCGACTCTCCCTCGACGACCGATCCGTCCTCGAACTCCGCGGTGAGCACGACGTTGTCCATCGCCGAGGGGAGGACGCGGCCGCGGATATTGAGGACCTTACTGGTTTCCTTCACCGCACTTTCCAGATCCCCGGTCACGCCGACGAGACTGGCGATGAACAGGTTGCCGAACGCGTGGCCGTCGAGCCCGCCGCCACGGAACCGGTATTCGAACAGCTGGGTCATCAAGGGCTCGGATTCAGCCAGCGCGACCAGACAGTCGCGGATGTCTCCCGGCGGCAGCACGCCCTGCTCGCGGCGGAGCCGGCCGGAGCTGCCCCCGTCGTCGAACACCGTGACGACCGCGGTCAGATTGGCGGTGTAGACTTTCAGTCCACGCAGCACCGTGGACAAGCCAGTGCCGCCGCCGATGACGACCACCCGGCGGCCGCGCTGGCGCCGGCGGCTCTGATGCAGCAGCTGGACCAACCGCGGGTCGCCCTTGGGCAGAAACGCCCCGGCGATCGAGCGGACGGTGCCGCGCAGGCCGAGGAAGACGAGCAGCGCCCCGCCGGCGATCAAGACCGCGCCCGCCAGGACCGGGGACACCGCGCCGCCGGTCAGCGACACCATGCCCCGCATTGTCTGGGCGATGACGCGGCCCACCCAGCGCAGCACGTCGACTTCAACGATCAGCGCGACGCCGCTGCTGATCACCAGAATGCCCAGCGCCACCAGCAGACCCCAGCGCTTCACTCCGATGCCGGGAGTGAGCCACTGCACCCAGCGCCGCAGCCGCCGCGGGAGGGGGGTCCGTTCAAACATCGCCCGCCGACGCCTTCCGCATGTCCCGGTGCCGCACGCGCACGCGGTACCCCTGCGCCTGCAGGTGTTTGGCCATCTCGTCGGCCAGGACGACCGACCGGTGCTTCCCGCCCGTGCAGCCCAGCGCGACCGTGAGATGGGATTTGCCCTCTGCGACGTACTGGGGCAGCAGGTAGTCCATGAGTCCCATCAGGCGGGACATGAACTCCTTCGTCGCCTCCTGTTCCAACACGAAGCGGCGGACCGGCACGCTGTTCCCGGCCAGCGGGCGCAGCCCTTCCAGGTAGTGCGGGTTGGGCAGGAAGCGCACGTCGAAGACCAGATCGGCGTCGAGCGGGATCCCGAACTTGTAGCCGAACGAGATGACGCTCACCGCGAGGCCCTTCTCTTCCTCCCCGTGCACGAACGTGGAGACGATCTCGTTGCGCAGCTCGCGCACCGACGACATCGAAGTGTCGATGATCTTGTCGGCCGCCTCTTTTACCGTCTGCAGCTGGCGGCGCTCGGCCTGGATGCCCTGCAGCACGCCACCGGACCGGGCCAGGGGATGCTTGCGGCGGGTCTCCTCGAACCGGCGGACCAGCACGTCGTCGGATGCGTCGAGGAACACGATCTGATAGTCCAGCCCCATCTCCTCGAGGTGATCGAGGGCGGTGAAGAGGTCGGCGAAGAACTCCCCGCCCCGCACGTCGATCGCCACCGCGGCCCGCCGGACCGCCCCGTCGGACTGCAGGCACAGCTCGGCGAACTTCGGCAGCAGCGCCGGGGGCAGGTTGTCGACGCAGAAGAAGCCGAGGTCTTCAAACACCTTCATCGCATTGGATTTCCCCGCGCCCGACAGGCCGGTGATGATCAGGAACTGGATGTCGATCGTCAGTCGAGTCTCGCGACTGGCGGTGTCCTTGGCCAGGGGTGTCACCCCCGCAGGGTGCTGCTGAGGATGGCGCTGATGATGGTGATCAGCAGCGCACCGAGAAAGGCCGCGCCGAAGCCGGAGAGCTGCAGGTAGGACGGGACGATCCACGCCACCACGTAGAGCATGAGCGTGTTGATGATCAGGGTAAACAGGCCCAAGGTCACGATGTTGACCGGGAGGGTAAGCAGAAGGATGACCGGCCGAATGACGGCGTTGACGATGCCGAGGATGAGGGCGGCGATCACGGCGCCCCCGAAGTCGGGCGTGCTCACTCCCGGGACGATGCGCGTCGTCACGTACATCGCCACCGTGTTGAACAGCCACCTTAACAGGAACGCTTGCACGGGAACTGTGTCACCTCCGTCCAGTTGGTGATTCGTGAATGGTGAATCGTGAATCGAAACTCACATACCCTGTTGGTCTGCGATTCACAATTCACGATTCACGATTCACGATGTGGGCTCCTCGGGGATGATCACCCAGGCGATCACGTAGCCCACCACGGCGGGCAGCGTGGTGGGGGGAAACAGCGCCGCCAGGACCCAGACCAGCCGGACCAGCGTAGGGTCGACGTTCATGTACGACGCGATGCCGCCGCAGATTCCCGCCAGATACCGCTGTGTGCGCGACCGCGTCAACCGCTTCGTCACCGCAGCACCTCCGCGACCAGTTCCGCCACCTGTCCGGGCAGGGTGGCCACCCGCACGCCCGCTGCCTGTAACGATTCGATTTTCCCCGCCGCGGTTCCCTCGCTGCCGGAGATGACGGCGCCCGCGTGTCCCATCCGCTTGCCTCGCGGTGCGGTGACGCCGGCGATGTAGCCCACGACGGGCTTCCTGACACGGGCGCGGATGAACCGCGCGGCATCCTCCTCGGCGCTCCCGCCAATCTCCCCGATCAGCACGACCGCCGCCGTCTGCGGATCGGCTTCGAATAACTCGAGCGCTTCGGTGAACGTCGTGCCCACGACGGGATCGCCGCCCAGCCCCAGCGCCGTACTCTGTCCGATCCCCCGCCGGGTCAGCGCGGCGACGATCTCGTAGGTCAGCGTCCCGCTGCGCGAGATGACGCCGACCGGGCCGGGGTGGAACAAGTGGTTGGGCATGATCCCGACCTTACACTGCCCCGGGGACGTCACCCCCGGGCAGTTGGGCCCGATGACCCGAACCCCGCGCTGGCGGGCATACGCGACCACCTCGATCGCATCATGCACGGGGATCCCTTCGGTAATAATCGTCACCGGAGACAGGCCCGCGCTGACCGCCTCCAGCGCCGCGTCTTTGGCAAACCGGGCCGGAACGAAGATGCAGGAGGTCGTCGCGCCGGTCGCGGCCGCGGCTTCACGGACGGTCTCGAACACCGGGACGCCGCGCGCCGCCGTGCCGCCGCGGCCGGGGGTCACGCCCGCGACGAGGGTGGTGCCGAACTCGAGCATCCGGGCGGTGTGAAACTCGCCCTGGAACCCTGTGATGCCCTGGACCAGGACGCGCGATGCCGCGTTGACGAGGATGCTCACGCCGCCCCGGCGCGCGTGATCGCGACGACCCGCTGCGCGGCCTCCTCCGGATCGAGAAACGCGTGGACGCCGGCCGCCTCGAGGATGGCCCGTCCTTCCTCTTCGTTCGTTCCGGTCAGCCGGACCACCATCGGCACCGGCGCCGGCGTGCCGACGATGCCCCGGGCGATGTCGTCGCAGCGGGTGATGCCCCCGAAGATGTTCACGAATAATGTCCGGATGCCGGGCTTGCGCAGCACGATGCCGATCGCCTGCTGCATGTTCGCTTCGCTGGCGCCGCCGCCGACGTCGAGGAAGTTCGCCGGAGCCCCGCCGTAGTGCGCGACGATGTCGAGGGTCGACATCACCAGCCCCGCGCCGTTGCCGATGATGGCGATGTCGCCGTCCAGCTCGACGTAGGACAGCCCCGACGCGCGCGCCTCCCGCTCCAGCGCGGTCAGCTCCTCGTTCGCCGGACGCGACGGATGGCGGAAGGCGGCGTTGTCGTCGAGGATGAGCTTGGCGTCGACCGCCAGCAACCCGGCCGGGGTGGCCGCCAGCGGGTTGATCTCGGCCAGCTCGGCGTCCTCGCCGATGCACAGCCGGTACAGGGCGGTCGCGATCGTCACGAATTCGGCCAGCGCGCCGCCGCTCAGCCCGAGGGCGCGGCCGAGGCCGCGGGCGTGGAACGGCTGAAAGCCGAGGAACGGGTCGATCTCCTCGCGCGCGATTCGCTCGGGCGTCGTGCGCGCGACCTCTTCGATGTCGATCCCGCCGGCCGCGGACGCGATCGCGGTCAGCGCGCGGGCCGTGCGATCGACGATGAAGGCGAGATAGTACTCGTGCTGGAGCTCGGCCGCCTCGGCGACGAGCAGCCGGTCGACCCGCTCGCCTTTGATGGACATGCCCAGGATGCTGCGGGCGTGCTCGACCGCCTCGGCGGCCTTCGCCGCCAGCTTGATCCCGCCGGCTTTGCCGCGCCCGCCGACGAGCACCTGCGCCTTCAGCACCACCGGATAGGTGAGCGTCAATCCGCCGACCTGCTCCGCGTCCTCGACGAGAGCCCCCCGCTGGACGGGGATGCCGTAGGCGGCGAACAACTCCTTCGCTTGGTACTCGTGGAGTTTCATCAGACCTCGTCTTCCCAGTCTACCCTGTCTACCCAATCTACCCAGTCTGATGCATGCGGGTTTGCAGTGGTTGGAGACCAGGAAGACCGGGAAGACTGGGAAGACTGGGTAGACGCCGTCGTGCACGCCGCGACGCAGGTCACAATTTCAGCGCGGCGAGTTGCTCCCGCACCGCGGTGACGGAGGCCTTAAAGGCCGCCTGCTCCGACGCGTCCAGCGGAAGCTCGATGATCCGCTCAGCGCCGCGGCCGCTCAGCAGGACCGGCACGCCGATGCAGACGTCCCGCTCGCCGTACTCGCCGTCGAGGTAGACGCTGCAGGGAATCAGGCGCCTGCGGTCGAGGACGATGGCTTCCACCATCTGCGCGATGGCCGCGCCGGGGGCGAAGAACGCGCTGGACCCCATCAGCTCGGTGATCTCGGCGCCGCCCCGGCGGGTCCGCGCGACGATGGCCTCGATGCGCTGCTCGGGCAGCAGCCGGCTCAGCGGCACGCCGCCGCCGACGGTCGCGAACCGCGGCAGGGGCACCATGTCTTTGTCGGTGTGCGCACCGATCACCATCGCGTGCACGTCTTCGACGGAGACGCCGATCTCGTTCGCGATGAAGGTCCGAAAACGCGTCGAATCCAGCGCGCCGGACTCTCCGACGACCCGGCGGCGCGGAAATCCCGAGATTTTGTAGGTCAGGTACGTCATGGCGTCCAGCGGGTTGGTGACGACGACCAGGTAGGCGTCGGGGGAGTGCGCTGCCACCGACTCGACGACGCTGCGGACGATGCCCGCGTTGGTATCGATCAGCTGCTCGCGCGTCATGCCGGGCTTGCGGGCGATGCCGGCGATGATCACCACGACGTCCGAGCCAGCGGTCTCCTCGTAGCCGTTGCTGCCGACGACGCTCACGTCCACGCCGCGGATCGGCATCGCCTGCTGCAGGTCGAGCGCCTTGCCCTGCGGCAGGTTCTGGATGATATCGACCAGCACGAGATCGCAGACCCGGTCGGCCGCCAGCCAATGCGCGGTCGAATGTCCCACCATTCCCGCGCCTACGATAGTCACCTTCGGCCTACTCATGAGCTCCCCCCGTTGGTGCGAGACTGCTCAAGCGACCGCGCAGTCTACACAGTCTTCTCAGTCTTCTCGGTCTACCCAGTCTCCTCAGTCCAGCCCACAGGCCGCGCATTAGACCGCATTAGACGGAGAGGACGGAGAAGACGGTGGAGACGCCCTCAGCCCATGTTGTCGATCACGGCCGTCGCAAACTCGCTCGTTTTTACTTCCTTCGCACCGTCCATCAAGCGGGCCAGGTCATAGGTGACGATCTTCTGCTGGAACGTCTTCTCCAGCCCTCGCACGATCAGCTCGGCCGCTTCGTTCCAGCCGAGGTAGTCGAACATCATCACGCCCGACAGCGTCAGCGACCCCGGGTTGACCTTGTCCAGTCCCGCGTACTTGGGCGCCGTGCCGTGCGTCGCCTCGAAGATCGCATGATGGTCGCTGATGTTGCCGCCCGGCGCCATCCCGATTCCCCCGACCTGCGCCGCCGCCGCGTCGGACAGGTAGTCGCCGTTGAGGTTACCGGTGGCGATCACGTCGAAGTCGCGCGGCCGCGTCAGCAGGTGTTGGAAGGTCACGTCGGCGATGTAGTCCTGGATCAGGATCTTGCCCGCGGGCACGGTGCCGCCGTGGTGTTTCTGGACCTCGTCCCAGGTGATCGTGACGTCGGCGAACTCTTCGCGCGCCACCTCGTACCCCCAATCGCGGAACGCGCCCTCGGTGAACTTCATGATGTTGCCTTTGTGGACGAGGGTGATGCTCCGCCGCCCGCGCTGCAGCGCGTAGGTGATGGCTTTGCGCACCAGGCGCTTGGAGCCGAATGCGCTCATCGGCTTCAGCCCGACTCCGGAATCCTCCCGCACCTTCCAGCCGAACTCCGTCCGCACGAACTCGATGAGCTTGCGCGCTTCCACCGAGCTGCTGGGCCATTCCAGGCCGGCGTAGATATCCTCCGTGTTCTCGCGGAAGATGACGACGTCGACGCGCTCCGGGTGCTTGACCGGACTGGGGACGCCCTCAAACCAGCGCACGGGCCGCACGCAGGCGTACAGATCCAGCAGCTGCCGCAGCGCTACGTTCAGGCTGCGGAACCCGCCGCCGATCGGCGTCGTGAGCGGTCCCTTGATTCCCACCACATAGTGCTGGAAGGCGCGCAGCGTGTCCTCGGGCAACCAGGTCCCGAACGTCGTGTGTGCTTTGTCTCCCGCGTACACCTCGAACCACACGACGCGTTTCGCGTTGCCATAGGCCGCCCGGACCGCGGCGTCAAAGATTCGCTGGCTGGCCCGCCAGATGTCGGGCCCGGTACCGTCGCCTTCGATGAACGGGATGATGGGGTGATCGGGAACCTTCAGCCGATCCCCGGCGATTTCGATGCGCTGGCCCTCTTTCGGGGGCGTGAGTGTCTCAAGCGTGACCATCGGGTCTGTGTCCTCCGCAGTGTCGATTCACGATTCACGGTTCACGATTCACAATTCACGATTCACAATTCAGAGGGCCGCGAACAGTCTAACGCACGGTCAGTAGTGTCTCAAGGGGAGCACCCGTACGCCATCGGGCACAGAACCGACCCCCGGCCTGAGTAGTCTGAGTTGAACGGGGGAACTCGTGTCAATCGCGTTTGGTCGTGGCGGCTGTAGCTTCGGGGGCGGCCACCGCGCTACGAGTCGGGCGGCTCGGATTAACCATGCAGGCCTCTCGTTCCCTCCCGCGCTCGCCTGCCAAACATATAGCTACGGATCACTACGACCTGTGCCGCTCTCCGCAACATCGGTGCTGCGATCCCGCGCTTCACGGCCTGCGCTATGATTGCCGCCCTCCCATCTCCGCGCGGTGGCCGCTCCCTTCGCCGCCTGTCTTCCCTGAGCCGGTCTGGCCACGAACGGGAACTGGTTTCTGGATGGGGCTGGTGGAGGGCCGCGGAGCGGACATGGCGGCGAGTTGTCGCCGCCGTGCGCGAGGGCCGCGTCGCGAAGGGCGGAGCCTCAGCACGCCGCGAGGTGAGAGGGGCACAGCGTAGGACGTC
>DASYRL010000053.1:0-19125 GCA_036004445.1 bacterium
ACCCGGCCTGATCCTTTCGGACCCGCCGGGGAGACTCCGTACGAGGGGGGTGTGCATTACGGCTCCCTTACCACTATGCAGTTTTCAAGGTTCAAGGTGGGATGCGACCCCACCATCATCGGCATCCTCTATCTTACTCACATGGGGAACCTTGTCAACAGTTTGATGGAGACTTAGAACTGCACACAGACGACCGCTATCGTACCGTCAACAACGACCGGGTCGAGATCGCGGTACTTGTACCGGTAGTCGATCTTCCCCTCGAACGGACTCTCGCAGACCACCTCGAGGCCCCCGCGCTGCGGCCGGTTGTCCAGCCGGATCCTGAAGGTCGGATCCAACGGGACGGTCACCGCTCGAAGGAGCTCCGTGTTGTCCTGAAACTCGATGCGGCGGGCCAGCCCATTCGCCCGCATCTCCAGCGGGTTCCAACGGGTCAGACAGGTAAGCTGGAAGTCTGACATCCGCGGCGAATCGGATGAGCCCACGTTCCGGTACGCGAAATTCACGCCAAACGTGCCCGCCGGCGACGGACAGGAGAACACGACCCCGCCGCCCATCGGGCCGGACTGGTTGTCGAGTTTGAACGTGGGTAGCGTCCCGCCACCGGCGACCGGGGACACCTGCACGTTGTCCAGCACCTCGGTTCCCGGACCGGTTCCCCACCGGAGCATCTCACGCTCCCGCAGTGTGAGGCGCGGCTGGTCCGCCGGAGCCAGGATCGAGGCCGCGGCACTCGGGCCCACCAGGGCCACTAAGAGGAAGATGACGCTCGCGAGCCTGGCCTGCGTCCTCATGATTGTCCCGCAGGCTTCGCGCCGAAGGCGGGCGGTTCCTGCGGGGTCGAAAATCTCTCGTCCCGGATGTTTAGCCGGCCCGGCTGCGGGGGAAAAAACGCGCGTTCCTAGTCTCTTTGGCGAGGGAGGACGCGGCGATGGCACGTGTGGCACGGAAGAGGCCTGATTTACGGGATACTACCCGCTCGGTTCTTGAGGCTCCCCAAGCCCGGTTTCCCAACGGTGACAAGACGTCGTACAGCACGCTCGACGCCAACATCATCATCGCCAACGCCCCGGACCCGGTCTTCGTGTCGGACCTGGAAGGCAAGATCCTCCAGGCGAACGAGGCCGTGTCGGAACTGCTGGGCTTCCGCCCGGATGAACTGATCGAACAGTCGCTGTCTCGGTTCATCAGTGCCGAGGAGACCCGCGAATTTACCGCGGCCCTGCGCGAGGTCGTCGCGAAAGGCGTCACGCGCAACGCGCGCCTGAACCCCCGCAGCGCCACCGGCGAGATCATCCCCACCACCCTCAACGCCTCGGCCCTGCGCGATCCGGACGGGAAGGTGATCGGCGCCGTGGGCGTGCTGCGCGACATGCGCGAACTGGACAAAGCCCGCGCCTACGCGGAGTCGCTGATCAAGAACGCGCCGGACCCGGTGTTCGTCTCCGACCTGGAAGGCAAGATCCTCCAGGCGAACGACGCGGTGTCGACGCTGCTGGGGTTCCGCCCGGACGAACTGATCGAGCAGTCGCTGTCCCAGTTCATCAGTCCCGCCGAAACGCGGGAGTTCACCGCGGCCCTGCGCGAGGTCGTCGCGAAGGGCGTCACGCGCAACGCGCGCCTGAACCCCCGCAGCGCCACCGGCGAGATCATCCCCACCACCCTCAACGCCTCGGCCCTGCGCGACCTCGACGGGAAGGTCATCGGGGCGATCGGCGTGCTCCGCGACATGCGCGAACTGGACAAAGCCCGCGCCTACGCGGAGTCGCTGATCAAGAACGCGCCGGACCCGGTGTTCGTCGCCGACCTGGAAGGCAAGATCCTCCAGGCCAACGACGCCGTGTACAAGCTGCTGGGGTTCCGTCCCGATGAAGTCATCGAGCAGTCGCTGTCCCGGTTCATCAGCGCCGAGGAGACGCGCGAGTTCACCGCGGCCCTGCGCGAGGTCGTCGAGAAGGGCGTCACGCGCAACGCGCGCCTGAACCCCCGCAGCGCCACCGGCGAGATCATTCCCACGACGCTGAACGCCGCGGCCCTGCGCGACCTCGACGGCAGGGCCATCGGGGCGATCGGCGTGCTCCGCGACATGCGCGAACTGGACAAAGCCCGCGCCTATGCCGAGTCGCTGATCAAGAACGCCCCCGACCCGGTGTTCGTCTCGGACCTGGAAGGCAAGATCCTCCAGGCCAACGACGCGGTCTTCTCCCTGCTGGGGTTCCGGCCTGACGAACTGATCGAACAATCCCTGCTGCGGTTCATCGTCCCCGAAGAGGTCCGCGAGTTCACCGCGGCCCTGCGCGAGGTCGTCGAGAAAGGCGTGAGCCGCAACGTCCGCCTGAATCCGCGGTCGGCCGGCGGCGAGGTCATCCCCACGACCCTCAACGCGTCGGCGCTGCGCGACCTCGAAGGCAGCGTGATCGGCGCGATCGGCATCCTGCGCGACATGCGGGCGTACGAGCAGGTCGTGCGCGACCTGGAGAAGTCCAAGACCGAGCTGCAAGAGAAGATCCTCGACCTTGAGAAGTTCGAAGAAGTCGTCGTCGGCCGCGAGCTGAAGATGATCGCCCTGGAGAAGGAACTCGAGACACTCCGTCGGGACCTCGACCGCTACCGGCCGGACCGGCCCTCCTCGACGTGAGCGCGATCGCGACCGGCATTCCAGCGGTGTCCCCGACCCTGCTGCTCGGCGACGACCCCGTGTCGCAGAACGGGGACGCCGCCGCGAAAGAACACGGCACGATCGCCGCCCTCCACGCGCGGATTGCCGAACTGGAGCAGCGGCTCCACCAGCGCGAAGAGCAGCGCCGCGCGCTGCTCCACATCATGAGCGATCTGCACGTGCTCAACACGCGTCTGTCCAGCCAGCGCAAAGCCATGCTCCACATCCTGGCCGACTATGAGAGCGAGCGCGGGCGCCTGGGCCGGCAGACCGAACGGTTGGACAACTCCCGCCGCGCGGTCCTGCACATCCTTCAGGACGTCCACACCTCCAACCTCAAACTGGAAGGCTCGCGCAAGGCCATGATCCATATCATGGACGACCTGCGGAAAACGACCGCGGAGATACAGCGGCGGGAACAGGATCTGCGCGAGAAGCAGGAGCAGCTTGTCCAGGCCGGCAAGCTGGCCACGCTCGGCGAGTTGACGACCGGCGTCGCCCACGAGCTGAACAATCCGTTGAACAACATCGGACTGTTCGTCGGCAACGCGATCGACCTGTTGCGCCTGGGGCAGCCGGATACCGACCGGATGCTGGCGGATTTGAGCAACGCTCTGCACCAGGTGCGCACCGCGACGGAGATCATCACTCACCTGCGCACCTTCGGCCGGGCGGCGACGGTGACCCGCGAGCGGGTGTTTCTCAACCAGGTCATCGAGCGCGCGCTCTCGCTGCTCCAGGAACAGCTCCGGCTGCGCCAGATCGCGGTCCGCCTGCATTTGCAGAGCCCGGAGCCCGTCGTCGTCGGCAATCCGATCCAGCTCGAGCAGGTGTTTCTCAACCTGCTCACCAACGCCCGAGACGCGCTGGCGGGCATGCCCACCCGCGACATCACCATTCGCAGCGAGGTCCGCGCGAATCAGATTCTCGTGACCGTCAGTGACACGGGGCCCGGGATCCCCAAGGGCCTCGAGCAGCGGATTTTCGACCCGTTCTTCACCACGAAGGAAGTCGGCCAGGGGACGGGGCTGGGCCTGTCGATCACCTACAGCATCCTCAAGGAGCACGGAGGGACGATCGAGGTCGTCCCTGGGAGGTCGGGCGCCACGTTCGAGATCCGCCTCCCCACCGGGGGCGCCGTCCCATCGGAGCCGACGCTGCTATGAGCCCCACCGCACGCATCCTCCTCGTCGATGACGACGCCATGCTGCTGCAGGCCCTGCCGGAGGCCATCCGGCTGCGCCTCGAGGACGTCGAGGTCGACACGGCCGAATCCGCGGCGCTGGCCCTGGAGCGGCTGGCGGAGACCGACTACGACGCGGTCGTCACCGACATCAAGATGCCGGGACTGGACGGGTTGGGCCTGCTGGCCCGCATCCGCGACCTCCGGCCTGAAATACCGACCCTGCTGATCACCGGACACGGCGAGCACGACCTGACCCTGCGTGCGCTGCGCGGCGGGGCATACGATTTCATCCAAAAGCCGATCGATCGGGACTACTTCATCGTCTCGCTGCAGCGGGCGATCGACGCACGGCGGCTGCGCCGCAAGGTCGAGGAGCAGCGTCAGCAACTGCAGACGCACGCCTCGGAGCTCGAGGACGTGGTGGAGGAACGCACCCGGGATCTCCGGTTCCTCTCCGACGCCAGCCGGGCGCTGGTCGCGTCGCTGGACCTCCAGGGTACGCTCGACCACCTCACGCAGCTGGCCGTGCCGGCCCTGGCCGATGGGTGCGTGGTGGACCTCGCCGACGAGGACGGGAACATCTATCAGACGGCGGTACACCACACCGACGACACCGTCCGGGCGCTGCTGGCCGAACTCCGCCGCCGCTACCCGCTCCACCGCATTCCCGGACACCCGGTCACCCGCGCGCTTCGCTCCGGGGAACCCGAGGTATTCGAAGCCGTCTCCGAGGATGAACTCGCCATCCGCGCGATCGATGAGGAGCACCTGCGCCTGATGCTGGCGATCAGGACCGGGTCCCAGATTGTCATCCCGCTCACCGCACGCACGGTGACGGCGGGCGTCATCAGTTTCATCCGCGGCGCCGATCGCCCGGGGTTCACGGTGACGGACCTGCCCCTGCTGGAAGACCTGGCCCGCCGTGCCGCGCTGGCGGTCGACAACGCGCGCCTGTACGACCGCGAGCACCGCATCGCCGAAACGTTCCAGCGGGCGTTCCTGCCCCCGGCGCTGCCGGCGGTCCCCGGCGTGGATCTGTCGGCCGCGTACACGCCAGGGAGCCTGGAGACCGAGATCGGCGGCGACTGGTACGACGCGTTCCGGCTGCCCGACGGCCGGCTCGTGGTCTCCGTCGGCGACGTGGCGGGCAAAGGATTGCAGGCGGCGGTCAAGATGAGCCAGGTACGCGAGGCCATCCGGGCGACGATGTTCCAGGCGTCGTCGCCGGCCGAGCCGCTGGAGGTCGCCCATCGCGTGCTGTCCTTAGACGACGCCCCGCAGATGACGACCGCGATCGTCGGCGTGTTGGATTCCGCGGCGAAGACGTTCACCTACTCGAGTGCCGGACACGCCGGGCCGATCCTGGCGAGCCCGCTGGGCGACGTCGCCTCCCTGCCCTCGATGGGCATCGCGCTGGGCTCGCCGCTGTGGCGCGCACCCCAGGTCCGGCAGGTCGACCTGATCCCAGGCTCGACGCTGGTGCTCTACACCGACGGCCTGGTGGAACATCGCCACGACATCATCGCCGGCGAGCAGGCCCTCCGCGACGTCGTCAGGGCGGTCGTCGACGAGCAGGTGGATCTCCCCGCGCAGGCCATCCAGGACCGCGTGCTCGCCGGCGGGCGTCATCCCGACGACATCGCGGTGCTGGTGGTCCAGGTCACGCAGCTGCCGGCCCCGCGGCTCGACCTCACCCTGCCCGCGGTCCCGGACAGTTTCCGCGAAGTCATCACCGGGGTCGGGCAATTGGCCGAGCGGCTGCGCCTCGATTCCCAGCAAGCCTTCGGGCTGAAAGTGGCGGTGGGAGAGGCCGTGAGCAACGTGATCGAGCACGCCTACGTCGGCGCGCGCGGGAGTTTCACCGTGAACGCGGTACAGACCGACCACGAACTCTCCATCAAGGTTCGGGACATGGGCCGGTGGCGCACCTGGCGGCCCGAGGGACGGGGGCGCGGGCTGCGGATCATGCGCGCGCTGGCCGGGTCGGTGGAGATCGATACCGATAATGCGGGCACGACGCTGACGATCCGAGTGCCGCTGCGTGGCGCGCAAGTACAAAACACTGTGGCCGGGGGGATGTAGCGATGAGCGAGGCAGGCACGTTCACACTGAGATTCGATCGCACGCTCCCTGTGATGGAAATCATGGGAGAGGTTGACATTGCCAATGCCCAGGAGTTCGAGACGGCGCTCGACCGAGCGGTGAATTCCGGGCCGGCGCTGGTGGTGTCGCTGGAAGACACCTCGTATTTCGACAGCAAGGGCATCCACGTGCTGCTGCTGTTTGCCGGCCGGCTGGCCCGATCCGGCCAGCACCTGGCGCTGGTCGCCAAAGACGGCTCGGCCCCGCGCCGGCTGCTCGAAATTGCCGGTGTGCCGGGGGTCGTGCCGACTTACGGCTCCATCGACGAAGCGATGACGGCCATCGCCGGAGTTGCCAACGGTCAAATCTCCCTGCCCCAGTCCGGCTGAACCTCACCCTGCCCTCTCCCACCAGGAGAGGTGAAGCGGTTGGCCGCTACCGCGGCCTCACCTGTTCGCAGGACGCCGGGCCGCCGCCCGGCGAAGACGGCTTCGTGATCACTGGTGTGCTGCTGGCCGCGCTGATCGCAGGCGCGGCTTGGCGTTTGCGGGCCCTGACCATCGGGGGCGCCCTCGCCGCGGCCGCCGTCGGCGCCGCGATCTACGGATTCGGCGGCGTCCGGTGGGCGGTGCTGCTGCTGGTCTTCTTTGTGACCAGCAGCATGTTCACGCGGGCCGGCGGCGAGCACAAGACGTCTTCAGGTGACCGGGCCGGGCGCACTGCTGGGCAGGTGGCCGCCAACGGCCTCGTTGCTGCGGCGTTCGCACTGGCGCACTCGGGCAGCGGGGCGCCGTGGATCGCGACCGGATTCGTCGGCGCCGTCGCCGCGGCCACCGCCGATACGTGGGCCACGGAGATCGGTCTGCTCAGCCGCACCCCGCCCCGGCTCATCACGACCGGGAAGGTCTGCCGCCCCGGCCAGTCCGGTGGGATCACGTCGCTCGGTACACGCGGGGGCATCGCCGGCGCGGGCGTCATCGCTCTGCTCGGCAACGTCCTGCTGGGCACATCCGTGCTGGGCGTGCTGATCGCGGGAACGGCGGCGATGTTCGCCGACAGCCTGCTCGGCGCCACGCTGGAAGCCCGAGCGCGAGTGCTGACGAACAACACGGTGAACCTGCTGACGACCGCAACCGGCGCGCTGCTGGCGGCCCTCCTGGCTAATCTGCGGTAGCGAAGCCGGGCCGCAGCCGCCGCAGCCGGGACAGCACGGTGACGAAACCGGCCACGCCGCGGTGGCGGCGACTGAATCCGGCATACGTGTCCTCGCCACGCAGGATCCGGCAGACCAGGTTCCACGCCCGCGGCGATCGCTCGATGAGCCTGGCGAACGTGGCCTGCGACAGCTGGGAGACGTCGTGCCAGCGCTCGGCGACGTCCAGTTGCGGGAAGAGATTGGCCCGGACCTCCTGCTCGTAGCCCCGCAGATCGCCCGCGTCACCGGACAGATACGCGGCGAGGTGATAGGCGGCCGCGCGGCCGCTCCAGATGGCGGCGTAGATGCCCTCCCCTGTGATGGGATCGAGCAGACCGGCGGCGTCTCCGACCGCCAGCACGTTGCCCGACGCCAGCGTCGTGCCGCCGGCGCGCATCGGGAGGCGAAACCCGCGCAGGCCCCACAGCCGCTTCGGATCATATCCATAGGACGCCGTCAGCCGGACGAGGCGGCCGCGCAGCAGGGTCCCCACGGGGCCGAAGCCCGCGACGCCGATGTTGACGTGGTCGCCTTTGGGGAAGAGCCACCCGTAGCCCTCGGGTACGTCTCCCAAGTCCAGCCCCATGGTCTGCTGCCAGTCCGGGGGAACTGCCGATGCGGGCGTGACGTTGCCTTCGAGACCGACGCCCATGCGGTGCCGCGTCGACAGCCCCGCCAGCCTCGCCGTCGGGCCGTTGGCGCCGTCGGCGACCACGAGCGAGCGCCCCTCGTACGCCCTACGATCGGTCCGCACCAAAACGTGAGACGGTCTGCGATCGACGCCGCGCACCGGCGTGCCGTCACGCAGGGTCGCTCCGGACGCCACGGCCCGCTCGACCAGATAGGCGTCCAACCGGCGGCGCTGCGTCATGTAGGTCAGCGGCTGGGCGGAGGTGCGGGTGAACCCCGCGCCCTGACGGACCGTAAAGCGGATCGCCGAGATCGCGCGTTCCACGACCGGCGCGAGGTCGAACGGCAGCAGGGCCGCGGCGCGCACGTTCACCCCGCCCCCGCACGGTTTGTCGCGAGGGAATGCGTCCTTGTCCAGCAGGAGAGTCGCCAGCCCACGCGCGGCGCATTCCCGCGCCGCCGTGCTGCCGGCGGGACCGGCGCCGACGACGATGACGTCGAAACGTTCCATGACGAACTTGGTATTAGTGGCGGAAGTGACGGATTCCCGTGAAGACCATCGCGAGCCCGTACTCGCGCGCGGCGGCAATGACCTCGGCATCGCGGACCGATCCACCCGGCTGAATCACCGCGGTCACGCCCGCCCGCGCCGCGGCATCGATACCGTCCCGAAACGGGAAGAATGCGTCCGACGCGAGCACCGATCCGCGGGCGCGTTCGCCGGCGACCTTAACCGCGATGTCCACCGCGCCGACGCGGTTGGGCTGGCCGGCCCCGATGCCGACCGTCGCCCCGCCACCGGCCAGCACGATCGCGTTGGACTTCACCCACTTCGCGACGCGCCAGGCGAAGAGGAGGTCGGCGAGTTCTTGCGGTGACGGAGCGCGGTCCGTGACGACCTTCAGTTGATCCTCGATCAGTCTCGACCCGTCGGCTTCCTGCATCAGGAGGCCCCCCGACACGCTCTTGACCTCGAACGGATCGCGGCGGGGACGCGCGCCGGCGTCGAGCACCCGCAGGTTTGGGCGGCGCGCGAGGATCGCCAGCGCGGCGGGATCGTAGGCCGGCGCGATCACGGCCTCCGTGAAGATCCCGAGCATCGCCTGCGCCGTCGCTTCGTCCAGGCGGACGTTGACCGCCACCACGCCGCCGAACGCCGACGTGGGATCGCAGGCGCGGGCGGCCTCGTAGGCTGAACGCAGCCCGTCGGCGATCGCCGCGCCGCAAGGCGTCGCGTGCTTGACGATGACCGCGGCCGGGCGCTCGAACTCGCCCACCGCCCCCCACGCCGCGTCGATGTCGACGATGTTGTTGAAGGACAGCTCTTTGCCCTGAATCTGGCGGGCCGCGGCGATGGTGCCCGCCCACGCCGGCTGCCCCGCGTAGAAGGCCGCGCGCTGGTGGGGGTTTTCCCCGTAGCGCATCTCCTGCCTGCGTTGGAATGCGAGGGAGAGGCGGGCCGGCAGTGCCTGCGGCGTGCCGCCCGCCCCGTGCCCGAGCCCCGCGAGTGGCACGGGGCCGTCGAAGTAGCCGGCGATCGCCGCATCGTAGGCGGCCGTCCTCCGGAATGCCTCGACGGCAAGGCGGCGGCGCATCGCGGCAGTCATCCCGAGTTCATCGTGCAGGTGAGCGATGAACTCGGGATACTGAGAAGCATCGGAGAGCACCGTCACCCGTTTCCAGTTTTTCGCGGCCGCGCGCAGTAGCGACACGCCGCCAATGTCGATCAACTCCAGC
This sequence comes from bacterium, assembly GCA_036004445.1. Taxonomy (GTDB): domain Bacteria; phylum Sysuimicrobiota; class Sysuimicrobiia; order Sysuimicrobiales; family Kaftiobacteriaceae; genus DASXUC01. The sequence continues at coordinate 9,493 of DASYRL010000053.1, forward strand.
GCCTCCTCCTCGGGTAGCCCGCCGGCGGCGGTCTTCGCCTCGAACGGATAGAGGTTCACGATGACGAGGTCGATCGGCTCGAGCCCGTGGACGTCGAGGTCGTGGCGGTGGGCGGGATCATCGCGCGCGAGGATCCCCGCGAACACCGCCGGATGGAGCGTTTTCACCCGCCCGCCGAGGACCTCTGGAAACCCGGTGAGGTCCTCGATGCTCCTCACCACAAGCGACTGCTCGCGCAGGATCTGCGCAGTGCCGCTGGTCGCGAACAGTTCCACACCCGCATCGGCCAGTGCCCGGGCGAGCTCCGCGAGACCGGTCTTGTCCCAGACGCTGAGCAACGCGCGCCGGATTTGGGCCTGGGGCCTCGGGCCTGGAGCTTGGTAGGAGACTTCCTTCATGGTTCGCCACCGGGGTCGCTCGCCAGAACCGGCGCGGGCTCGTACCAGGTACGAGTTTGGCTGGGATCCGGTACCTGGTACACCTCAGGCGGCAAGACGCGCACTCGGCGGCCCTCGATTTGCAGTCGCCCCTCAGCGAACAGCTGGACGGCTTCCGGATAGAGGCGATGCTCGTGCTCCGCGATCTTGGCCGCCAGCGAAGACACCGTATCGTCGGCATCCACCGCGACCGCGGCCTGCAGAATGATCGGGCCGCCGTCGGGGACGTCATCAACGAAGTGCACGGTGCAGCCGCTGACGCGCACGCCGCGATCCAGCACCGCGCGGTGCACGTGCTCGCCGTACATCCCGACGCCGCCGAACGCCGGGAGCAACGCGGGATGGATGTTCATGATGCGGCCGGCAAACTGCTGCACGAAGGCCGGGCTGAGGATCCGCATGAATCCGGCCAGACAGACCAGGTCCGGGCGATACGAGTGCAGCGCTTCGGCCAGGCGTTCTTCGAACTTCTCCCGGGTGGGGACCGACCGGACGGAGAGGACGAGCACGGGGATGCCGGCCGCGCGGGCCCGGCCGAGCGCCCCCGCTTTTGGATTGTCCGACGCCACCACGACAACTGTGCCGAGCAGGACTCCACCTTGGCACGCCTCGATGATGGCCTGCAGGTTTGTGCCGTGGCCGGACGCGAGGACCGCGATGCGGATACGCTTTCGTGAATCGTGAATCGTGAATGGTGAATCGGTCATATGAGGTTGACCCCGTGTTCGCCGCTGATCATCTCCCCAACCAGCCACGCCTCGGTGCCGTGGGCGCGGCACATGTCCAGGGCGATGCCGGCGCGTTCTTTCGGCACCACGGCGAGCATGCCCAATCCCATGTTGAACGTCGCGAACATCTCGGCGTCTTCGACGTTGCCGGCCTGCGCGATGAACTGGAAGACCGGCGGAACCGTCCACGCGTCGCGACTCACCTGCGCACGGGTTCCCGGTGGGAGGACACGCGCCAGATTGCCCGCGATGCCCCCACCGGTGACGTGCGCCGCCCCGCGAAGCAGTCCCGCACGCGACAATGCCTGCAGGGGTTTCCGGTACGAGCGGTGAGGGGCCAACAGCGCGTCCCGCAGCGGGCCTCCGAGTTCCGCCACGACGTCGCCCAGCGACCAGCGGCGCTTGGTGATAAGCGTCCGGACGAGCGTGTAGCCGTTCGTGTGCAGCCCGGCAGACGCCATCCCGAGGATGAGGTCGCCGGGGCGGATCGCCCGCCCCTCGCACACCTCGTCGCGTTCCACCACGCCGACCACGCAGGCCACCACGTCGAGTCCGCGCTCCGCGTAGACGCCGGGCATCTGCGCCGTTTCCCCACCGAGGAGGGCGACCCCCTCGTCGCGGCAGGCGGCCGTGATGCCGTCGATGATGGCCGCGACGGCTCCGGAATCCCACTGCGCCGCGGCCAGGTAATCCAGCGCGAACAGCGGCGTGGCCCCCACCACGGCGACGTCGTTGACCCCGTGGACGATGGCGTCCCGGCCGATCACGTCCAGCCGGCCCGCGGCCGACGCGAGGAGCGCTTTGGTCCCCACCCCATCAATCGATGAGACCAGCACGGGATCGCGAAACCCGTTCAGCCGGAACAGCCCCGCGAAGTGGCCAACATCGCCGATGACGCGCGAGGAGTACGTGCTGCGGATGCGGTCGGCGCTCGCCCCGATCACCGCGCCGGCCGCGGCGCGATCGACTCCTGCTTCCTTGTACGTCAGACGAGTGTGCGTCATGGCCCTAGTCCGTCATTGCGAGGAGCGTAAGCGACGAAGCAATCTCGTAATCATCGGATGGTTCGAGATTGCTTCGCTCCGCTCGCAATGACTTCATGAGTGTTCATGCCAAGTTCCAGCGCGTGCCGGCCGGCCGTCGCCTCCGCCGGCACCGCCGTCGGGTAGACGCCGTCGAGGCAGGCCATGCACAGCCGGTCGCGTGAGGACTGCAGCGCCTCGACCAACCCCTGCCGGCTGAGATACCCAAGCGAGTCGGCGCCGATCAATTGCTGGATGGAGGCCACCGAATGGTTCGCCGCCACCAGCTGGCCCCGACTGCTGGTGTCGATCCCGTAGAAGCACGGAAACCGGATGGGCGGCGACGAGATGCGTACGTGCACCTCCACGGCCCCGGCCGCGCGCAGAATCCGCACGATCTTCCCGCTCGTCGTACCGCGGACGATCGAGTCGTCGACGAGGACCAGGCGCCGCCCCTCGATGACGTCCCGCAGCGCGTTCAGCTTCAGGCGCACGCCGAAATCCCGCGTGGCCTGATCGGGCTGGATAAACGTCCGTCCAATGTAGCGGTTCTTGATGAGGCCGACCTCGAACGGGACCCCCGAGGCCTCCGCAAACCCCATCGCCGCGGACGTACCGGAGTCCGGCACCGCGATGACGAGGTCGGCGCGGGCCGGATGCTCGCGCGCGAGGATCCGCCCCATCCGCCGCCGGGCGACGTGCACGTTGCGCCCGTCGAGGACGGTATCCGGGCGGGCGAAGTAGATGTACTCGAAGACGCAGTGCGCGTGCCGCGCGACGGGCAGGACCTGGCGGCTGCGCAGCCCGTCGGGACCGAGCAGCACGAGCTCGCCGGGCTCGACGTCTCGGACAAACTCCGCGCCGATGTGGTCGAAGGCGCACGTTTCCGACGCCAGGACCCACGTCGCGCCGCGCCGGCCCAGCACCAGCGGCCGGATCGCGTACGCATCGCGAAAGCCGAGGACCGTCGCGCCGGCCATCGCGGCAACGGTGTAGGCCCCTTCGATGCGGGCCATGCAGTAGGCAATCGCGTCCTCCAGCGAGGCCGCGGGCGCGCGCGCGATCAGCTGGGCGATCACCTCGCTGTCGGTGGTCGACGTGAAGCCGACACCGGATGCTTCGAGCTCCGTCCGCAGCGCAGGCGCGTTGATGAGGTTGCCGTTGTGGGCCAGCGCGAGGTCACCCCACGGCGAGGCGACGAGCAGCGGCTGCGCGTTCTCGATCCGCGCCGAGCCCATCGTGGAGTAGCGCACGTGGCCGACGGCCTGATGGCCGTGCAGCACGGCGATCCGAGCCTGGTCGAAGACCTGGGCCACCAATCCCATCCCCTTGTGCAGGGAGGTCGCCGTGCCGTCGCTGGTGGCGATGCCCGCGCTCTCCTGGCCGCGGTGCTGCAGCGAGTACAATCCCAGATGGGCCATCGGCGCCGCCGGACCGTCGGCGCTCCAGATGCCGAGGACGCCGCACTCCTCCCGGAGTTTGTCTGTCATGCGAAGACCTTGGTCAGCGCGTCGTGCGCTTGCGCCAGTTCCGTGATCGGCGCGTCGACGACCCGCCGGCCGGACAAAGTGATCCGCAGGCGATCTCCCCCCGTGCGGCCGAGTACATGCAGCGGCACGCCGGCGGCGGCCGCGAGATCGCGGAGCGCGGGCAGATGCTCGTCGGCCAGTGACACGACGATCCTCGACGGCGCCTCGCCGAACAGCGCGGCATCCACGGGTCCCGAGTCAGGGAGAGTGATATCGGCTCCAACACCACCCGCGATCGCGCACTCCGCCAGCGTCACCGCAATCCCGCCGTCGGCGCAGTCGTGGGCCGACGCCAGCCAGCCGTTCGCCACGGCCTCGCGGGTGACCGCCAGCAGGCGGCTGTGTGGTCCGAAGTCGACGTCGTCGGGACGGCCGCGCGTCAGACCGTGGAGTTCCGTGAGAAACAGCCCACCGGCCAGGCGCCCGTCCGCTCTCCCGAGCAGCACGATGGTCGATCGGGCCGCCTCGAATGCCGGTGTGCGTGTCCGCGCGACATCGTCGAGGAGACCGACCATCGCGACAACCGGCGTCGGCGGGATCGGCCCGTCGGGTGACTCGTTGTAAAACGAGACGTTCCCACCGACGACAGGAATGCGCAGTGCGCGGCACGCGTCGGCAATCCCGGAGACGGCCTGGCGGAACGTCCAGAATACTTCAGGATCCTCGGGATTACCGAAGTTGAGACAGTCCGTCAGGCCCAGCGGTACCGCGCCGACGCACGCCAGTCCCGCCGCCGCTTCGGCGACGGCCAGCCGCGCCCCGCGGTACGGATCGAGCGCCGCATAGCGGCCGTTCCCGTCGACGGCGAGTGCGATCCCTTTGGGCGGGGCTTCCAGCACGCGCAAGACCGCCGCATCAGCCGCGCCGGGAGGCAGGACAGTACGGACCTGTACGCTGTGATCGTACTGCTGGTACACTGCCCGCTTGCTTGCCACGTCCGGCGAGGCGAGCAGCCGGAGGAGCGCCTGATGCCCGTCCATGTCCGGGAGGGCGGCCTCATCGAGTGCCCACCGTTCGAGCAGTCCGACGGGCTCGGACGCGGCCGGCCGGTACGCGGGAGCCTCCGCCAGCGCATATGGGGGGATCGCCGCGACGGTGTTCCCGCGCCACCCAATGCGCAGCTCAGGCACGTCGATGATCGCCCCGATGACTCTGCCCTGAAGGCCCCATCGGTGGAAGATCGCCATGACCGCGTGCTCGAATCCACGCCGGACCACGAGCAGCATGCGCTCCTGGGACTCTGAGCGCAGGATCTCGTCGGGCCGCATCGACGTCTCTCGCAGTGGAACCTCGTCGAGGTCGATCGCCATCCCCACGCCGCCGCGCGCAGCCATCTCGCTGGTGGCGCAGGTCAGCCCGGCGGCGCCCATGTCCTGGATCGCGACCACGTGCCCGGTCGCCAGGGCTTCCAGCGTGGCCTCGATCAGCAGCTTTCCGGCGAAGGGATCCCCAAGCTGGACGGCCGATCGATCTTCCCGCCGCGAGCGGTCATCAAGTTCCTCCGAGGCGAACGCCGCGCCACCGATGCCGTCGCGGCCCGTCCGCGCGCCCGCGTAGATAACTGAGTTGCCCGCCCCTGCCGCGCGGGACCGCGCGATACCGTCGCGTCGAACCAGACCGAGGCACGCCACGTTCACCAATGGATTGCCGCGGTAGGCCGGATCGGAGAACAACTCTCCACCGACCGTCGGCACGCCGATGCAGTTCCCGTACCCAGCGATGCCGCCGACGACCCCCGCCGCCTGGGCCCGCGGCCCGGGCTCATCGAGCGGGCCGAACCGCAGCGAGTCCAGCAGCGCGATCGGGCGCGCGCCCATCGACAGCACGTCGCGGATGATGCCGCCTACCCCGGTCGCGGCCCCGTTGTACGGATCGACCGCGCTGGGGTGGTTATGGCTCTCCATCTTGAAGGCGACCGCCCAGCCGCCGCCGATGTCCACGACGCCGGCGTTCTCGCCGGGCCCTTCGACCAGACGCGGCCCGTCCATGGGCAGCATGGCCAGGGTCAGCCGCGAATGCTTGTAGCCGCAGTGCTCGGACCACATCACGCCGAAGAGTTGGAGTTCCAGCGGGTTCGGGACGCGCCCGAGGCGGACGACAATCTCGTCGTACTCGGCCGGGGTCAGGCCGACTGACTTCAGACCGTCGGTCGTGGGTCGTGGGTCGTGGGTCGTAGAAACCCTCATCTCACGGCTACGACCGACGACCTACGACCTTCGATCCATCCAATTGCCGATTGAAACAGCAGCCGCCCGTGGGTCGATCCCAAAATGGCCTCCGACGCGCGTTCGGGATGGGGCATCAAACCGAGCACGTTGCCCTGCTGGTTGGAGATGCCGGCGATGCTGCGCGCCGCGCCGTTGGGGTTCGCCTCGGCGGCGACGGCACCGGCCGCATCGCAATAACGGAACACGATCTGGCCCGCCTGCTCCATGGCGTCGAGCATGGGCGCGGGGGCGTAGAAGTTGCCCTCGCCGTGGGCGATGGGCATTCGAAGCACCTGCCCAACGCGCAGCCCGGACGTAAACGGCGTGCGCGTGGATTCCACCCGCATCCGGACGTCGCGGCAGCGAAACTGCAGGACGTCGTTGCGCAGCATCGCGCCGGGAAGAAGGCCCGCCTCGAGCAAGATTTGGAACCCGTTGCAGATGCCGATCACGGCACCGCCGGATGTGGCAAACTCGCGCACGGCGTTTATGACCGGCGCCGTCGCCGCAATCGCCCCGGCCCGCAGGTAATCGCCGTAGGCAAACCCGCCGGGCAGGACCACGCAGTCCACGCCATCCACTGTGGCCTTACCGTGCCACAACTCCACCACGTCCTGCCGGAGCACGGAGCCAAGCACGTGGATGCAGTCCCGATCGCAGTTGCTGCCGGGGAAAATGACGACACCGAATCTCATCAGTGCAGTCCCCAGGCCTCGGGCTTCGGGCTTCGGGCTTCGGACCGCGGACGCCCGCTGTGGCTGGCTCGCTTGCTCGCTGGCTCGCTTGCGCCCTCCAGTCTCCACTCCTCAATCAGCGGATTGGCCAGCAGCCGGTCGCACAGCTCACGGATTTCCTCCGGCGGATACGTGTCCGGCACCGTGAGCTCGACATACCGGCCCACCTTGACGTCATGGACTGCGCCGTAACCGAGGGCCCGCAGCCCCTGCCGCACGGCCTGCCCCTGCGCGTCGAGGACACCCTGCTTCAGCGTGACGATGATGCGGACTGTGGCCATCTATCCTCCGTGGGTCATTGCGAGGAGCGTAGCGACGTGGCAATCTCAGAACTGGCGGAATCTGGGATCGCTTCGCTTCGCTCGCGATGACGGCTGAATTGCGGCTTTGTGAGTCTCGCCAGCGTCTCCATGTACCTCTCCTGCGTTGCCTCGATGACGTGCGCCGGCAGTGCGGGCACCGGCGGCTCGTGATTCCAGCCGATCTGATTGAGATAGTCCCGGACGAACTGCTTGTCGTACTGCACCAGCGAGGCCGGATACTGCGCCGCGTCCCAATAGCGGGAGGAGTCCGGCGTCAGCGCCTCGTCGATGAGGACGAGCTGCCCGTTGCGCACGCCGAACTCGAACTTGGTGTCGGCGAGCAGCAGCCCCCTGCGGCGCGCATGGTCGGCGGCGAACCGGTACAGAGCCAGGCTGGAGTTGCGCATCGCCGAGGCCAGGGGCAGCCCGATGGACTCGGCCATGCGTTCGAAGGTGATGTTTTCATCGTGCCCGTCCGCCGACTTCGTCGCCGGGGTGAACAGCGGCTCCGGGAGGCGGTCCCCGTTCCTCACACCGGCCGGCAGTCGGCGTCCCGCGACGGTGCCGGCGTGCCGGTACTCTTCCCATGCGGATCCCGTGAGATAGCCTCGGACGACGCACTCGATGTCGATCCGGTGCGTGTGGCGCACCAGCATCGTCCGGCCCGCGTAGGCGTCGGGGTCGGCGCTGCCCAGCGCGGGAAGACGGCGGATGATGAAGTCCCAGTCGGTCGACACCATGTGGTTGGGAAACAGTGGTCTCGTCTTCTCGAACCAGAATGCGGACAGCTGGGTCAGCACGCTTCCCTTCCCCGGGATCTGGGTGGGCAGCACGTGGTCGAATGCCGAGATGCGGTCGGTGGCGACGAGGAGAAGGTAGTCGCCCGACGCGTACACGTCGCGCACCTTTCCGCGCACGTACACAGGAAGCGGGAGATCGGCCTGGGCCAACAGCGGTGAATCGTGAATCGTGAATCGTGAATCGGAACCAACGGCCATCAGCGCCCCTCCTTGTTCACCGCGCGCTCGCGTTCCCGCGATTCCGCGTTCCCGCGTTCCCGTCTGGAGATCCCAACTCGCTCCAGAATCCCGTCCACGTGCTGCAGGTAGTACCGGTAGTCGAACAGCTCATCGAGTTCGGCCTCAGTCAATCCCGCGCCCCGGCCTAGCGCGTCCCGAAACGTCGCCTCGCCGTCGAGGGCTGCCGCGGCGGCCCGCTGGACGATTCGATAGGCCTCGTCGCGGCCCAGCCCGCGCTCCAGCAGGGCCAGCAGCACGCGGTGGCTGAACACCAGCCCGCCGCTCGCATCGAGGTTGCGCCGCATCGCCTCCGGATGCACGCGCAGCCCCTCGAGCACGAACGCCATCTTCCGCAGCATGTAGTGCAGCAGCGACGTCGCGCCGGGAATCGCGATCCGCTCCACCGAGGAGTGCGAGATGTCGCGCTCGCCCCACAGCGCCTGATCTTCCATCGCCGCGCCCGCATAACCGCGCAGCAGCCGGGCCAGCCCCGCGATACGCTCGCAGATGATGGGGTTACGCTTGTGGGGCATCGCGGACGATCCGGTCTGACCGGGCAGAAACGGCTCTTCGACCTCTCCGATCTCGGTACGCGCCAGGCCGCGGATCTCGGTGGCGATCTTCTCCAGCGTGCCGCCGGTAATCGCGATCGCGCTCAGGAACTCGGCGTGGCGGTCGCGCTGGAGGATCTGCGACGAGACCGCCGCCGGAACGAGCCCCAGACCCTCGCAAACGTAGGATTCGACCGCCGGGGACAGGTGCGCGTAGGTGCCCACTTCTCCTGAGATCTTGCCGACGGCCATGACCGCCCGCGCCCGGGCCAGCCGGTCCGCGTTGCGCCCCATCTCCGCCAGCCACAACGCGGCTTTGAGCCCGAACGTCATCGGCTCCGCCTGCATGCCGTGTGTCCGGCCGGCCATGAGCGTATGACGGTGCGCGTCGGCCAGGCGGGCCAGCATCGTCAGGATGGGCTCGACGGCCTCGCGCAGCAGGTCGGCTGCCTTGACCATCAGGACCGCCAGCGCCGAGTCGACGACGTCGGATGATCCGAGCCCCAGATGGAGATAGCGCGCGTCCTCGCCCGTTTCCTCGGCGACCGACCGGAGAAACGCGACGACGTCATGCTGCGTCTGGGTGCGCTCGATCTCGTCGATGCGCGCGGGTGTCCCTACGCGGGCGGTGCGCCGCAGCCGGGCCGCCGCGTCGTCGGGGATCATCCCCAGTTCCGCCTGGGCTTCGGCCGCCAGCAACTCGATTTCCAGCCAGGTCGCGAACTTCGTCTCCGGCGCCCACAGCTCGCGCATTTCGGGAGTCGCATAGCGCTCGATCATTGGACTTCACCCAGTCTCGCGGTCCCGCGTTTCCGCGTTTCCGCGTTCCCGCGTTCCCGCAGGATGAGGGCCTCCCGCTCCCGGCCGACGCCGACCATCGACACCGGCACGCCGACGATCCGCTCGATGCGCTCGATGAACGCGTGCGCCTCATCCGGCAGCTCGCCTTCGTCGCGCGCGTCGGACGTCTTCGACCACCCGCGCACTTCCTCGTAGACGGGTTCCACGCGCGCCATGACCGCCGTGTGCGGAACGGTGTCGAGAACGCGCGACCCATCTCGGTAGGCGACGCAGATCTTCACCGTTTCAAAGCCGTCGAGCACG
>DASYRL010000054.1:0-2410 GCA_036004445.1 bacterium
CCGGCCCGCTGCGTGTCCACGATGACGATGGGTGTCTCGGTGACCCCGGACACGCCGAACTCCTCGACTTTCAACGACAGGCCGGGGCCCGACGTCCCGACCATGCTGCGCACGCCCGCCACCGCCGCTCCCAGGGCCGCGCGGATCGACTCGCGCTCGTTCTGCCCCTGCAGAGCGCGGCCGCCGTACGTAGGCAGGTGTTCTTCCATGAACTCGAGGATCGCGGATGCCGGCGTGATGGGATAGCCGGCGTAGTACCGGCACCCACCGGCGATCGCGCCCATCGAGAGCGCCTCGTTGCCCGCGATCAGCAGGCGGGGGTCGTCTGTCGGCAGGGCGTCGAGGCGATACCCGATGTCAGACCAGCCTCTCGCCTGGAGCACGTTCTCGACGACTTCCACGCCCCGCGCGGCGGCTTTGAGGTTGAGCTCGACGATCTCGCGGCCCTTGCGGAGGAACCGCTCCTCGAGCAGGGCACGCAGATGCGCGACGTCGGCGTCGAATGCAAGCAGGCGGAACAGCGCGCCGACCGGGATGATGTTCTTGACGACGTCCTTCTTGAGTTCGTCCCGGGCGATGTTGCGCGCGGGAATGGGGAAGACCTTGATGCCGCGGCGCTCCAAGTCGTCGGTGGGGATGTCCCCGGTGCTGCTGTCGTAGAGCAGCACGCCGCCGTCCTTCAGATACTTGCCGTGCCGGAGGACGGTATCCCGGTTGGGCTGGTCTTTCGCGTCGGGGTTGCTGTCGAAGTCCAGCGCGATCAGGATGTCGATGTCGGCGTCGCCCCACGAGACGGGCGGTTCCGCGGAGATCACCATCGGATCGTACTGGTGGGCGCCGTAGATGGTCGAGGCGTATCCGCGTTCCATTTCCAGGACGTACAGGCCGGCCCGGGTGAAGATGCGGCCGAGGACATCGGTCACCGTCAGCACGCCGTCGCGCAGCTGCACGCCGCCGACCAGCAGCTTCAGGTTGTTCGTAATCACGCGATGGTCCCTTCCTTTTGACGCCACAGGCCTCTGGCCACGGATACCCAGAGGCCTGATACGCATCGACGATAGCTGCCCATTCATCATAACACAGCGGTGAAATGGAGGAAGCACGGACCGCGGCGAGAAACTGCGGGCCGTGGAACTGCGGGAACGCTACGAGGAAGACCTGTTCCTCGTCCGGGGCGTGTCGGCCTGGATTGCGGTCGGCGCCCTGGCGGCCCTGCTGGTGGCGCTGCCGGGCCTCGTCCCGAAGTACCTTGTCTACATCGCCAGTCTCGTCGCCGTCAACGCCGTCATTGCGGTCGGGCTGAATCTCCTGGTCGGGTACACCGGCCAGATCTCGCTGGGCCACGCCGGCTTCGTGGCCATTGGCGCCTATGCCTTCGGCATCGTGACGGCGCGCCTGCCGTGGAGTCCTGACCTCGCCGCCTGGGGCGTCCCGTGGCTGGCCGGGATCGGGACCGCGGCCGTCGTCGCGGGCGCGTTCGGCTTCCTCGTCGGCCTGCCCGCGCTGCGCCTGACCGGCCCGTACCTGACCATCGCGACATTGGGCTTCGGCATCGCGGTGCATCAGGTGCTGATCAACTGGGAGTGGCTTTCCGGCGGACGCGCCGGATTGTTCGTGCCCAAACTCCTCGCCGCGGGCTGGGAACTCAAAGAGTCCGGACTCTACTGGATCGGGCTCGCCGTAGCCGCGGGGCTCTCCATCGTTGCCTACCATCTCGTCCGCTCCTACATCGGCCGCGCGTTTGTCGCCATTCGGGACAGTGACATTGCCGCGGAAGTGATGGGGGTGAACCTGACCACCTACAAGACGCTGGCCTTCGCAGTCAGCGCCGCGTACGCCGGGATCGGCGGGGCGCTGTTCGCGATGGTCGGGCGCTACCTGGAGCCCTCCCAGTTCACGCTGCTGGATTCCATCTACTACTTCAGCATGATCGTCGTAGGTGGACTGGGGACCATCGCCGGGGGGGTCCTGGGAGCCGGGCTGCTGACGGTGCTGCCCCTGGAGTTCTCGGGATTCAAACAGTGGCAGCCGGTCGTCTACGGGGCGGCGATCATTCTCGTCATGGCGCTGGAACCCCGTGGCCTGTACGGCCGGTGGCTGAAGATCAAAATGTGGTTCAAGACATGGCCCTTCTGAGACCCCAACTGCGGGAACGGGGAACGGGGAACGGGGAACAACACCTTACCCGGCGTGCCGGTCTCTGTTCCCTGTTCCCTGATCCCTGTTCCCGCCTTCCGAAGCACGTATGACCCTACTCGCGCAATACGTGATCGGGGGACTCGCCGCCGGCGGCCTCTACGCGCTGGTCGCGCTGGGCATCGTGCTGCTGTACCGCACGTCGCGGATCCTGAACTTCGCCCACGGCGATCTGGCGACGTTCGGGACGTTCATCGCGTTCAGCCTGCTGGTC
>DASYRL010000055.1:0-49438 GCA_036004445.1 bacterium
GTTGGTCCTCGTTCAACGGAGAGCCCACTCAAACTTAGGTACCGCCTCTGGAAGGGAAAACCCTCGTCGACCTCGGAGAGGGTAGGCAGCAAGCTGGTGGAGGAACCACAATGCGGCGGGGATGGCGAGGCGTGGGCGCACTGCTGCTGGTAGCTGCGGTCTCATGTCCGGTGTTTGCGCAAGATGCGGGAGATGTTGAACGCACCCCCACGGCGGCACCGGTGCCCGACGCGCAGGCCGAGCCGGGACCGACGTGCATCGCGCGCTCGGGGTCACTCACGGTGACGGCGACCCTGCAGACGCTGGCGGCCGCGCTCGAGATCAATCTGCTGGTCTCGAACGCCGGGCCCGTGGCGGTGCGCGTGGATCCCTCGAAGGCCGGGCTGACGACGGCCGAAGGCGTCCAGACTCCGTGGACCGCGGCCCAGGTCAAGCGGGCGCACAGGGACCTCGGTGCCTACATTGTGGCCGGAGCGTTGTTTCCCCCATTGTTGGCCATCACGGGGATCTCACAGCTAAACTTCAACCGGTACGTGGACGGCCGGGCGCTCCGCGCGGGCGATGTCGCCCCCGGGGGGACGCTGCGCGGTTCGATCTTCTTCGCCATGCCGCCAGAGACGCAATCGCGCGCGGCGCTTGACCTGACCGGGCTAATCTCGGAACTGGGAAGTGCCCGGCCGATCAGGCTTTACTGTCCGCTGCCGCGGGGACCATCCGCGTACGCCGCCTCCGGCGCTTTCGTGCCGCTGACGGTTTCACTGGGGGCGAGCGCCGCCAGGGGCGCCGCCGAGGTGTCGGTTGATCTGGTCGAATTCGCAGCGGATTACACGGCAGTCGAGCTCAGGATGACCAACAAGGGGGATGCACCAGCCGAGATTTTTGGCGCGATGGTCAACGCCACGTTGCGGGATGAGACGGGGACGATCTACGCCGGCTTTCCGGCGCGGGGCGATTTCAGGGACCGTGTTCCCGCCAAGCAGACGGTCCCGGCGCGGTTGGTGTTTGCACCACTTCCCCTGCCGCCGAAGACCACCGCGGCGATCCTGACAATCCCCGGAATCCGCTTCGGGCCGGAAGATGCGATTGACCTGACGGTAGTCTTGCGGTTCTAGGCGGTGGGTGAGAAGCCCGCCGGCAATGGGCTGAGCATCACCGGGCCCCAGGCCCGGCGGTGGGCGACGGCTTGGCGGAGACGTGGGGTCGGGATCTCCTGGCCGAAGTACTCCATCCGTACTCCTCTGAACTGTGGGGTTGGATCCCAGACTTGGCCGTTGAGCAGACACCAGGCATGGGCGAACGGCACCGCGAGCCCCGGCGCACACGCAAATCCCTCGCAGTACAGCAGTTCGTGCGGGCCGGGACCAAGCTCCGACGCCAGCAGGGCGGCGCGCTGGGCTGAGCTGAAGCAGTGGCCCCAGGGGGCGTGCAGACGGCACTCGACCAGCCGGATGAGGCGGCGTTCGCCGGCGGACCAGGCGCGCGTCGAGGCGGGCATGGGGCGCCCTTCATGCAGCGCCCAACCGAGTCCTGGGCTGGGGTCTCTGGCCGTTCGTGTTTCCAGGTAGGTTCGAACGTTCATTTGAAAAGAGAAGCGGGCAACCGGCGTTTGCCTGGCTGCCCGCTGTTGGCGAGGCAGGCGGCACGGCGAGGCCGCCGGACCACATTTACCCGCCCCCCTGGGAGGCTAAACATGGACTCGGGGGAAATTTTGCCGGGGAGCCGAAACTAGTCCGAGGAGGTCAGGAGTGAATCTCGCGATTACCGTCACCGTCAACGGCCGCGTCCATCAGCAGGAGGTCGAACCCCGCCTGCTGCTGGTGTATTACCTGCGAGAAACCCTCGGACTGACCGGGACTCACGTCGGCTGCGATACGACGAGCTGTGGGGCCTGCACGGTGCTCATGAACGGGCAGGCCGTGAAGTCCTGCACCGTCCTCGCTGTCCAGGCGGATGGAAGCGAGATCCGGACGGTCGAGGGGTTGGCACAGGATGGCGCCCTTCATCCCATCCAGGAAGGTTTCTGGGAAGAGCATGGACTCCAGTGCGGGTTCTGCACGCCGGGGATGATGCTCAGCGCGCTGCAGCTGCTCTCGCGGAATCCCGATCCCACCGACGCCCAGATCCGCCACGCCCTTGACGGCAACCTCTGCCGCTGCACCGGCTACCAGCACATCGTGAATTCGGTGCGCTACGCAGCGCGGAAGCTGCGGGAGCAGAACCGATGATCCCGGCCGCCTTTGACTACCACCGGCCGGCGACGGTCGACGAAGCGCTCAAGTTGCTGGTGGACCTCCCAGACGCGAAGGTGCTGGCCGGAGGGCACAGCCTGCTGCCGATGATGAAGCTGCGGCTCGTGACTCCCACCCACCTCATCGACCTGGGACGCGTGCCCGGCCTCCGGGACATCAGGCTCGACGGCGGCGCCGTCGCCATCGGCGCGATGGCCACCCACTGGGCGGTGGAATCCGCAGACGTCGTGGGGCGGTCCGCGCCGCTGCTGGCCGAAACCGCGGCGCGCGTCGGCGACGTGCAGGTGCGCAACGTGGGCACAATCGGCGGCAATCTCGCACACGCCGATCCGGCTGCCGACTACCCCGCGGCCATGCTCGCCCTCGACGCGGAGCTCGTCGCTCAAAGTCCGAGGGGACGCCGGACGATTGCCGCCGCCGACTTCTTCACCGGGCTGTTTGCCACGGCGCTGACCTCGGATGAGCTGCTGGTTGAAATCCGGATCCCCGTCCAGCGCGGGGGCGGGGCATACCTGAAGTTTCCGCACCCGGCGTCGGGGTTCGCAGTCGTCGGGGTCGCGGCGATCGCGGGGGTCTCCGGAGGAACCGTTGAGCGGGTACGAGTCGGCATCACCGGGGTCGGTCCGGCCGCCTATCGGTCCGGCGCGGTCGAAGGCGCGCTCGCCGGCGGGCCGGCAACTCCGGAGGCGGTCGGCGCGGCGGCCGAGCACGCGGCCGACGGCGTCGACGTCAACGAGGACATCTTCGCCCCGGCCGAGTACCGCGCGCACCTCGCCCGGGTGTTCACCAGACGGGCGCTGCTCGCCGCATTCGAGCGGTCGCGATGACATCCAGTGAGGAGTCCTGAGGCATGGAGAGTCGAGACGAGCTGATCGGCGTTCTGTCCGGGTTGACCCTGTTTGCCGACCTCAGCCGGCCGCAGGTCGAAGCCGTGGTCCACACGCTGGAGGACGAGTACTTCGCCGAAGGTCAGCGCATCCTGCGGCAGGGCTTCAGTGGTTCGAACCTCTACATCATTCTTAGCGGGGAAGCCGCGGTCTTTGTCGACGGCACCCAGCGTGCCACCCTCGGTCGCGGGGACTTCTTCGGCGAGATCTCGGTACTGCTGGGGGAGCCGCCGGCCGCCGACGTCGTCGCCGCCAGGCCGCTGCGGTGTCTCGTGCTGTCGGAGCCTGACGTCGAGACCTTCCTCATGACCTATCCGAAAGTGACCTACCGCATGCTGCAAGCCGAGGCCCGGCGGGTCCGGAGCGCCAACCTGTGGCGGTAAGGAAACGAGGCACGTCCGCGCGCCGCCGCCGCGCGGTGCCGCGGGTACGGCCATTTCCACCCGGTGAGTACCCGGTCGTCATCATCGGCAGCGGACCTGGGGGGCTTCAACTCAGCTACTTCCTGTCCAGGGTTGGGATTCCCCATGCGGTTCTGTCCGCCGACCCGGGTCCGGGCGGGATGTTCAGGCAGTTCCCGCTGTTCCAGAAACTGAATACCTGGTCCAAGCCGTTCTCGCCCGCCCCACCCATGTCCCGGCATTACGCCTGGTACGACTGGAACAGTCTCCTCGCCGATGAGCCGGCGCATCAGGCGCTGGTCACGGAATTCATGGACGGCAGCACGTACTTCCCGACCCGCGAACAGATGGAACTCGGCCTCGACGCGTTCTGCGAACGGGCCGGCGTAGCGGTGCGCTACGGCTGCCGGTGGGAATCGACCCGCGCCGCGGGGGGCGGATTCGCGCTGGACACCTCGGATGGGGAGTACCGCTGCAAGATCGCCGTGTTTGCGGTCGGCATGGCCGAGCCGTGGAAGCCCCAAATCGCCGGGATCGAATTGGTGCCCCATTACGCCGAGGCGAAGATCTCCTCGGCCTACGCCGGCCGGCGCGTGCTCATCCTGGGCAAGCGCACCTCCGCCTTCGAGATGGCGGACGCCATCCTGCCGTGGGCCCGCCAGATCGTGCTGGTGTCTCCGCGTCCGGCGACCCTGGCCGTCAACACGCACTCCACGGCAGGCGTCCGCGCCCGGTATCTCTTGCCGTACGAAGACCACGTGTTCGGCGGGGGCGTCTTTGTCCTCGACGCGGCGACGACGCGGATTGAACGGACCGGTTCCGGCTATCGGGTCCACGCCGGGGGCACGACGCGGCCCGGAACGTTCACGTTCGAAACGGACTTCGTGCTCGCGGCCACCGGGTGGACGACGCCCCTGCGCGACCTGCGAGACCTTGGCCTGGCGACGTTCAGCCAGGATCGCATCCCGGCGCTGACCCCGTTTTGGGAGAGCACGAGCGTGCCGGGCATCTTTTTCGCGGGCGCGCCGATGCAGGGGGCGGTGGGTCTTCGCAAACACGGGGTGCCTGCCAACTCCGGAGGGCTGGGCGGGTACCGCCACAACGCGCGGGTGCTGGCCGCGTACCTGGCCCGCACGCACTTCGGGATCGACCTGCCAAAACCGGAGATCCGCCCCGAGGACGTCGTGCCATATCTGCTGTCCGAGGCGAGCACGGCGGCCGAATTGTGGAACCAGCGCTCGTACCTGGCGCGGGTGGTCAGCGTCGATCGGTCGGCGGGAATCCTTGACGAGGGGATCTTGCCGCTGCAGTTCTTCGTCGACGGGCGGGGGCCGGATGCCATCGCGATCGTGCAGGAGACCGACCAGACCGGCGATCACCATCCGGCCGTCTACATCCGGCGCAGCAACCAGGTGACTGAACACGTGCTCGAAGGCGATCCGCTGCTGAACTATCAAACGGAGCGGCACCAGAAGCAACTTGCGGCGGTGCTCGAAGGGCTGTTCTAACTACGGGGATCAAGGGGATCAAAGGGATCAAGGGGATCGGTAAACAAGCCCGATAGCTTCCTGATCCCTCTGATCCCGTTGATCGCCGATCCCGCCGTCTAGTGCCGGTGCTGCTCCGTGGCGTCGCGCAGCCGGTGGACGACCTCACGGAGGATCTGCAGCGTCACCTTGGGGTTCTCTTCCAGGATCGTTGTGAATTCCCACGACGCCAGCGCGAGGCAGGTCGTGGGCTCATCGGCCAGCACGTGTGCCATGCGCGGGGCCTGATCGAGCACCGACAACTCGCCGAAGAAATCGCCGGGCCCAAGCGTGTTGAGCGTCTCATTTCCCCGGAGCACCCTGGCCTGCCCGGACACGATCAGGTAGAATCCGGTTCCGATCTGTCCCTGCCGTACGATGAAGCGGCCCGCAGGAAACTCGATGACCTCGACGCGGTCGGCAATCGCGCCCAGCGCCCGCGGTCCCAGGCCGGCGAAGAGGGACACGCCGCGGAGCAGTTTCGTCTTCTGTGCCTTCGTCATTGCCATCTCGACGGAGTGTAACGTTCGGCCCCGGCCCCTCGATTCCCACTGGGAGGAGGTCAGCGAGATCCGGTCAAATAGGCCAGGAAGGCATCCCTTGGGGAGGTGGCGAGAGCATGGCCGAGAGCAAAGGAAAGCGACGCGTCTCGCGCCGCGACTTCCTGAAGTTGACGGCGGGCGCGGCGGCGGGCGCCGGGTTGGCGGCGGGCAGTGTGGGGTCGCTGCTGACTTCCTTCGTCAAGGCGCAGCCGCGCGCGCTACGCATCATGACGTGGGCACACTTCGTCCCCTGGGCGTACCACCCGTGGTTCGATAACTTCGCCCGGGAGTGGGGGAGGAGCAAGGGCATCGAGGTCACGATCGACCGCGTCAGCTTCGCGGACATCGTCCCGCGGGCGACCGCCGAGGTGGCCGCCCAGCAGGGGCACGACCTCTACTTCTTCATCTCGCCGCCGTCGCAGTTCGAGCAGCAGGTCCTCGACCTCGCCGACGTCAACGGGGAGGCCGCGCGGCGCTACGGCCCGATCCTGCCGGTGGTCCGGGACAGTACGTACAACCCCTTCACCCGGAAGTGGTTCGGGTTTTCCGACAACTGGGTGCCGGATCCCGGCGACTATCTGAAGAGTGCGTGGTCGGCGGTCGGGTACACGCAGGGACCGAAGACGTGGGACGACCTGCTCACAGCCGGCCGCCGGATCAAGGAGCGTTTCCCGAACATCCAGATTCCCATCGGGATCGGCTTCTCGCAGGACATCGACTCCAACATGGCCACCCGGGCGTTGCTGTGGTCGAATGGAGCGTCCGTGCAGGACAAGGACGCGAACGTCGTGCTGAATTCGGAGGAGGCGGTGAAGGCCGTAGAGTGGGGATCCCGGCTCTTCCGCGAGGTGATGACCCCGGCAGTCATGAGCTGGAACGCGGCGTCCAACAACCAGGCACTGGAGGCGGGGGCGACGTCGTACATTCTCAATTCCATTTCGGCGTATCGGTCGGCGCAGCAGCGGCGGCTGCCGATCGCCGCCGACATCAACTTCGTCCCTGCGTTGAAGGGCTCAGTCCGCGCGCTCGCGGCCACGCACGTGATGGGCGTGTGGGTCATCTGGCGGTTCGGCCGGGCACCGGATCTGGCCAAAGAATTTCTCATGCATCTCACCGACAACGCGCGTGAGTCGACGCTGAACAGCGAGCTGTACAACTTCCCGGCGTACATGGGCGCGGCGGCCGAGAAGAGCACCCCCGTCGCCCAGAAGCCGGCCGAAGGCCTGCGGTGGGTCCAGGGACAGGTCCGCAGAGACCGCTTCGGGTCGCTGCCTCCGGACAAGCTCAAGGTCCTGGCCGATTCCTTGAACTGGTCGGCCAATATCGGCTGGCCCGGCGTGGCCAACCCCGCCGAAGGGGAGATCTTCGACACCAGCGTTACCGCCGACATGTTCGGGAAGGCGGCAACCGGTCAGCTGACGCCGAAGCAGGCGGTCGAAGAAGCCAGCCGGCGCGCCAAGGACATCTACGCGAAGTGGCGGCGCGCGGGCCTGGTGGGCGGCGGCTCCAAAGACCGATAAAACAAGGACGGGATAACAGGGATAAAAGGGATAATAGGGATAACGGTTACGGGACGCACTGCGATAAAGGGATAACGGGGATCACTCTCCCCTTATCCCTTTATCCCTTTATCCCGTCGGTCGGGGGGAGTTCGGTTGGGATACGTCGAGATCAAAGATCTGCACAAGACGTTCGGTGACGTTGCGGCCGTCAACGGCGTCAACCTCTCGGTGGAAGAGGGAGAGCTGCTGGTGCTCCTGGGACCATCGGGATGCGGTAAGACCACGCTGATGCGGATGATTGCCGGCCTCGAGATTCCCACCTCCGGCGAGATCTGGATCGCCGGCGAGCGCGTCGATGAGGACATTCCGCCGCGCGCCCGGGGGATTGCGATGGTCTTTCAGAGCTACGCGCTGTATCCCCACAAGACGGCGTACAAGAACATCGCCTTTCCCCTCGAGGCGGTGGGCACACCTGCGCCGCAGGTCCGGGAGCGGGTGACCACGGGCGCCCGGCGGTTCGGGATCGAGCGACTGCTGGGGCGCTTCCCCCGGCAGTTGTCCGGAGGCGAACGGCAGCGGGTCGCCCTGGCGCGCGCCGTGGTCCGCGATCCGAGGGTGTTCCTGTTCGACGAGCCGCTGTCCAACCTTGACGCCCAGCTGCGGGCGCTGGCCCGCTACGAGCTGAAGGAGTTTCAGCGGCAGATCAAGACTACGACGGTCTACGTGACGCACGATCAGGTCGAGGCCATGGGTCTCGGCGACCGGGTCGCGGTGATGGACAAGGGCACGATTCGCCAGATCGGGACGCCGCAGGAAGTGTACGAGTATCCCGCGGACACGTTTGTGGCGACGTTTCTTGGGTCGCCGCCCACGAACCTGGTGGAACACGACGAGCGGACCCTCTTCGGGTTCCGACCCGAGCATTTCTTGCCCCGGGCGACGTTCGCGCAGGGCGAGGACGTGCAGATGTATCATCTGCGGGTGCGGCAGGTCGAACACCTCGGCGCGGACCGGCTGGTCTATGGGTACCTGGAAGAGGAAACGCGGTCCGATCAGCCCGTGATTGCCGCGCTGCCGGTGACGATCACGGTCCCAATCGAGGAAGGCCAGATCCACGAGTTTGCCGTCCCGCAGCGGGCGATGCGGTACTTCGATCGCGGGACCGGCCTGAGGCGGGATGGCGCCGCCTGACGGGGCGCAGGCATCCGTCCACGCGCCGCCTGCCGCCCTGCGCCGGGCCACGCTCGCGGACCGGGAAGGCACGCTCGGCCGTCTCCTGCTGGCGCCCGCGTTCTTGTACGTCATCCTGCTCGTCGGCATTCCCTTCGTGCTCGCGATCCTGCTCAGTTTTTCCGGCGCCAGGTCGGGCTCGCTGACGTTCTCGTGGGTGGGGCTGAGGAACTTTACCGCGATCATCGGCGATCCCCAGTTCCACCGGACCTTGGTGAACACGCTGATCTTCACGGTCTGCTCGCAGGTGCTGGTTATGATCCTGGCGACGACCGCGGCCAACGTGCTGGACGCGGCGTTCATCGGGAAGCGCGCGGTCCGGATGGTTCTGCTCCTCCCGTGGGCGGTGCCGGTCTCCCTGGCAACCATGGCCTGGGCCTGGATCTTCGACTCGACGTTCAGTGTCATCAACTGGACGTTGCGGGTCGCCGGGCTGCTGCAGGGCTGGATCTACTGGCTCGGCGACACGGAACTGGCGATGGCGGCGATCATCGTCATCCACGTGTGGCGGATGTTCCCGTTCGCCACCGTGGTCCTGCTGGCCGGGATGAGCGCCATCCCCACCGAAATCCGTGAGGCCGCGGTGATCGACGGGGCATCGTTCTGGCGGCGGCTCTTCCAGATCAATCTGCCGCTGCTGCTGCCCGTCATCACGGTCGCGGTGTTGTTCGGCGTCGTCTTCACGTCGACTGATCTCAGCGTCGTCTATCTGCTGACGCGCGGGGGACCCTACAACAGCACCCACGTCCTGTCCAGCCTGGCGTTCCAGCGAGGCATCCTCGGCGGCGACCTGGGGCAGGGGGCGGCGATCGCGCTGTTCCTGCTGCCTGTGCTGGTGGTTGTCGCCATCGGCATGCTCCGGCTGGCGCGGCGGTCGGAGGTCGGGGGATGAGGCTGCGGCGGGTGGTGCGCGTGCTCAAACGTGCCGGGCTGTATGCCGCCGCGGGATTCTTCACGGTCCTGGCCGTCTTTCCGTTCTACTGGATGCTGGTCACCGCGTTCAAAGAAGACAACGATCTCTACGTCGCGGCGACCGTGCGCACCCACATCCCTTGGATTTTCAACCAAGCCCCGACGCTCGAGCACTTCCAGTACCTGCTGAGAGAAACCGCGTATCTGGCGTGGGTGCGCAACACCGCGATGGTCGGCATCGCCGTGGTGGTGGTCACGCTGATCTT
This sequence comes from bacterium, assembly GCA_036004445.1. GTDB lineage: Bacteria > Sysuimicrobiota > Sysuimicrobiia > Sysuimicrobiales > Kaftiobacteriaceae > DASXUC01. The sequence goes on from DASYRL010000055.1 coordinate 9,516, forward strand.
CGCCGTGCCGGCCGGATACGCGCTGGCCCGGCTGACCGGACGGTGGGGGGAGCGCCTGGGCATCGGCATCTTCCTCACCTACCTGGTGCCCCCCACGCTGCTGTTCATCCCGTTCTCCCGCGTCATCGCGGTGCTGGGGCTGCAGAACTCGCTGTGGGCGCTCGTGTTAGTGTATCCAACCTTCACGATTCCGTTCTGCACGTGGCTGCTGATGGGCTTTTTCCGATCGATTCCACGCGACATCGAAGAACAGGCGATGATCGACGGCTACAGCCGGCTGGCCGCGCTGCGCATGGTCGTGCTCCCCCTCGCCGTCTCCGGCGTGCTCACCGCCGCGTTCTTCTCGTTCACGCTGGTGATGCAGGACTTCGTCTATGCCCTGACGTTCATCAGCTCCGTCGGGAAGATGACCGTGAGCCTCGGCATTCCGGTCGTGCTGTTCGGCGACGTCTTCAATTGGGGCGCGATGATGGCCGCCGCCCTGATCACCAGCATCCCCATCGCCATCGTGTACAATCTCTTCATTGACCGTTTCATCGCGGGGCTGACCGCCGGGGCGGTGAAGGGCTGATCCGACGCTGGAAGCCCCGCGTGAGCCGGCGGAGAATGCCGGCCGCCGCGCGGGGACACTATTAGGAGATTATGGACGCTGTGCGGACCACGGCGAGGAACATCCCGATTGCCCGCCCGGTGATTTCGGAGGCCGAGAAGCGCCGCGTGATGGGTGTGCTTGACTCCGGCATGCTCGTGGCCGGGGAACAGGTCCGCGCGTTCGAGACCGCGTTTGCCGCCTACCTCGGCGTGGGGCACGCCGTGGCGACGTCCTCGGGCACCACGGCCCTGCAGGTCGCGTTAGAGGCGCTGCAGATCGGGGCCGGCGACCGCGTCGTGACGACGCCCTTTACGTTCGTCGCCACCAGTAACGCGATCCTGCACGCCGGGGCGACGCCGCTGTTCGTCGACGTGGACGCGGTGAGCTACAGCCTCGATCCCGATGCCGTCGAGCGGGCAGCCAAGGACGGGGCTCGCGCGATCCTGTGCGTCCACCTCTACGGGCTGCCGTGCGACCTCGGCCCGCTGCTGGAGATCCGCCGCCGGTACGGGGTGCTGCTCATCGAGGACTGTGCGCAGGCACACGGGGCAGCCTACCACGACCGCAAGGTCGGCACGTTCGGCGACGCCGCGATTTTCAGTTTCTATCCGTCGAAGAACATGACCACCGGTGAGGGCGGAATGGTGGTGACCGGTGGCCCGGATACCGCGCACCGGGCGCGTCTGCTCGTCAACGTCGGTCAGAACGGCCCCAGCGAGTACAATTACGAGGCGATCGGGTACAACTACCGTATGACGGACATCGCGGCGGCACTGGGCCTGGGACAGCTTGAGCGGCTCGACGAGATGAACGAGGTCCGCCGCGCGCACGCCCACGCGCTGACCGGGGCGTTCGCCGCGCTCCCGTGGCTGATTCCCCCGAGCGAGCCCGTGGGGCACCGACACGTCTACAATCAGTACACGATCCGGGTCTCGCGCGGCCGCGATGCGCTGGCCGACCACTTGACCGCGGCCGGCATCGGGCACCGCGTCTACTACCCCTCACTCATCCCGGACTCTCCCGCGTACCGCCGGCTCGGATTCGGCGGCCAGTACCCGACGGCGGCCGCGCTGACGCGGGAGGTCCTGTCCCTGCCGGTTCATCCCGCACTGGAGCACGGCGACCTGGTGCGAATCGTGGAGGCGGTAACTGAATTCTCCCCAGGCCAGTCATAGCGGCGAGGCGCGTCGGCGGCGGGGCGCAACCAGGGTAGGTGTCGTTGGACTCGGCCAGTGGGGGCGCCACCATGCCCGCATTTATGCCGGGCTGCCCGATGCCGAGCTGGTGGCCGTGGCCGACCGCGATGCCGGAGGGGCGAGAGCGTTCGCCCACCGCTACGGGTGCCAGGCGCTCACCGACTACCGGGACCTCATCGGCCGGGTGGATGCTGTCAGCGTCGTCGTTCCGACGGTCCTGCATTACGAGGTCGCCCGGGAATTTCTCGCCGCCGGCATCCACGTCCTCATCGAAAAGCCGATGACCTCCACCCCCGGGGAAGCGGAGCACCTCGTGGCGCTGGCGGATCAGCGCGATCTGGTGCTGCTGGTCGGGCACGTGGAGCGATTCAAACCGGCGGTGCGCCAGCTGATGGAACTCGCCGACGAGCCCGTGTTCATCCAGTCGCGGCGCGTCCGCCCGTTCGACCGCACGCGCGCGATGGACGTCGGGGTCGTCATGGACCTCATGATCCACGACATCGACATCATCCTGGGGCTCACCGGGGGGCGGGTCATCGAGGTCAGCGGAATGGGGCTGCGCGTGCAGAACTCCCACGAAGACCTGGCGGTCGCCCACCTGCATCTGTCGACGGGCTGCACGGCCTGGCTGATGGCCAGCCGGATTTCAGCCGAGAAGGCGGCCGAAATCGAGATCACGACCGCCGATCGGGCGATCCGGCTCGACTATCTCCGCCAGCACACCGTCATCCAGCCGTTCGGCGGGGAAGCCCAGCGGATGAACACGCACGGGGAGGAGCCGCTGAAAGCGGAGCTGCAGCACTTCCTGGAGTGCGTGCAGGGGCGGGACCGGCCGCTGGTGTCGGGAGAAGACGGGCTGCGCGCACTCGAGGTCGCCCACCAGTTGCTGCGGACGATGGCGATCGTGGCGCCCCCGGTCAGGGTCTGACCACCACGCAGGTCGCGACCTTCGCGACCCCGTCCACCCGCTTCACCGCCGCCGCGATCACCGGAAACCCTTTCGTCCCTTCGATCTCCGCCACGGCGACGATGTCGTAATCGCCCAGGGTGACGTGGGCGTCGACGACACCATCGATCTGACGGATCTGCCGGGCGGCCGCCGCGGGCGTGCCGCGGTCGAGGGACACAAGGAAATAGGCAACCTCCGCCACGCCCTCTACCGTTCTGACGCGGCGGAGCGTTTCCTGTGCCGCTATTGGGCCATTCCGGGCTGCCGTTCGAACATGAACAGTTCGGCGAGCTTCACACCCAGCGCGGTCGCAATCGCATGCAGGTTTTCCAGCGCGGGATTTCGCTCTCCTCGTTCGATACCGGCCAGATACGTCGGGTGGACGCCCGCGCGCTCCGCCAGCGCCTCCTGCGTGAGGGCGCGGGTCCGCCGCAAATAGCGGATCCGTCTACCGAGCTCAATTTTGACTGGTGCAGCTGCAGGTTTGACCATTAGATGATTTTTACCCAACTTCCGGAGGTATGCTCTTTGGTTCAGAGGACGCGGTCCCGACTCAGCGAACGAAACCGCCCATTGAAGGACGGCGGCGGGGCAGGCGACACCCGCAGAGGTCACATCTCCATGGGCGGCGGGGCGGGCTCGGTGTGGAGCTCCTCACTGGAGCGCATAGGGGACGTCGTAGTCGTGTTCGTCGGCGGAGAAATCGATCTCGATACCGCACCGAAGCTCGAACGGGTGCTGGCCGGTCTGCCCCGGGCCCAGCCGGTCATCGTCGATTGCAGCCGGGTCGAGTACTTCGATCTCGCCGGGGTACACGTGCTGGAGCATCTCTACGCGCGTTCTGCGGTTCGCCGCTCCATCGTCCTGGCCGATCTCCCGCCGCACGTCCGGCGTGTGCTGGAGCTCGCCGGGCTGACGCGGACCCTGCGGGTCGCCGCCACGGTGGATGAGGCGCTCGCAATGCTAGGCGCCGGCGCCGAATCGGACGAGACCGATTGACAGGATTCGAATCCCAGGGCTACGATTACAGCCAGCACTACCGAAGACTCGCAGTGGTCTGGGGCAGGGTGAGCCCGGTGGTTTCGGGCAATTCCCGATCGGCGGTGACAGCCCGTGAGGACCCGCAGGGGTCCGTGGTCCGGTGGAATTCCGGGGTCGACGGTACAGTCCGTATGAGGTGAACGCTGCGAGGGGCCGGCGCCCAAGCGCCCCGAGGACGCCCGTGGTCGGGCGTCTTTTGCTTTTTGTGCGACCGGCGGGGTAGTGTGAGGAGGCGAGAGGATGAAGACGAGAGATCTGGCGGCGGCGGCCGTCTTCCTGGCGTTGACCTTCGTCGTCACGCGGTATACCGTCATCCCGATCCCGCAGACAAAGGGGTACTTCAACCTTGGCGAGGTCGTCATCTACATCGCGGCGATGGTCTTCGGCCCTGTCGTCGGCGCGGCGGCGGGTGGCCTCGGGTCCGCGCTGGCCGACCTTGCGGCGGGAGCTCCGCAGTTCGCCCCATTCACGCTGATCGTCAAAGGCCTCGAAGGCTACGTCGTCGGACGGCTGGCGCGCCAGACGACGACGTCACGTCTCCTGGCGGCGGTCGCCGGCGGAGCCGTGATGGTGGCGGGGTACTTCCTCAGCGAGGTCGTCTTCGCCCAGCGGCTGGGCATCGCGCCCACCCCCGCCGCGGCGGTCGGCGCGGCGCTGACCGAAGTACCGTTCAATCTGGTTCAGGTCGCCGTCGGTATCCTCGTCGCGGTCCCGCTGGCGGCGCGCCTGCGTGGGCTCGCGGCGGCCCGGGCGCGGTGAAGACCGGCAAGGTCTCGCCAGACGTTCTGCGCCGCCTGATCTTCCCGTATCTCGGCCGGCGCGCCGACGTGCTGGTGCACGCGGGGGTCGGACAGGACGCGGCCGTGCTGGACTTCGGTGAGTGGGCGGCCGTACTGACCTGCGATCCGATCACGGGAACGCAGGAGCACCTCGGCCGGCTGGCCGTGCACGTCACGTGCAACGATCTCGCCACGACGGGCGCCGAACCGGTCGCCCTCCTGCTCACGCTGCTCCTGCACGCGGACGCCGGCCCCCAAACGCTGTCGACCATCATGCGCGACGCCGGTGAGGCCGCGGCCGCGCTGGGGGTCGAGATCATCGGGGGGCATACCGAGGTGACGCCGGGGATCGACCGCACCATTGCCATGGTGGCAGGCGTCGGCCGGGTGCGGAAAGAGGACCTGATTACCAGCCGTGGAGCCAGACCAGGCGACACGGTGCTGCTCACCAAAGGCGTCGCCGTGGAGGGGACCGCGATTCTCGCGGCGGATCTCGTCTCCGTGCTTCGCGGCCGGGTCGATGATGCGGTGCTGGCCGCGGGGCGCCGGCTGATCGAGCGGATCAGCGTGGTGCCCGAGGGGATGATCGCGGCGCGGTACGGGGCAACCGCGATGCACGACGTCACCGAGGGCGGCATCTTGGCGGGGGCGTGGGAACTGGCCGAAGCCGCGGGGATCGGGATCGAAATCCGTGGGGACGCGGTGCCCGTGCTGCCGGAAACCGCGGCCGTCTGCCGCGCACTGGGCGCCGATCCCCTGGCGCTCATCGGCAGCGGGGCCATGCTGATCGCGACCCGCACGCCGCAGCGGACGGCGGAGGCGCTCGAAGGAAACGGGATCCCGGCGGCCGAGATCGGCGTAATGACCGCCGCCGGACGCACTCTCCGGGCGAAGTCAGGCGTGCGCGAATTGGTGCCGCCCGAGCGCGATGAACTGTGGCGGATTCTCGAGGAGACGGGTACACTAAACGTAGTTGAATAGCAGGTTGAGGGGAGCTCGGGAGCACCGGGCTGAGAGTGCGCCTTCCGCTGGCGCAGACCCTTCGCACCCGATCCAGGTAATGCTGGCGTGGGGAAATCAGGAGGTGACGGCGCCGCAGCCCGGACACGGGGTGGCGGCGTTTGTGTTGGTGACGAGATGAGCCGACGGATCGAAGTCAACGCAGACCGGCTCCTCTGCGAACTCTGAGCGGCGCGCGTGCAGGCGGCCTTGGAGAGGCTGCCGGGTGTCGAGCGGGCCCGCGTGGACTTCGCCACCAAGACGGCGGTGGTCGAGGGAGGCGCCGCGGTTGACCCGGAGACGGTCCGGCGGCGCATCGACAGCCTTGATACCCGGCTGACGCTGCGGCACTGGCTCCACCGTCTGCTGCACAGCGCCGCGGCGAGCCGGCGAAGCCGCCGTAGCGGGACATGATCGAGAAAAGGAGGAGTGCAACATGAACAGACAATCGCTGCAGAGGCTGGTCGAAACCGCCGTCGCCCTGGCTCTGGTGGCGGTGCTCAGCCGCGTCAAAGTGTACCAGCTCCCGCAGGGAGGTTCGATCACGGCCGGGAGCATGGTGCCCATCTTCTACATCGCGCTGCGGTGGGGCGGCTGGTGGGGGATTCTCGCCGGCATTCTGGCCGGCGGCATCAACTATCTGAGCGAACCGTACTTCGTCCATCCCATCCAGGTCTTGCTGGATTATCCTATCGCCTTCGGCGCATTGGGTCTCGCCGGTTTCTTCCCACGGATGCCGGTGGTGGGGATCATCGTCGGCGGCGCCGGCCGGTTCCTGGCCCACTTCCTGTCCGGAATCGTCTATTTCGCTTCGAACGCACCCGCCGGCACCTCACCCGCGGTCTACTCGGCGGCGTACAACGGCAGCTACATGCTGCCAGAGGTGGTCGTCAGCATCGTGCTGACCCTGGTAGTGCTGCGGGCGATGCAGCGGGTCAGGCCGGTTCAGCCGGCGTGAAGCGTGCGAATCGCACAGCGGTCATCATCGCCAACGGTCGATTTCGTCCATCGTCCGCGCTGCGGGCGCTGGTCGCAGACGCGGAACTGCTGATCTGCGCGGACGGCGGCCTGCGCCACGCCCGCGCGCTCGGCCGGGCCCCGCAGCTTGTCGTAGGAGATTTTGACTCGGCCCCGCCCGCTCTGGCCGCGTGGGCCCGCAGGCACCGGGCGAAGCTGCTAACGTATCCGGAGGCCAAGGACAAGACCGACACCGAACTGGCGCTGGATGCAGCGGCCGCCCGCGGGATCCGGGAGATCGACTTCATCGCAGCGATGGGAGGCCGGCCCGATCACGCCCTGGCGAACCTGCTGCTCCTGGTGAGGGCCCGCCGCCTCGGGATCACCGCCCGGATCCACGACGGACGCTGCCTGCTGTTCCTCGTCGATGACGCGCGCCCGCTGCCGGCCGCGCGGGGAGACACGCTCTCGCTGATCGCCCTCTCGGAAAGTGTCGCCGGGGTGACGACCGCCGGCTTAGGGTATCCTTTGAAGGATGGGACGCTGGCGCTCGGGTCGTCGCTGGGCATCAGCAACGTGGTTCTGTCGGTACCCGCCGCGGTCTCAGTGGGGAACGGGTTGTTATTGGCTGTCCTGATACGGGGTTAGAGGATTGAGTGACTATCTGGTTCGCACCATCAGCGAGGATGGGACGGTCCGCGCCCTGGCGGCGGTGACGACCTCCACCGTCGAGCGCGCCAGGCGGCGGCACGGGACGGCTCCCACGGCGACGGCGGCGCTGGGCCGGACGCTGACCGCCGCCGGTCTGCTCGGTGCGACGCTGCGGGACGGTCAGACGGTCATGGTGCGGGTCCTCGGCGACGGGCCGCTGGGCGGGGTGCTGGCCAGCAGCGACGCCGCGGGAGCCGTCCGGGGCTACGTCGCGAATCCCGAAGTGTACCTGCCGCCCACGCCCGCCGGGAAGCTGGACGTCGGTGGGGCCGTGGGCCGGGGCACGCTGCACGTCACCGTGGACCTCGGGATGCGGGCGCGGGCGCCGTATCACGGGAGCGTGCCGCTCGTCTCCGGAGAAATCGGTGAGGACTTGGCGTCGTACCTGGTGATCTCGCACCAGATTCCGTCCGTGGTCGCCCTCGGCGTGCTCGTGTCCCCTGAGGAGCGCGTGCTGGCCGCCGGCGGACTGATCGTGCAGCTGCTGCCGGGCGCCGACGGCGCGATCGCCCGGCGCCTCGAAGAGCGGGCGCGGGCGCTGCCGACCGTCACGTCAATGATCAGCAGCGGGCGTTCTCCGGAGGACATGGTCACCGAGGCGCTGGGCGATCTCCCGATTCGGATCGTGGAACGCAAGGTGGTGCGGTTCCGCTGCCGCTGCTCCATCACGCGCGTGCGCGGAATGCTGGCCGTGCTGGGAGCTCAGGAACTGCGGGACATCCTCAACGAGCAGGGCCGGGTCGAGGTGCACTGCAACTTCTGCGCGCGGCGCTACGTACTGGACACAGATCAGGTCGAGGCGTTGATTCGGGACATCCGGGTGAACTGAAGCTCAGGCCGTGCGCTGAAGCCGTCCGGACCGCAGGCAGGTCGTGCACACCAGCATCCGGCGCTTCGTGCCGCCGACGAAGCCGTGCACACGCTGCAGGTTTGGCATGAACCGCCGCTTGGTTTTCACCTTGGAGTGGCTGATTGAAGAGCCACTCGCCGGCCGCTTGCCGCAGATGTCACAGACTCTGGCCACGCTTGAACCCTCAACTTCCAACCGAACTGAGGCACTCGTCACAGTGTAGCAGACAGACCAGGCAAGGGAAAGCCTGCGCGAAGCGTAGAACCATAGCGTGAGATGGCCACGACGCGCCGCAGCGCTGTCCCTGCCCGACTCTCCCCGCGGACCGCCCGTGACCCCTCGCCCCTTGCGGTGCCGGCGCAGTTCGTCCGGGGCGTCGGTCCCGTCCGCGCGGCTCAGCTCGCCCGATTGGGCCTGCACACGGTCGACGATCTGCTGCATCACAAGCCCGCCCGCTACGAAGATCGCAGTCATATTGCGGCCATCGCCGCGCTGGTCCCCGGCATGCGTCAGACGGCACAGGGAACCGTCGCCGCCGTCAGCGAACGCCGCCACGGGACGTACCAGTTCCAGGCCGCGCTGCGCGACGAGACCGGCGTGCTGCAGGCGACCTGGTTCGGCCAGCGCTACCTCCGCAAGCTCATCCGGCGGGGGATGCGGGTGATCGTCTACGGGAAGGTCGATCGGTTCGCCGGACTGCAGATGGTCGTCGACGACTTCGAGATCCTCAGCGGTGACGCAGACGACACGCTGCACACTGCGCGGATCGTTCCGGTGCATCCCGCGACCGAGGGACTTCCACCGCGAACGCTGCGGACGATCATCGCCCACGCGCTGGACGTGCATGCGGCCGGCGCCCCGGAGCTCTTACCGGATTCGCTGCGGCACCGGTTCGGGTTTCCGGAGATCGCCGACGCGCTCCGGTCGCTGCACTTCCCGCGGACGATGGCTGAGGCCGACCGGGCGCGCCGCCGGCTGGCGTTTGAAGAGTTCCTCGTGCTGCAGGCTGGGCTGCTGCAGCGCAAACAGGCGCTGGATCGGATCGACAAAGGGGTGCGCTACCAGAAGGTGGACCCGCTGCTCCAGCGGCTGGTCGGGACGCTGCCGTACGCGCTGACCGGCGCGCAGGCGCGGGTGATAGCGGAGATCTCCCGCGACCTCCAACGCCCCCAGCCGATGAACCGGCTCCTGCAGGGCGATGTCGGATCGGGAAAGACGGTGATCGCCGCGGCGGCGCTGTGGCTGGCAATCGGCAACCGGCTGCAGGGGGCGCTGATGGCGCCGACCGAGATCCTGGCGGAGCAGCACTACCTCACCGTCCGCCGGCTGCTGGCGCCGCTGCCGGTCACCGTCGGGTTGGTTACGGGCGGCGGAACCAAGCGGGCACGCGAGGCCCTCCGGCGCGACGTCGCGGCCGGAACGATTGATCTCGTCGTCGGCACGCATGCGCTGCTGGAGGCCGGCGTGACGTTCAAACGATTGGGCCTGGTCGTCGTCGACGAACAGCACAAGTTCGGCGTCATGCAGCGCGCGGCGCTCCGCCGGAAGGCGTTCCACCCCGACGTGCTGATCATGACCGCCACGCCGATTCCGCGCACGCTCTCGATGACGGTGTACGGCGACCTCGACGTGTCCGTGCTCGACGAACTGCCGCCGGGCCGCGGCATGGTCAAGACGCACGTGCGCGGGCCGGAGAAACGTCCGGAGGTGTACGGTTGGGTCCGCGAGCAGGTGCTCGCAGGCCGCCAGGCGTTCGTGGTGTGCCCGCTCATCGAGGGGTCGGAGAAGCTGCAGGCCGAGGCGGCGGTGGCGCTTGCCGAGCGCCTCGCGCGCGAGATCTTCGCGGGCACTCCCGTCGGTCTGCTGCACGGCCGCCTCCCCGCCGACGAGAAGGACGCGGTGATGGACCGGTTCCGTCAAGGCGCGGTGAAGGTCCTCGTCGCGACTTCGGTGATCGAAGTGGGCATCGACGTGCCGCAGGCGACGATCATGGTGGTCGAGGATGCGGACCGGTTCGGGCTGGCGCAGCTCCATCAGCTGCGGGGCCGGATCGGGCGCGGGGCGGAAACCTCATTCTGCATCCTGCTGGCTTCGGCTCGGACGGAGGCGGCGCGGGAGCGCATGGACGTCATGGCCCAGACGAGAGACGGCTTTGTCGTCGCGCAGCGCGATCTCGAACTGCGCGGGCCGGGCGAGGTGTTTGGGACCAGGCAGCACGGTCTGCCCGACCTCCGGATTGCCGACGCGATCGCCGACCTCCCGCTGCTGGAAGCCGCGCGTCAGGAAGCCCAGCTGATCGTCGATCGCGATCCGCGCCTGGAGGAGCCGGGACACCGATCCCTGCGCGAGGCGGTCCAGACCCGGTTTGCGGCGCCTGGTGGGGCGAGCGCGGTCGGCTGACTCTTCCCGCGAGCGGCGACGGCGGACACCCGGGGCCGCCGGGTTCCGGCCGACGTCCGGGTTGGTGCGTGACGCGCTGTTCAATATCCTCGCCGGCCGGGGGGAGCTCTCCGGGACCCGAGTGCTCGATTTGTTCGCCGGTACGGGGGCGCTCGGGCTGGAGGCGCTGCGCCGGGGAGCCGCGAGCGCGGTCTTCGTGGAGCACGACCGTGCGCTCGCCGACGCGATCCGTGCCCAGGGACGTGAGCGGGGCCTGGTCGGACGGATGGAAGTGTGGCGAAAGGATGCGGTGGCGGCGGTGCGCGAACTCGGCCGTGCCGGCCGACAGTTCGACCTGGTCATCCTGGATCCACCCTATGGGTTGCAGTGGATCCCGAAGGTCCTGCAGGCCGTCGTGGCCGGCGGCGTGGCCGCGCCCGGCGGTCTCATCGTCGCGGAAGGACATTGGCGGGATCGGGCGCCGGTCAGCGGGTTGGCGCTGGTGCGCGAAGCGCGCTACGGGGACACGGTGCTGTGGTTCTTTGAGCCGGTGAAGGAGGGAAACGCGCCATGACGACCGCGGTCTACCCGGGGAGTTTCGATCCGGTGCATCTCGGCCACCTCGACGTGATCGAGCGCGCGGCCCACGTGTTCGACTCGGTCATCGTCGCCGTGGCGAAGAACGCCGAGAAGTCGGCGCTGTTCACCGTCGAGGAACGCGTGCAGATGCTCCGCGAGGCCGTCGCCCATCTGCGGTCCGTCAGCGTCGATAGCTACGAGGGGCTGACGGTGGAATACGCGAACCGGCGCGGGGCGCGCGTGCTGGTGAAGGGGCTGCGCGCGATTGGGGACTTCGAGTCCGAACTCAAGCAGGCCGCGATGAACCAGCGCCTGCAGCCGGAGCTGGACACCGTGTTTTTCATGACCACGCCGGCGTACTTCTTCCTGTCGTCGAGCCTGATCCGCGAGGTGGCGCGGTTGCGCGGGGAGGTCGCGGGCCTGGTCCCCCCCGCCATCGAAGCGCGGCTGCGCGCCAAGTTCGGGCCGCGGTGACATGCGGCCCACGCCCCCGCGCGAATCCGTGATGGAGCTGCTGGACCGCCTCGAGGGCCTGATCGAGCGCAGCGCCGCGGTGCCGCTCACCGACAAGAAGATGGTCGATGCCGAGGCCGTGCTCGGGCTCCTCGAGATGATCCGCTCCGTGCTGCCCCTCGACCTGCACGAAGCGCACCGGCTGCGCGAGGAGATGGAGGCAAGGCACCGCGGGGCGCAGGACGACGCGCGGACGATCGTGGAAGAATCGCGCACCACCGCGCGGAAGATGATCGAGCAGAGCGAGGTGCTGCGCGAGATTCGCCGCCGGGCCGAAGACCTGCTCGCACAGGCGCAATCGGACGCGCGCGCCACGCGCGAGGGGGCGGATGCCTACGCGCGGCAGGCGCTGGACGAACTGGAGGGCCACGTCGTGCGCATCCTCGAGGCGATCCGCAAAGGACGCGATGTGTTGCAACGCGGCGGCGAGTAAGCCTATAATGAATGGATTTCGTCGGTGGTGGTGCTGTGGTGCGAATCGACGCGGGCGCGTTCGAAGCCGGCCAGGTGGTGCGGGCGCCCTTCGATGAACGCGTCGCCAGCGGCAGCAGCGACCTCATCCTTGACGCCCCGGTGACGGGGAATCTGGAACTCACGCGCACCCAGCTCTCCCTTCGTCTGCGGGGAACCGTCGGCACGGTCGCGACGATGGTCTGCGGCCGCTGTCTGACCGTGTTCGAGCGTCCGCACGAGGTCACCCTCGACGAAGAGTTTTCGCTCGGTTCGGACGAGCGGGCCGACGCCGCGGAGGCAGAGTGGGTCGCGGGTCCTCAGCCCGTCCTCGACGTCACCGAGGTCATCCGGCAGCAGTTGCTGCTGGCGGTACCGATGGTTCCGCTGTGCCGGCCGGATTGCCGGGGTCTTTGTCCGGTCTGCGGGGCGAACCGGAACGAGACAGACTGCGGACACGACGGCCGTCCTGCCGATCCGCGGTGGGCGCCGCTGGCCAAGCTGAAGATCGAAGAGCGTGAATCGTGAATGGTGAATCGTGAATCGCAATGCGAGACGGCTCGGGTGTTCCGATTCACAATTCACGATTCACTATTCACGACGTTAGGGGGTTAAGAGAATGGGTATCCAGAAACACCGGCGCTCGCGTAAAGCCGGACTGACGCGGCGCGCCCACTGGCAGGCGAAGGCACCGACGCTGGTCGAGTGCCCGCAGTGTCACAGCCAGATGCGCGCGCACCGCGTCTGTCCAACCTGCGGCTACTACGCCGGCCGCCAGGTCCAAGAGATCGAGGAAGCGGAGTCCAAGCGCAGTTGACGTGAGAGGCTCGACGATCACCGGGATCGGACGGTACGTTCCTGAGCGGGTGCTGACCAACGCGGAGCTCGAGCGGATGGTCGACACCTCCGATGAGTGGATCATGACCCGGACCGGCATCCGGGAGCGCCGGATCGCGGCTCCCGAGCAGGCGAGCTCGGACCTCGCCTACGAAGCCGCCGTCGAGGCGCTGGCCGGCGCCGGGCTCGACGCGGCGGACCTCGATCTCATCATCGTCGGCACGGCCAGCCCCGACATGCTCTTTCCGGCGACCGCCTGTGTGCTGCAGGATCGCCTGGGGGCCCGCAACGCCGGGGCCTTCGATCTGTCCGCGGCCTGCAGCAGCTGGGGATACGGCGTGGCGATGGCTCACGGCTACATCGCGGCCGAAGCCGCCCGCCACGTGCTGGTGGTTGGCGCGGAGACCCTCTCGAAGATCACCGACTGGAAAGACCGCAACACCTGCGTGCTGTTTGGCGATTCGGCCGGTGCCGTCGTGATGTCTCCGGCGGCTGTCGGAGCCGGCTTCCTCTCGTTCTACCTCGGCGCGGACGGCGCCGGCGGTCCGCTGATCGCCTTGCCTGCCGGCGGATCGCGCATTCCGGCCAGCTATGAATCCGTCGAGCGGGGCCAGCACTACTTGAAGATGAACGGCCGCGAAGTGTACAAGTTCGCCGTACGCTGCATTCCCAAGGCGATCGAAGAAGCGGCCGCGCGCGCGGGCGTGGCACTGGAGGACGTGGACTATTTCATCCCGCACCAGGCGAACATCCGCATCATCGACGCGGCGGCGGAACGGTTGGGCCAGCCCCGCGAAAAGTTCTTCGTCAACGTACAGCGGTACGGTAATACTTCGTCGGCGTCGGTGCCGGTTGCGCTGTACGAGGCGGTGCACGCCGGGCGGATCACCGCCGGCGACCTGATCGTCATGGTCGCCTTCGGCGGCGGGCTGACCTGGGCCTCGTGCGCGATGCGCTGGACGATGGCGCCGGTGAACGCGAACTCGTGATTGCGTGGGTGTTTCCCGGGCAAGGCGCGCAGGTCGTGGGTATGGGCAGGGAGATGGCGCAGGCCTTTCCGTCCGCCCACGACGTCTTCATGCGTGCGAACGAGGCGCTGGGCTTTGACCTGGCCCGCGTGTGCTGGGACGGGCCCGACGACGCGCTCCGGCAGACCGAAGTCACCCAGCCCGCGCTGTTGACCACCAGCACTGCGCTCTTCACGGTCCTGCGGGAGGCCGGTCACGCCCCGTCGCTTGCCGCCGGCCTGAGTCTGGGCGAGTACACTGCGCTCGTCTGCACCGGCGCGATGGATTTCGAGCCGGCCGTGCGCGTCGTGCGCAGCCGCGGAGCGTTCATGACCAGCGCCGCCGCGGGGCGCCCGACGGCAATGGCGGCCATCCTGGGCCTCGATGCCGACGCGGTGCGGGCGGTCTGTGTCGCTGCGTCGCACGCGGGTGTCGTCGAGCCGTCCAACTTCAACAGTCCGGGGCAGGTGGTCATTGCCGGCGATGAAGCCGCGGTGCGGGAGGGCATGGCCCAGGCGAAAACCGCGGGGGCGCGGCGGGCGGTGCTGCTGGCTGTCAGCGCGCCGTTTCATACCAGCCTGATGGCGCCTGCGGCAGCACGGCTCGCCGAAGCGCTGGCCGCCGTCGCAATCACGGCGCCGGCCGTGCCCGTCGTGAGCAACGTCACGGCCCAGCCCGTGGCCGCCCCCGACGAGATCCGCCGGCTGCTGGTCGCGCAGGTCGCCAGTCCGGTCCGGTGGGATGATTCGGTGCGCACCATGGCCGCCGCGGGGACGGAGACGTTCGTGGAGATCGGCCCCGGCACGACGCTGTCCGGCCTGATCCGCCAGACGCTCGACGGGGTGCGCACCCTGCACGTCGAGGATCCAAAGTCGCTGGATGAGACGCTGCAGGCGCTGCAGTAATGGGTAAACTCGACGGGAAGGCCGCGCTCATCACCGGCGCGTCAGGTGGCCTCGGGCAGGCCGTCGCCACAGCCCTGGCCGCCGCCGGCGCCGCCGTGGCCATCCACTATGGGACCAATTGGGACGGCGCCGAGCGCGTCGTCGCGGACATCATCGCGCGGGGCGGTCGGGCGATCAGCGTCCAGGGCGACCTGACTTCGCCCGAGGCGGCGCAGCGGGTGATGACCGAGGTGAAGGAGGCGCTGGGCGCCCTCCACATCCTTGTCAACAATGCCGGGATGACCCGTGACACGCTCGTGCTGCGCATGACGGACGATGACTGGCACAACGTACTGGAAGCGAACCTGACCGCGACGTTCTACTGCACGAGGGCCGCCCTGCGCGAAATGCTCCGCCAGCGGTCCGGGCGCATCGTGAACATGACCTCGGTGGTGGCGGAGGTCGGCACGCCCGGACAGGCCAACTACGTCGCGGCGAAAGCGGGGATCATCGGGCTGACGAAAGCGGTCGCCCGCGAGGTCGGATCGCGCGGGATCACCGTGAACGCGGTGGCCCCGGGGTTCATCGCGGCGGGCATGACGGAGCGATTGGCCCCCGGAGTCGCGGAATCATACCTGGAGCAGGTTCCGTTAGGACGGGCAGGGAAACCTGAGGAAGTAGCCGCCGTGGTCGCCTTTCTCGTGTCCGACGATGCCGCCTATATTACCGGGCAGGTCATCAACGTCGACGGCGGCCTGGTGATGCGTTGAGATCGGGCCGGCGTCTTGACTCAATCTTGTGGCGGGGGTGCGATTGAAGATGGCTTCAGCATTCGAGCGCGTAAAAGGCATCGTTGTCGAGCAGCTGAACGTGGCACCCGATGAGGTGACCGCCGAAGCCTCGTTCATCGAGGACCTGGGTGCTGACTCGCTCGACGTGGTGGAACTGGTCATGGCGCTGGAGGAAGAGTTCGGGGTCAGCATTGCCGATGAAGATGCCGAAAAGATCGTCACGGTCGGTGACGCCGTGAAGTACATCGAGGCGCATGCAGGGGACGGGTCTGGCGCCGGCACGAAGTAGGGAGAGCCGCCGGTGACCTCGCGCCGCGTCGCCGTCACCGGGCTGGGCGTCGTCAGTCCAATCGGGACCGGAATCGAGGCGTTCTGGCAGAGCCTCATGCAGGGCCGCAGCGGGGTGCGCCGGGTCACCGCCTTTGACGCCTCCGAGCTGGAAACACAGATCGCGGCCGAAGTGCTCGATTTCGATCCCCTCGCGTTCATGGACAAGAAGGAGGCGCGGCGCAACGACCGGTTCGTCCAGTTCGCCTACGCGGCGTGCCGGATGGCGCTGGACGATGCCGGTTTCAGCATCACCCGCGACAACGCCGGGCAGGTCGGCGTCCTGATCGGATCCGGAATCGGCGGAGCGACCACCTGGGAAGCCCAGCACCGGATCCTCATCGAACGGGGCCCGCAGCGCGTCAGCCCGTTTTTCATCCCGATGATCATCATCAACATGGCCGCGGGCGTCTGCTCGATCCTGCTGGGCGCCAAAGGGCCCAACAGCGCGGTGGTCACGGCCTGCGCCACCGGCGGCAACGCCATCGGCGAGGCCATGCGCATCGTCCAGCGCGGGGAAGCCGTGGCCATGCTGGCCGGAGGGTCGGAGGCGGCGATCACGATGCTCAGCATGGCCGGGTTCTGCTCGATGCGGGCGATGTCGACGCGCAACGACGCGCCCGAGCGGGCCAGCCGGCCGTTTGACGCCGAGCGCGACGGGTTCATCATGGGGGAGGGCGCCGGGATCGTGCTGGTGGAGGACCTGGAACACGCGCTGCGCCGCGAGGCGCACATCTACGCGGAGCTGGTCGGCTACGGCATGAGCGGCGACGCGTTTCACATCACGCAGCCCGACCCGGAAGCCGAGGGCGCCTCGCGCAGCATCCGCAACGCGCTGCACGACGCGAAGATGGATCCCCCGGCGATCGACTACGTCAACGCCCACGGCACGAGCACGCCGTACAACGACCGCACCGAGACGATCGCCATCAAGCGCGTGTTCGGCCCGCACGCCAGACAGCTGCCCGTCAGCTCGACCAAGTCGATGACCGGGCACCTGCTGGGCGCCGCCGGCGGCGTCGAGCTCATCATCTGCGCGCTGGCCATCGAGCATCAAATGGTGCCCCCGACGATCAACTACGAGCACCCCGATCCCGAGTGCGACCTCGACTACGTGCCGAACGAGGCGCGGCCCGCGCGAGTGGTGGCGGCCATGTCCAACGCCTTCGGGTTCGGCGGCCACAACGCAATCCTGATCGTCCGCAAGTATGATGCCGCCTGACGCCGTCACCGAAGCCCCCGACCTCCAGCTCGACGAACAGCGCCTCGCCCAGCTGCAGGAGATGGAGGGCAAGCTCGACGTCCGCTTCCGCGACCGGGCGCTGCTGAACCTCGCCCTCCAGCACGGGTCCTACGGCCACGAGGGCCGCGGCGGGCGGCGCGAGAGTTACGAGCGGCTGGAGCTCCTCGGCGACGCGGTGCTCAACCTCGTCGTCTGCGACTACCTGTACTACCGCTTCACCGACGCCCCCGAAGGCGAGCTGGCCAAACTCCGCGCCCGCATCGTCAGCGAACCGTGGCTGGCCCGCATCGCCCGCACCCTCGACTTGGGCCGGTTCATCCTGATGGGCAAAGGGGAAGAGAAGTCCGGCGGACGGGCGCGCGCCTCGATGCTGGCGGACGTGGTGGAGGCCGTCCTCGGCGCGGTCTACGTCGATTCCGGATTCGGCGTGGCCCACGCGGTCACGTCGCGGCTGCTGCAGGACGTGTACGAGGATCTGGAAGCGCCCAGCGACGACTACAAGAGCGAACTGCAAGAGCTGCTGCAGGAGCGGGAGCGGCGGCTGCCCCGCTACCGCATCAAGGACGCCGAAGGACCGGATCACGCGAAGCAGTTCATCGCCACGGTCGAAGCCGGCGGGCGGGTGCTGGGCGAAGGCCGGGGCCAGAGCAAGAAACAGGCGGAACAGGCCGCGGCGCGCGCGGCACTGGAGTTTCTGCGGCGCAAGAAGTCTCGCGCCGCGCGATGAATCCCGTGCCAACTCGGGTGCCAAATGTGCGCATCCGGTACGACTGACTCCCGAGTTGGTACGGGATGAAACAGCTGTGGGCCCCCTGGCGCCTCGCCTATATCCAGCAGGACCACCCTGAAGGCTGCATCTTCTGCCGGGCGGTCGATGGCAACCGCGACCGGGAGACCCTGGTGGTCCACCGGCGCCCGCGGACGTTCGTCATCATGAACCTCTACCCGTACAACTCCGGCCACGTGATGGTGGTTCCGAACCGCCACGTCGGGCGGCCGGCGGACCTCGACGACGCGGAGCTCCTCGAATTGATGCAGACCACGGTACTAAGCCACCGCGCGCTGGAGGCCGTCTTTCATCCCGAGGGGAGCAACATCGGGATGAACCTGGGACGCGCCGCCGGCGCAGGCATCGATGACCACCTGCACGTCCACGTCGTCCCCCGCTGGGTGGGGGACACGAACTTCATGCCGGTCCTCGGCGACGTGAAGGTGATTCCCGAGCAGCTGGAAGCCACCTACGACCGACTCGCCGCGGCCTTCGCCGAATTGGAGCAGGCGCGATGAGGCGGCTGTTGAGTCCGGGGATCATCCTGGTGCTCGCCGCGGCCGCGCTGGCCGCCCCGGCACCTGTGCTGCCGGCGGCCTCGCCCCAGCAGGCGCTGCAGCACGACGTGGTATTGAGCCAACAGATCGGCCCGCGCCCGGCGGGCTCGGCCAACGACGCGCGGGGGGCCGACTACATCGCGGAGCAGTTCCGCGCGCTGGGCTACACCGTCGAGCGGCAGCAGTTTCCGTTCCGGTATTTTGAAGAGACGCGGGCGCCGTCGCTCACCGTCGCGGCGCCCACGCAGGCGGCCATCCGTCTGATCACCTTGGAATTCTCCGCCTCCACACCGCCTGATGGCCTGGAGGCGGAGGTCGTCGCGGCGGGGCTGGGCCGGGCGCAGGATCTCAGCGGCAAGGCGCTGGAGGGGAAGATTGCACTGGTCGAGCGGGGGGAGATCCAGTTCCGCGAGAAGGCCGCCAATGTCGCCGCCGCCGGGGGCGTGGCGGTCATCGTCTATAACACGGCGGGCGGGCCGATTGCGGCAACCCTGGTGGAGCCGTCCCGCATTCCCGCCGTCATCATCGGACGAGACGATGGCCAGCGCCTGCTCGAGTTGCTGAAAACCGGGTCCGTCCGCGCGCGGCTCGTGGTCAGGACGATCGCCGAACAGCGCACGACCGAGAACGTGATCGGGATCAAACGCGGCACGACCGCGGCGAACGAGATCGTCGTCGTCGGCGGCCACCGCGATTCGGTGCGGGTCAGTCCGGGTGCGAACGACAATGGATCGGGCACGGCGGCGGTGCTGGAGGCGGCCCGCCTACTGGCGGGGGTCCCGACTGCGCGCACGATCCACTTCATCGGGTTCGGGGCCGAAGAGGTCGGGTTGATCGGATCGGCGTTCTACGTGAAGAACGCCACCGCCACCATTGCCGGCATGGTGAACATGGACATGGTCGGGCGCGGCCCGGGAATCATGGCGGGGAATCAGACCGGGCAGCCGTTCATGCTGGAGATTGCCGACGCAGTGGCCCGCCGCGCGGGCATCAGCCTGCGCCGGTTCCGCCTTGGGCAGAGCGACCATGTTTCCTTCGAGCAGGCCGGGATTCCCGCCGTGTTCCTCCACACCGGCGATGACGACGCCATCCACACGCCCAACGATACGATCGACCGCGTCAGCGGGCAGCTCATCGCCACGGCCGCGAGCCTGGCGGCCGGCATCGCCCTGGAGGTCGCCAACAGACGCTAACAACGTCGTGACTTGTGACTCGTGACTCGTGACCCGGGGAAACGTGACGAGGTGGGTTCTTGTTGCGGTGGGGGAGCATCCGGGGATACAATTTGAGTCAAACAGGCCTTGTCTAAGGTAACCACTTACCAGTCACGAGTCACCAGTCACGAGTCACCAACATGGCCAACCCTGAATTCCCAGAAGAGAACCCAGAAAAGCTGGCCGAGTTCGAGGCCAAGATTGCGGGCGGAGAGCGGCTGGAGGCGGGTGAGTGGATGCCTGCCCAGTATCGCTATGAGTGCCTGCGCCTGATTCAGATGCACGCGAACTCGGAGCTGATGGGCGCGCTGCCCGAGCGAGAGTGGATCCCGCGGGCGCCGACGCTGAACCGCAAGATGGCGCTGGTGGCGAAGGTCCAGGATGAAGTCGGCCACGCCCAGCTGCTCTACCGGGTCGCGGAAGACCTGGGCAAGCCCCGGCGGCAGATGATCGAAGAGCTGCTGTCGGGCAAAAGCAAATTCCACAACGTGTTCCACTACCCCGCGGACACCTGGGCGGACGTGGCGGTCATCCAGGTGTTCGTGGACGGCGCCGCGATGCAGACCCAGGGCTCGCTGCGGGCCTCGAGTTACGCGCCGTACGCCCGCGTGCTCAAGCGCGTGTGCTACGAGGAAGACTTCCACATCCGTCTGGGGATCGACGTGTACCGGACGTTGGCGGAGGGCACGCCCCGCCAGCGGGCGATGCTGCAGGACGCCCTCGACCGATGGTGGCAGCCGATCATGCATTTCTTCGGGCCTCGCGACCAGGCGTCACCGCATCTGGAAACGATGATGCGCTGGCGCATCAAGGTCAAGACGAACGACGAGCTGCGGCAGCAGTTCCTGCGGCAGTTCGTCCCGCTGATCACGGATTACGGCCTGCGGCTGCCCGATCCGCAGCTGCGGTGGAATGAAGCCGCGGGCGGCTACGACTACAGCGAGCCGGACTGGGACGAATTCAAGCGGGTCATCCGGGGCGATGGGCCGAAGACGGCCGCGCGCCTCGGGCTCCGCAACGACTACTGGCGCCGCCACCAATGGGTGCGCGACGCGCTGAGCGATTGGGGGATGGTCGCATGACGACAGCAGAAGAAGGGTTCACCCCGCTGCATCTCCACGACGGCCTGGTCAAGGCGCGCGCGAAGCTCTTCGAGTGGATCCGCCCGCTGAGCCTCGAGCAGTACACGCAGGAATTTCCGCTCGGACTGAAGACCCTGCGCGCGACCATGATCGAGATTGCCAGCGGGGAATGGGTGTACACGCGCCGGCTGCAGGGAGAGGACGTGCTGCCACCGCCGCGGCGGCCGTTCGCCGCTCTCGCGCAGACCGGCTTCGGCCCGCTGGAGCCGGTGTGGCAGGAGGAGACGGAGCGGACGGTCCGGACCCTTCGCGAGATCTCGGATTGGAGCAAGCCGGTCGAGTATCTGATCCGGCGCACCGATCAGCCGGCATTGCGCGTCCAGACCACCACCGGCGGGATCGCCGCCCAGATGTTGTTCCACGAAGTGCACCATCGTGCGCAGGCCATGGCGATGCTCCGCCAGCTGGGGATTGCGGCGCAGAACCTGGATTTCTCCGTCTTCATGTTCCACCGCACCGAACTGCCCGCCTAGTCCGGCCCATGCCCGCACTGTGGCAACTGCTGGGCAAAGATGAGAGCGAAGCGGCGCATCTGTTCGCCGTCTTCCGCCAGGACACCAAGAACGACCCGCACGTCCACGTGGGGGACGTTCACGCGGCCGATTCGGAAATGGCGTTGGTGCTGGCCAAGGAGCAGTTCGCCCGCCGCGACCCCTGCGTGAGTCTCTGGGTGGTGCCCTACACGGCCATCGCCGCCACCGCCTACGCCGACAGCGACATGTTCGAGCCCGCCATCGACAAGAGCTACCGGTTCGGCGGTTCATACCGTGAGCAGCAGCGGATCATGAAGGGACGCCGGCGCTGATGCGAACCTACTCAACCTACACAACCGACAGGACCTACACAACCGCATGCTTCAACTAGAGGATCCGGCGGTCCGTGCGTCGCTGGCCGGCTATCTGCTGGCGATCGCCGACGACGAATTGATGATCGGCCACCGCCACTCGGAGTGGACCGGGTTCGCGCCCGACATCGAGTCCGACGTCGCGCTGTCCTCGATTGCGCAGGAGGAAATCGGCCACGCGAAGTTGTTCTACGAGCAGGCCGCCGGTCTCGCCGGTGGCAGCGCCGATGCGTTCGCCTATGGGCGCTCCCCCGGCGAGTTCCGCAACGCCGTGTTCACCGAACGGCCGAACGGTGACTGGGGATTCAGTATCGTTCGGCTTTTCCTCTATGACCGTGCGGATGCCCACCGGCTCGCGTCCCTGGCCGCGGGAAACGCCAAGCCGCTGGCCGACTTGTCGACGGCGCTCCGCCGCGAGGAGAAGTACCACCTCGCGTACGGAGAGCAGTGGCTGCGGCACCTGGCCGGAGCCTCGCCGGAGGCGCAGGAGAGGGTGCAGGCCGCCCTGGACGGCGCCTGGCCGGAGGCCGTGGGCCTGTTTGAGCCCGTCGAGAACGAGCAGGCGCTGGTGCAGTCCGGTATCATGAACGTAGATAGCAGAACGCAGGCGGATCGGTGGCGGGCCGACGTCACCCCAGTGATCGAGCAACTGGGCCTGCGGGTCAGCGAAGTGCGGGTGACCCCCGGAGGGCGGTCGGGACAGCACAGCGAGGACCTGGCCGTCTTGCTCGAGGAAATGACGTCAGTGTGGAGATCCGACCCGGAAGCCACCTGGTAACGGCGGGAACATGGGAACAGGAACCGGGAACAGGGAACAGGAAGGGACCTATGGGACGGATTGCAACGGATCTCGAAACGAAGATCTGGACCACGCTTGAGATGGTCGAGGATCCCGAGCTG
Organism: bacterium; assembly: GCA_036004445.1. Lineage (GTDB taxonomy): Bacteria > Sysuimicrobiota > Sysuimicrobiia > Sysuimicrobiales > Kaftiobacteriaceae > DASXUC01. The sequence continues at coordinate 32,026 of DASYRL010000055.1, forward strand.
CCGATCTCGGTGACCGATCTGGGGATGATCGACCGGGTTGACGTGTCCGAGGGCCGAGTCCGGATCACCATGGTGCCCACCTACAGCGCGTGTCCGGCGATCGACGTCATGCGCCAGGACATCCAGACCCGTGTGAAGACGCTCCCCGGCGTAGCGGACGTCAGTGTCGAGCTCTCATTCGCGCGCCCCTGGACCATGGACCGGATGACGGGGCGGGGGAAAGAGCGGCTCAAGCAACACGGCATGTCGGTCCCCAGGTCTAGCGCGGGCCCCGTGGTGTGTCCGTTTTGCGGATCGACCAACACGACCATCGAGAACCCATTCGGACCGACGTTGTGCCGGGCGATCTACTACTGCGCTGACTGCAAGAACCCCATCGAACGGTTCAAGGCGCCCCGCGACGACTGAGGCATGACGGGCAGCTTCCGCATCGCCCGAATTCTGGGCATCCCCATCGAGGTGCACTACACCTGGCTGATCGTGTTCGGCCTGGTCGTGTGGTCGCTGGCGGTCGGCTATTTCCCCACCGTCGGCCCCAACCTGGGCATGACGACCGTGATCGTGCTATCCGTGAGCGCGACGCTGCTGTTCTTCGCGGCGCTGCTGCTCCACGAGCTGGCGCACTCGTACGTCGCCATCCGGGAAGGGCTCTCGGTGCGCCGGATCACCCTCTTCATCTTTGGCGGGGTGGCGCAGATGGCCAAGGAGCCCTCCACCGCCGGCGGCGAATTTCGGATGGCCATCGCGGGCCCGCTGGTGAGCATCGCCATCGGGGTTATCTCGTGGGTCCTCTCCCGCCTGGCGGGTGAAGGGCCCGTGGGCCTGCTCTTCCGGTATTTAGGTTTCATCAACCTCGTGGTCGCCGTCTTCAACCTGATTCCGGCGTTCCCGCTCGACGGCGGGCGGGTCCTGCGCTCCTCGATCTGGTATTTTTCGGGAGACCTCACCCGTGCCACACTGACCGCCACCTCGGTGGGGCAGGGGTTCGCGTACCTGCTGATCGGGCTGGGTGTGCTCCAGGTTGTCGCGGGCCGAGCGGGCAACGGGATCTGGATGATGTTCATCGGTTGGTTTCTTCTCCAGGCGGCCCAGTCCGGGTATCAGCAGGTGCTCATTCGCCGGGCACTTCGCGGGCTGAAGGTGCGTGACGTGGTACGCGAAGATGCCGGCACCGTGCCGTCCGACATCACCCTCGCCACGTTCGTGCACGACTACCTACTGCCTAGTCCGGATTCCGAGTTCGTTGTCGTTGACGACGGCCGGCTGCGCGGCCTGATCTCACTCGAGGATGTCAAGAAGGTCTCTCGCGAGCGCTGGGGCCAGGTGACGGTGGCCGACGCGATGGTCCCGGAATCGGAATGCCCTACGGTCTCGGCGACGCAGAATGCCTATGACGCCTTTATGACGGTAGCCGCCTCACCGACCGGCCAGGCGGTCGTCAAGGACGGTTCCCGCCTCGTCGGCGCGGTGACGCGGCGGGATCTGCTGGCCCGGCTCCGAAACCGTCTCGCATTGGAGGAATGATCTCTCAGAGGGACCAAGTCACGTGAGGGGACGGACATGATCGACACACGCGAACAGGCCACAGATCGAAACGGCCGGGCCATCCAGCCCGGGGATAAGGTCAAGGTCGTCGGCGAGCAGGGCCAGCCCGAGGGCACCATCGTGCGCGTCATCCCCGAATATCAGGTTGCCACAGTGTTACTCGAGCAGAAGGGCAAAGTCGAGCGGATGTATCCTACCGCTGACATCGAAGCGCTCAGTTAGCCTGCTACACATGGCCCGGCACCGGAGACCGTCACCTGCCACACCGCTAGGGCGTATTCGAGCACTCTGCCTCGCACTGCCTGAAACGAGCGAACGCCTCAGCCACGGTTCGCCGGCATTTTTCATCCGGGGCAAGAAGGCATTTGTCACGTTCATGGACAACCACCATGAGGACGGACGGCTGGCCCTGTGGTGCGCCGCGGCACCGGACATGCAGCGGGCGATGGTCGAGTCGGATCCGCGGCACTACTTCGTCCCGCCGTACGTCGGGTACCTCGGCTGGGTGGGGGTACGCCTGGACCGGCGCCTTGCGTGGAAGAAGGTAGCTGAGATGGTCGAAGACGCCTATTTGGCGGTCGCGCCAAGGCGGCTGATCGGTTAGGCTTTCAACGGCGGATCGTCGGAACCACGTCAGTAACGGGCGAGGCGGCGCATGGGGCTGCTGTTGTTTGGCTACCTGTTTATCATTCCACTGGCGTGGGTGACCTTGCGGTATCTGCGTGTGCCCGAACACCTGGAGTTATCGGCCGGCGGACTGCTGGTCTTTGCTTACGGGTTCCTCGCGTCGGCGATCGCGGTCGCTCTGGTTTGACCCGCTTAGTGAGAGTGAACCGGCAGGCCGTCGTGGCTGTGGGCGGTGACCCGGTGGTGCGCCTCTCCAGCCTCGTCGGCGGGATCGACGTGGATCGTGGCCCCGGCGAGATAGGGGACGTGTTGGAGCAGCTGATGATGCACTTCTTTGGCGATGGCGTGGGCCTCCGCCACAGATAGATCCCCCGCAACGGCGACGTTCACTTCCGCGTGGAGCCGGTGTCCCACCCAGCGGGCGCGGGCCTCGGTCACGGCGCGCACGCCGCGGACGTGGTGGGCGGCGTGCTGGATCTCATCGATGACCCCCGGCTCGACTCCATCGAGCATCCGCGTGAAGATCGCCTTGCCGGACTGCCAGACGATGCCGAGGATGGCGACCGTAATCCCCAGGCCAACGAGCGGGTCGGCCAGTGGGTAGCCCAGCCAGACGCCTACCGCGCCGACCAGCACGGCGAGGCTCGTCCAGCCGTCCACCCGCGCGTGGTACCCGTCGGCGATGAGCGCCGCGCTGCCGATTTCCTTGCCCACCCGGATCCGGAAGACGGCCACCGCTTCGTTGCCGATGAAGCCGATGATTGAGGCGGCGGCCACGATACCCAGGTACCCGATCGCCCGGGGATGGATGAGGCGGTCGATCGCCTCGTAGCCGGCGACGACCGCGCTGAACAGAATAATGAGGACGATGACCACCCCGGCGAGGTCCTCGACGCGTCCGTAGCCGAACGGAAAGCGCTTGGTGGGCCGCAGCCTCGCGAGCAGGAAGGCAATCCACAGCGGGACGGCCGTCGCGGCGTCGCCAAAATTGTGAATGGTGTCCGCCAGCAGTGCGACGCTGCCTGAGAGCACGACAACGGCGACCTGCAGCAGCGCGGTCGCCGTGAGCACCACGAACGACCACTTGATCGCCCAGATCCCCCGCGCGGTCGTCACGATTGCCGGGTCGATGACGCCATGATCATGGGGATGCATACACTCAGCGTATCAAGCCAGAAGGCGCTTTGCACACGACCGGGGTATTCATCTATTTGAGGATGACAGAGCAGCGCGGCACGATCCTGGTCACCGGGAGCAGCGGGTTCCTCGGCTACGACGTGGCGCGAGCGCTGAGCGGCTCGTTCGACGTCGTCGGGTTCGACCGCCGCGCTCCCTCGCATCCTCCGCCGACCGCGGAGTGCCTCTACGTCGACCTCACGACCGAGGCCAGCCTGGCGCGCGGCCTCGATGCCGTGCGGGAAGGGCATGGCGAGCGCCTGGCGTCGGTCTGTCACTTCGCCGCGTACTACGACTTTTCGGGCGCGCCGAGTCCCCTGTATGAGCGGGTGACGATCGAGGGCACGCGGCGGTTGCTGCGAATGCTGCGCGAGCGCTTTACCGTGGAACAGTTCATCTTTTCCAGCACCATGCTCGTCCACGCGCCTACCGAGCCCGGCCGGCCCATCAACGAGGACTCCCCGCTTCAACCGAAGTGGGCGTATCCGGAATCGAAGCTGCGGACAGAACAGGTGATCCTCCACGAACGCGGCGACGTCCCGGTGGTCCTGCTGCGGATCGCGGGCGTCTACAACGAGCTCGGGCACTCGGCGACGCTGCCGTACCAGATCCAGCGGACCTACGAGCGCACACTTGAGGCGTATGTCTTTCCGGGAGACCTGACCCACGGCCAGGCCATGGTCCATTTAGACGACGTGGTCGATCTGTACGAACGCCTTCCCGGACGCAGAACCGAGCTACCTGCCGAGTTGACTCTGCTGGTCGGGGAGCCGCAGACCATGGGGTATGGCGACCTGCAGACCATGATCGCGAAGGAGCTGCACGGCGAGGCGTGGACGACCCGGCCCATTCCGAAGTGGCTGGCGCGGCTCGGCGCCACTCTCCAGGAGCGTCTGCCGCTGAATGGCAAGCCCTACATCAAGCCCTGGATGATCGATCTCGCGGATGATCACTTCGAGCTGGATATCGCGCGGGCGGAGTCGGCCGTGGGATGGACCCCCAAGCGATCGCTCCGCGAGACGCTGCCGGCGATTACCGCGGCGCTGCTGGCTGATCCATGGGCCTGGTACCGCGAAAACGAATTGCCCCTGCCGTCCTGGCTGCGAGAGACGCGGCCTCCCGCCGCGGCGGCACCAGACCTGGACCTCGATCCCCGCCGGTTGAAGCAGCTGCAGGAACTCGCCGGGACACACGCACACCACCACGGCGGCGGGGCGGGGACATGAGTCATCAGCACACCGGCCACGGCATGGAAGCCCCGGAGCAGGAGACACGCGCGCCTGAGGGTGCGGACGAGCTCCGTCGGCTGCAAGCACTCCGTGCGCAGCAGTCGCTGCTGGAGGGCCTGGGCGAGCGGGAGGCGGCCCAGCAGCGCGGCCATGACGCCCATGCGCAGCGTTTGATGGAGACCGATCCTGCCGGGCACATTGAGATGATGCGGCCGATGCAGGAAGCGATGGCGCTGGTCCGCGACCTTCCGGAAGACCTGCTCGACCGCGAGGCGTCGCTGTTTCAGGAGATCGCTGCGCGCGACACGGGGCCGGTCATCGAGCCCCTGAAGGTTCCGCTGATGACCGACATGGTGGTCGCGGAGAAGTGGGCCCACGTCGCCGCGGCCTTTCTGGGGGCCTGGTTGATCGCCAGCCCGTCCGCGCTCGCCTATCCGAGCAGCGCGCTTGCCTGGAGCGACGTTATCAGCGGAGCGCTGATCATCGTGCTGGCGGCGCTGACGTATCGGGAGCATCTGTGGGCCCCGTGGGCGAACGCGGCGGTCGGCCTCTGGGTCATGTTCGCGCCGCTGGTCTTCTGGGCCCCCGACCCCGCGTCGTACGCCAACGATACGCTCACTGGGGCGCTCGTCGTCAGTCTCACCGTCATCATCCCGATGCGGCTGCAGATGCCCGGGGTGGCAGTACCACCCGGGTGGTCATACAATCCCTCGACGTGGGTGCAGCGCGCGCCCATCATCGTCCTCGGCCTGGTGTCGTACTTTATGTCGCGCTACATGTCGGCGTTCCAGCTCGGCCACATCCCCGCGGTCTGGGATCCATTCTTTGGGGAAGGAACGGCCCGGATCCTGACCTCGGACGTGTCGCGCATGTTCCCGATTTCCGACGCGGGGCTCGGAGCCTACGTCTACATGATTGAACTGCTGTCGACCGTCATGGGCGACTCGCGGCGCTGGCGCACGATGCCCTGGATGGTGGCGATGTTTGGCGTCGCCGTCATTCCGCTGGGGATTGTCAGCGTTGTGCTCATCATTTTGCAGCCGCTGGCGGTCGGCGACTGGTGCACCCTCTGTCTGATTTCGGCCCTCTTCATGCTGGTCATGGTGGCACTGTCCCTGGATGAGGTAATCGCCATGATCCAGTTCCTGCTCCTCGGCAGGCGGACCGGTCGCTCCGTATGGACGCTCTTCTGGAACGGCGGGACGATGGGCGAGCACGTCCGCGACTTCGGGCTGGCGCGGCCGGCAGGAAATTCCTGGCGGGACGTGTGGTCGGGACTGACGGTTCCGTGGACCCTTGCGGTGAGCGCGCTGCTAGGCATCTGGCTGATGGCGGCACCCGACCTCTTCAACAGCAGGGGAGGGGCCGCCGACAGCGATCACCTGTTGGGGGCGCTGGTCGTAGTGGTCGCGGTCACGGCCATGGCGGAAGTGGCCCGGGCAGTGCGCTTCCTCAACATCTTCTTGGCGATCGCGATCATGGTCGCCCCCTGGGTCCTCGGTGGGGCGCCGCTCGCGGCCCGGGTCAGCGACCTTATCGCCGGGGGGCTGATCATTGTGCTCAGTCTTCCGCGCGGCGTCATTCGCAGTAGGTACGGGAGTTGGAATCCCTTGATTTTCTGAAATACCGCCCGCGTCCTGGCTGTCGAGGAACAAGCAAAGCGCCCACCCGAAGGGTCTGGGCGGGCGCTTTGCCTGGCAGGTAAGCTACTTGTTCAAGTCCATCATGGCATCGTCCACCGACTTGTAGGACTTCATCGGATCGAGCTTTTCCTTGGCTATCGTCCGATCCGTCTCGGGGACGTGGGCCATCATGTTGCATGCCTCAAGGATCTGCGATCCGGTCGCCGGCCACTTCACGTGCTCCTTCAAGTGCGTCTGAGTTTCCATGTCCCACGTACGCATGTGCCGCCACCTCCTTTCTTCTTGAATCTCCCTTTCGAGATTTTCCCCAAGATACCGGCGAATCGAATGGAAATTGACGTCGTCGGCGAACCGCTCCGGCCTCAAGGATGGCGTAGCTTTCCGTAGAAACGGGAAATGGACTCAGGAAGACATCTTCTGGGAGGTGGAGCGTGCGAACCGTTACAGCGCTCGTACTCGTTGGACTGATCTGCCTGGCACTGGCCGCCCCTGCGCTGGCTCAGCAGTTTCCGAACGTCTCGGGCCTGAGACCGTTCTCGGCGGAAGCGAACTTCATGTCACTGCCCGGCTATCTCCGCTGGCTGGTGTTCCAGCAGACCGGTCAGTGGATTACCTATGCGGAGGCCGCCCGGGTCGTGAAGGAGCAGACAGGGCAGTAGATCATGGCTCGCAGTTTTCACATGACGCCGGACGAGTTCCGACGGTACGGCCGGCAGGTGGTCGATTGGATCGCTGAGTACTACGAACGCATCGAGACTTATCCGGTCCTCTCGCAGGTCCGGCCGGGTGAGATCCGGGCCGCCCTCCCGCCGTCGCCGCCGGCGGGAGGGGAACCGTTCGAGGCCATCCTTGCGGACGTCACCAGAGTGATCATGCCGGGGATCACCCACTGGCAATCCCCGAATTTCTTTGCGTTCTTCCCGGCGAACGCCTCGGGGCCGGCGATTTTGGGTGACCTGCTGTCATCGGGCCTGGGTGTTCAGGGCATGCTGTGGGCTACCAGTCCAGCATGCACGGAGCTCGAGACGCACGTGCTGGACTGGCTGGCCGATATGCTCGGGTTGCCGGCGGGGTTCAGGTCGGATGGGTCGGGAGGAGGGGTCATCCAGGATACGGCGTCCAGCGCCTCGCTCTGCGCGCTGCTGGCTGCCCGCGAACGTGCCACCGGATTCCGGTCAAACGCGCGAGGGTGCGACGGGCGCCTGGTCGCCTATGCCTCGGCGCAGGCTCATTCGTCAATCGAGAAGGCGGTCAAGATCGCTGGGCTCGGCCGGGAAAACCTGCGGCTGATCGAGGTCGACGACCGGTTTGCGATGCGCGCCGACGCGCTCGCTGAGCAGATCGCCCGGGACCGCCGCGCCGGCCTGGTTCCCTGTTTCGTGACCGCAACGGTAGGCACGACGTCGTCGAACGCGATTGATCCGGTCGCAGAAATCGGTCCGGTCTGCCGCGATGCCGGGGCCTGGCTGCACGTGGATGCCGCGATGGCCGGCACCGCGGCGCTGTGTCCGGAGTTCCGGTACCTCAACGACGGGCTGGAATGCGCGGACAGTTACTGCTTCAATCCGCACAAATGGATGTTCACCAATTTCGACTGCGACTGCTTCTACGTGGCGGATCGTGCGGCGCTGATCAAGACGCTCAGCGTGCTGCCGGAATACCTGCGGAACAAGGCCACCGAATCCGGCGCCGTCATCGACTACCGCGACTGGCAGATCCCCCTCGGCCGGCGCTTTCGGGCGCTCAAATTGTGGTTCGTCATCCGCCACTACGGGGTGGAGGGATTGCAGTTCCACGTCCGGCGTCACGTCGCGCTCGCGCAACAGTTCGCGGCATGGGTTCAGGCGGATCCACGGTTTGAGTTGGTCGCCCCGGCGCCGCTCAACTTAGTGTGTTTCCGGCACAAGAGGGGCGATCGAGTGAACGAACAACTCGAGGATCGCCTCAACCGCAGCGGCCGGCTGTATCTGACCCACACCAGTCTCGCCGGCCGGTACGTGCTGAGATTCTGCATCGGACAGACGCAGACCGAGGAGCGCCACGTCGCGGCTGCCTGGCGGGAGATCCAGGCAGCGGCCGCGGGGCTCGAACAGGAAGCCGAGCACGACAGGGGCGGCTAGGCTTTCGCGTATTGCTCAGGGTTCTGGTCGAAGGCCGCCTTGCATCCTTCCGAACAGAAGTAGTACGTCGTGCCTTTGTGCTCGGACTTGCCTGCGGCGGTCTTTTCGTCAACCTGCATTCCGCACACCGGATCACGCGCCATGACCAATCCTCCTTACAGTTCCGGGGGTCTGACTAACAGAGGTTTACCCATCTGATACGCTCTGAGAAGATTCCCGGAGGGCACAATGGATCATGACGATGCGCAGGTCGGCCGTCTGCTGACGCGCCGGGAAGCGTTGGCCGTGATGGGATCGACGGCCCTGCTCGTGCTGGCCGGGAGCTCGCGCCGCCTGTTCGTTCCGGCGGCCGCGCAGTCCGGGCCCGTGCCGTCCTGTGTCGTTCGCCCGCAGCAGACCGAGGGGCCGTACTTCGTCGACGAAAAGCTCAACCGGACAGACATCCGCAGCGATCCATCAGACGGCGCTGTGAAGCCCGGAGCGGTCCTGGCGCTGACGTTCAACGTGTCCCGGCTGGTCTCGGGTACCTGCACGCCGCTGCCCGGCGCGTACGTCGACGTCTGGCAGTGCGACGCGCTGGGCGTGTACTCGGACGTGACGGATCCGCGCTTCAATACCAGGGGAAAGAGATTTCTCCGCGGTTACCAGGTGACTGACGCCGGCGGCGCCGCGCGCTTCGTGACCATCTATCCCGGGTGGTATCAGGGGCGCACGGTGCACATCCACTTCAAGATCCGCTCAGCGCCCTCGGCGCGTCCAGGGTACGAATTCACCTCACAGTTGTACTTCGACGACACCCTCACCGATCGCGTCCACGCCCAGCAGCCGTACGCGGCCAAGGGACGGCGCACTGTGCGCAATGAGGGAGACGGGATCTTCAATCAGGGCGGGGCGCAGCTCCTGCTGCCGGTGGAGCAGGACGGGGCAGGTTACAAAGGAACCTTCAGCGTCGCGCTGCAAGGTATCTGAGGAGGCATTCTCTAGGTCACCGCGGCGGTCGTGCCTCCGTCGATCGCGATCGTCTGCCCGGTGATGTAGCCGGCCTCAACGCTTGCCAAGAACACCACCAGGGCTGCGACTTCCTCCGCGGTGCCCATCCGGCCCATCGGAATCGCTTCAACGAGGCGCTGCCGTGCCGATTCCGGCATCCCGGCGACGATCCCGGCGTCGATTGCGCCTGGCGCCACGGCATTCACGGTGGTGCCGTTGGGCGCCAGTTCCCGCGCCAAGCCTGCGGTGAGTCCGATTACTCCCGCCTTGGCCGCCGAGTAGTTGGCTTGGCCCGCGCTGCCGGCGAGTCCGGCGATCGAGACGATGTTGATGATCCGGCCGGCTTTGCTCGCCAGGAGGTGCGGGAGGGCCAGCCGGCAGCAGCGCACAGTGCCGGTCAGGTTCGTGTCGAGGACAGCGTGCCAGTCCTCAGATTGCATCCGCAGGACAAGGGTGTCGCGGGTGATCCCCGCATTGTTCACCAGGATATCGAGGCCGCCGAACCGGCCGATCGTGTCGTTGATCACGCGGGCCATGTCACCCTCGTCGCGGACGTCCCCTTGGAGGGCCATGAGCTCTGCGGTGCGGGACAGGTCCGCAACCATCGCCTCGGCGGCGGCGGCATTGGACCGGTAGGTGAAGGCCACGCGGACTCCGGCTCCGGCGAGTCCGACGACAATGGCACGGCCCAGCCCCGACGATCCTCCGGTGACGAGCGCGATCCTGGAATCCAGCGTCACGTGCGGCGGGCGACCACCTGCAGCCAGATGCGTGGAACCGTTTGGAGACGGAGTTCTTCAAAGGCCTGCCGGACGCCGACCTTCAACGCTTCCATGCCGATGCCGAGCGGGACGCCCGGCAACGCCCCTTCGATGAACATCGAGAACTCGCTGAGATCTTCCCAGCCCTGACAGGAAACCGGCTTCTCCTGAAAGATCATCTGGCAGTCCTCAAACCCGCTGGCCGCCAGTATGCGCCGATAGTCGTCGGGAGACACCCACTGCATTGCTGCCGGTTTGATTCCCCGAGCGACGTCATGCCCTCGCTCACGCAGCCATCGCACCGCGCGCAGGACCCACAGCTTGTAGAACCGCGCGGTTTCAGGGGGATTCGTTCCGTTGAAGAAGGCCGTGTTGAACGCGAACACGCCGCGGGGCCGGAGGACCTTGCTGATGGCGTCCACCACCTGCGCCTTATCTCGGATCAGGTGAATCGCGTTGGCAAACACGACGACGTCCACGGGAGGGACAAGGTTGGACAGGCCTTCGGCAGTGCCCTGGATGAATTGGACGATGGCCGAGCGGATGCGCTGCGCCGCGAGTTGCAGGGCCGAGGCCGACGGATCAACGGCAAAGACCCGACCGGCGGGCGGGGTTCCCATCCGTTGGAGGATCAGTTCGGTCACCGCGCCGGGCCCGCAGCCGAGATCCACAACCTCGCTGCCGCGGTGGATGCCCGCATGGGCGACCAGCCAGGCGTTGACATCTCTAAAGAACGGGTGGGCCGCGAACTTGGCAAACGAAAACCGGTCGTCCGCGGTAAGTGGCGGCGCGTCCGGTTCCTGGTAGCTCATCCCCACGGTCTCCGAGGTGTCCATGTCTCTATCATAATGTAATCCGGTCTACTCCGGCGCCGCCGCAACTCCTTTCCGCCCAGGCCCGCCTAGTCGCGAATTCTGGACCTCTCAGCCATGGCAAAGAGGGGAGCGGCAAATCCGTCACCGAACCTTGCCCTGGCAGGTGTTCGTTGCTATTACTTGCCATGCTATGTCTTCCTCTTGCGGCGTGATGTCATGCGAAGCCGTGAACGCACCGGCGCTGATGCGCGGGCGCACGCGGCGGCGCGTTCGAGCAATAGGGTTCGCTGGCGAGCGTTCCGCGTGAGCGCGGCGGCGCGTTCGAGCTCAGCGCGGGCCTCATCGAACCGTCCCAGCTTGGCGAGGAGGTCGCCGCGCACGCTGGGCAGGAAGCGATAGGTCTTGAGCGCCGGCTCCGAGGCGACCGCATCGACGAGCTCGAGGCCCGCTGCTGGCCCGAAGGCCATCGACACGGCGACGGCGCGATTCAGTTCCACGATGGGGGACGGCGCGAGCTCGGCCAGCGCATCGTAGAGCGCCACGATGCGCGGCCAGTCCGTCTCCGAGGGGATGCGCGCTCGCGCGTGGCAGGCAGCGATCGCGGCCTGAAGGGAGTACGGGCCGAGCGCCCCGCCGAGCGCCTCAGCGCGCTGGAGCGCCGCAAGGCCACGGCGGACGAGAATGTGATCCCAGCGCCCGCGGTCTTGATCGGGCAACAACACCGGCTCCCCTGACGGACCGACTCGCGCCCTCAACCGCGACGCCTGGAGTTCCATCAGTGCCACAAGGCCGTGGACCTCCGGCTCTTGCGGAGCAAGCTCGGCCAGGATGCGGCCGAGACGGAGCGCATCCTCGCAGAGTTCAGGACGAATCCAGTCGTCGCCGGCCGTCGGTGAGTAGCCCTCGTTGAAGATGAGGTAGATGACCTCGAGCACCGACGACAGACGAGCGGTCAGCTCCGCCCTGCGGGGAACTTCGAAAGGGACGCGCGCTTCGCGGAGGGTCCGTTTGGCCCGGACGATGCGCTGGGCGACGGTCGGCTCCGGAATGAGGAACGCGCGCGCGATCTCGTCCGTCGTCAGGCCTCCGAGCAAGCGAAGCGTGAGCGCCACACGCGCCTCGGTTGGGAGCACCGGGTGGCAGGCGATGAATATGAGGCGCAGAAGGTCGTCGCCCACGTCATCGTCGATCGCGGCGTCGAGATCCGCCGCGGCCATCGCCTGCTGGGCTTCGAGTTCCCGCCCGAGCGCTTCGTGCTTGCGCTCGAGCCGCGAGTTCCTGCGCAGGACGTCGACCGCCCGACGCTTGCCGATGGCCATAAGCCAGGCGCCCGGGTTGCGCGGGATACCTGAACCCGGCCACTGCTCGAGCGCGACGACGAGCGCATCCTGCGCAAGGTCCTCGGCCAGGCCAACGTCGCGCACCACCCGGGTGAGACCGGCGATGAGCTTCGCCGACTCGATCCTCCACACCGCCTCGATTGCGCGATGCGTATCGGGCGCGGTCACAACATCCGCTGCACCTGCGTCCGGGACGGCAAACCGAGAGGCGCGGGCGTCACGACTTCCTGCGCTGCTCGATCTGCGCGCGATGCCGCTCCTCTTGCTCCCTGAGCTCGGGCGTCAACGCGGGACCGAAGTCCTCCGCCTCGAACACCTGGCGAAGCTCCAGCACCACGCCGTCTCCGAAGGGCGCGCGCTTCATCCAGGCGATCGCCTCATCCTTCGACTTTACTTGGATCAACCAGAAGCCGGCGATCAGTTCCTTCGACTCGGTGAAGGGCCCGTCGATCACCGTGGCCTTCCCGCCCAAGAACTTGATGCGCGCGCCCTTCGAGGTCGGGTGCAGCCCCTCGCCCGCGAGCATGACGCCGGCCTTCACCATCTCCTCGTTGAACTTTCCCATCTCGGCGAGGATCTTCTCGTCAGGGAGAACACCTGCCTCGGACTCCTTGCTGGCAGGGACCAGTACCATGAATCGCATCGTCATATCTCCTCTCTGGCTTCGGGGTTCGGAGCCGGGCCTCCGGACTCGGGGGGCTCAACCCGGCCTCTACATACACGTCGAACGAGGAACTGCGAAATCGACACGACGCCCAGGGAAAGAGACGCACAACATTGAGTATGATTATCGGTGCACATGCCACGATTCACCGCACAAATCCAGATGCGACAGCGACTCCCTCCGCCATGGGCTTAAGCTGAAGCATTGCGATGCTGGTCCACCAGTTTTAGCCTATCTCCACGATATGTCAAGTTTGACAGACCACTGACAAATAGGCTGGGATTTTGACATTTCTCGCGGGAACCCACAGTGAGCAGGGGGATCGTGAGTAGCCTACGCTCAGAGTGGTGGTGCTCCTGGAGGCAGGCTGAGGATAATCTCGCCTTCCGGCCGATACCGTTGCGGGTCGAGGTAGGTGAGGAGACATTCGTCTGGACCGAGGTCGAATTGGGCAGGCTCGAAGGCGGGGCCGATCACCTGGAATGGCCTGAGTAGCGCGCGCAACGGTCCGACGGTGATGGTCTCGATCCCCGTGGTCGAGAGTTGCACAGGTGGGCGACGCAGCAGGATCGGGCCCATGGGTTTGAAGCGGGGCTGCGCTTCAGGATTACGTGCGTATGCCGCCTCGACCATGTGGAGCGCTTCCAGGAACAGTGGCTGGGCGAGGTCGTAGTGAATGATCGCGCCCACCCGACGCTCCTGAACATCCAGCACGACATCCTCGTCGCGGACGCCGTCGGCGAAAGCGAGGTTGGCGATGGCGTTCGCGGCCGCGTTGACCCGGCGGATCAGGTCGAGCCACGCTTGCTTCCACTCGGGGTCAAAACCGTATAGCTCCCACGTCTCAAGCGTTTGCACGTATTATCCTCTGCCAGGGTCAGGCCGTTTCTCCTGCCGCGATATCAAGAAGGGGAGCTTGTGTACCTACGGTCGCACATGCGCTTCTCGGATCGATGGTGGGTCTGGAGCCTGAAGAAGAGGAGAAAAAGAGGGCTCTCGCAAGTCGCCGGTGGCACGCGAATTGCTACAATTTCTTGTGGACCGTGCGGGTGGTCGCCTCATTCTCCGGTGGAGTGGTGAGCTCAGGCCGGGGAGGCCGAGGTTGTGCCTTGCACGGTCCGTCGCCATTGGCTCATGTCGCCCGTGGTTCGTCGGTCGGCGGGCGGGACGGAACCGGAGGACCATTCAGACGGATGGCCTTCAGGCAGTCATGAGGGTCGCGGACTGGTCTCGAACGGGTACACACTCGCGCAAGATCCAGCGCGCGGGCGGAGAGGACGTTCTTTCCTCGTGGACGCGTCCGGAGAATCGACACGCAACGGTGTGGAAACGGCCGAACGCCTCAGCCAGCTGATGCTCGCGTTGGCGACCGTGGCCACGCGGATCGGCAGCGCGCCCAGCCAGACAGCCGTGTTTGAGACGCTGGGCGCAGAGCTGCGCGAACTCGGATTGAGTTCGCTCGTCGCCCTGAGGGCAGAGGGGGACAGCGGTTTCGTCATCGAACACTCCTCGATCGATTCGAAGGTGCTCGATGCCGTGCGCGTGCTCACCGGGTTGTCGTTTCAGGGCTACCAGCTTCACCCTGATCGGTGGCCAGCGGACGTGTCCGAACCCGTCCTGGCCGGGACACCCCTGTTTGTCACTGACGCCATGCCTGTGGCACTGGCCGAAGTACCCATGCTACCTCCAAATGTCATCAAAGCCGCCCTGCGACTGGTGGGGTGGTCGGCGACGACTCCGTCGGTCCATGCCCCGCTGGTCGACCAGAACAAGGTCATCGGATTGCTCGCCGTCTGGGGTGGTGATCTGCGGCCGGAAGACCTGCCCGCCTTTACGGCGTTCGCCGGCCAGCTCGCGACGGCCATCGCGAACGCCCGACTGCAGGAGGCGCTGCGGCAGCAGATGGTGGAGCTCAGTCGCGTGCAACTGCAATTGCTGCAATCGGTCCGGCTGGCCGCGGTTGGAGAGATCGCGGCACACGTCGCGCACGAGATTAACAACCCCCTGACGAGCGTGCTCGGACACCTAGATCTCGTTCTAGATGATCTCCCCGCCGATGCTCCAGAGCGTGAGTCGGTGGTCATTGCCCAGCGAGAAGCCGCCCGGATCGCGCAGGTGGTGAAGGCCCTCATCGCGCAAGCCCAGGGCCCAGCCCGAACGCTGGAGCCGACAGCGATCAATGACGTCGTCGAGAGCGCGATGCTCCTGCTCCGACAGCGGCTGGAGCGGGTCGAGGTGGAGGTCAGCCTGGAACGGTCGTTGCCGCCGGTGGTGGCCGATGTCAGTGAGCTCCGACAGGTGGTTCTCAACCTGCTCAGCAACGCGCTTGACGCGACGCCAGATGGCGGACGGGTCGCAGTCTCGACCCAGGCGATCCAGCATCACGATCAGCGATTTGTCGAACTGGCCGTGACGGATTCCGGGCCCGGTCTCGCGCCGGGGGAGGTGGACCGCGTGTTTGAACCCTTCTTCACGACGAAGGGCTCAGGCGAGCGCCCCGGGCTCGGGCTGGCAGTAAGCAAGCGGATCATCGACCAGCACGGCGGCAGCATCCAAGCCGAGACCGTCCCCGGCGGGGGGAGCCGGTTCACGGTGCGGCTGCCGGCGCAGTAGCGGCAAGTCGGAATTCTTGGACGAATTCCCCTGCAGGCTGGTCGGGGAGCGTAAGGATTTGACTCTCGCTGCGTCGACCGCGGTGGATCGGGGTCATCCAAACTACGTCGTACCAGAGACGGTTCTGGAAAGGCTTGAGAATGCTCACCGATCGATCTCAGTGATCGATCCGCCCAGAAGTTTGGCGCTTTCGTGTGTCCACCTGTTTCCAGGTGAGAGGTTTGGGAGTTCAGACCCCGGCGAATCTCGACGTCGACGTGAACGCGTAGCAGGATCCTGACCACGGCCCGTTTCTCTGCAGCAAACCGCAGGATCATGAATGACTCGAGGCTCTCCGCATCCAGCGGCGCGATCCAATACTGCCGCACCAACCCGTCGGCTTGTTCGCGAATCAAGCGCGCGTAGGGAGTGCGGCCGGTCAGGAAACTCCCCGCCACCTGGTGCCGAGCTTCCACGAGATCCGCAGATGGAATGGTAAACGTATCTGGATGCGACAGAACGCGTTTGAGTTGCTCCGGGAGTTCGCGTTCGGTCCGTCGCATATCGCGCGCGTAGGTGAAGACGGTGTGCAGCAGCCGCCGAACGGCATGGCTTGCTTGGCCGCTTCTCCGGCCAGCAGGTCGACCAGCTCGCTCGCGGTGAAGCCTGTCTGTTCTCCCGCAGCCAGGAAGGCAAGCCCGGCGTTGTAGACGAAGAGGAGTCCCCGCGGGGCCTTGCGCAGGTCGCGGCGTGGGTCGGTGCCCGGATAGGCTATCATGATCGCCGCCTTGCTGCCTTCTAACAGTCCACTCAGCCGGACCTATTCGAAGGTCGGCGAGGGTAGGGCAGGGTTACGCGGGATGTGCATCGGCGCTCAAGAAGACCCCCACGAGTATGCTTTCATCCTACACCCCAGATTCTTGCGGCTACCCTGCGACCGATCGCTCCGGCGGAGTTCGAGAGGGAGTGGGAGAACAAATCCCGAGCCAGGCATCCTAGCGGGTGGTGCTCGGACTGTGTGGACCAGTCGCAATGATTGGAGGGATGCCGTCTGCAGGGCAGAAGACTCGGAGCAATCCTCCGGAGAGACGACTCGAGGGATAGTCGAGAGGTACAGGGCCATGTTCGGAAAGACCTGCCCGCGATGCGAACAGCCAAGCTATTCAGCGGCTCCAGATCGTCGTCACTGGTTGTGTCCCACCTGCGGCTTGGACCTCACCTTGCTCCAGGCCAAGGAGGTCCCCTTTTCCCAGGCCAGTGTGGGTAGGCCGGGGTTACCCGACGGGCCGCGCAGGAATCTGACTTTGCCCCAAATGCGTCGGCGGCTGCGCCTAGTCGATGTCGCATGGCGGCCGGTGGAGGAAGGCGCGCCCCGCGTGGAAGTCCTGCTGCGCAATGCGGGTGGCAGTAACCATCTGGGCGTCGCCAGGACCACGCTCGTGCAGGAACCGCCAGAGCACCTGGTCGCCGAAGCCACACTGCGCGCCGTTCAGAACTATGTGGCAGAGATGGGCGGTGAGCTGCACCTGGCGATCAAAGCCGTGCAGATCGTCGACCATGCGACAGGGCGGCTGGTGACGGTGGCCATCGGTTCCGACGACGGGACCGCTCCGCTGGCGTTTGCGGGGGCAGCACCGATCAGCGGCAAGCCGCACATCGCCGCCGCGAAAGCAGTCCTGCAAAGCCTCAACCGCTATTTGGAACAGTTCCTGGGGTGGCCCTGGGATATTCGCACTGCTCCTGCATGACGCAGCTACCGTGGCTGCAGCGGCGGATGAAACGGATCGAGTTTGTGACCTGTACTCTCAGCGGCGTCTGATGAAGACTCGCGAACTTGCTTTAGGAGGACTGTTGACGGCGCTCGCCCTCGTCATCCCGTTCGCGTTCCGCGGCACGCCGCTCCAACTGCTC
>DASYRL010000056.1:0-3436 GCA_036004445.1 bacterium
CGGCTCGTCCATCATCAGCAAGGCCGGCCGCATCAGCAGCGTCCTCGCGATGGCCAGCATCTGCTGTTCCCCGCCGGACATCGTGCCCGCCAGCTGCCGTCCTCGCGCCCGCAGGATCGGAAACAGGCCCAGCACGCGCTCCGTGTCGGCGCGCACGTCATCGCCCCGCGTATATCCACCTAGGGTCAGGTTCTCGTCCACGGTCAGCTCCGGAAAGATCCCGCGCCCTTCGAGGACGTAGCCGAGACCCAGCCGGGCGACGTCGTCGGGGTCCCACCCGTTGATGCGCCGGCCCGCGAACTCGATGCTCCCTTTCTCCGGCTGATCGGGAATCATGCCCATGATCGTGCGCAGCAGCGTGGTCTTGCCCGCCCCGTTGGAGCCCAGGAGGGCCACGATCTGGCCCGCGTCGACGTGCAGCGACACCCCGCGCAGCACCGTCAGCCGGCCGTAGTACGCGGTTTCGACGTTCGTAACTCTTAACAGCGGCGTCGCCATGGTTCTAGGTTCCCGCGTTCCCCCGTTCCCGCGTTCCCGTGATTTCGCCCAGGTAGGCCCGTATCACCTCCGGATCGCGCTGCACCTCCGCAGCCGTCCCTTCGGCGATCTTCACGCCGTGGTCGAGCACGGCGATGCGGTCGGAGATGCCCATCACCAGCTTGAGGTCGTGCTCGACCAGCACGATGGTCGCTCCCATTTCGTCACGGATGTCCTTGATACGGAACACCAGATCGTCCTTTTCCTCCGCCGTCATTCCCGATGAGGGCTCATCGAGGAGCAGCACCGCCGGGTCGGTCGCCAGTGCCCGCCCCAGCTCCACCATCCGCTGCCGCCCCAGGGGGAGGTCTCCGACGCGGCGGTCCCGCACCGCCTGGAGGTCGAGAAAATCCAGGATCTGCTCGGCGCGCTCGCGGTGGCGGATCTCCTCCCGCTTCCACCCGGGCGTCGCCAGGGCCGCGCGCGCGAACCCGGCGCGGAAGTGCAGGTGGCGGCCGAGCAGCAGGTTGTCCAACGCCGTCATCGCGAGGAACAGCTCGATGTTCTGGAACGTGCGCGCCACGCCAAATCGCGCCACCTGGTCGGGGCGGAGCCCGAGCAGCGATCGGTCATCGAGCCGGATGGATCCGCGGTCGGGGCGGTACAGTCCGCAGACGCAATTGAACAGCGTGGTCTTGCCGGCGCCGTTGGGGCCGATGACCGAGATCAGCGTCCCGCGGGGGACGTGCAGCGTCAGATCGACGAGCGCGGCGATGCCGCCGAAGGCGATGGTCAGACCGTCGACGGAAAGCGCATCACCGTCGGCGGGGGAGGGGGGGACGGGTTCCTTCAGGAGAATCACCGTCCCCCTCGTCGGTCCGGGTTGGTTAGAACGCTACGGGATACGTGATGTCGGGCGTCAGCCGGATGTACCGCCCGTTCTCAGACCTGATGATGTACAGCTTGTTGATGCCCTGGCGGCGGTCCGGCCCGAACGTGATGCCGCGGGCGACCTGGCCGTCCCAGTTGCGAATGCTCTCCATCGCCATGATGAAGCTGTTCCGCGTGAGGTTGGGCCCGGCGCGCCGCAGTCCCTCCAGAAATGGCTCGAGGAACGCCACGCCGGCCACGGCGTTGAACGGTTGCCGGGCCAGTGCCGGATTGATGCGCGCGATCGTCGCCAGCGTCTCGTCCACCTTGGCATCGGTGCCCGGCAGTGGGAAGTACGCCGCCAGCGTCACGCCGTTCCACGCGTTGCCGGCCAGCGCAAACATGGCGGGATCGGCCAGCGCCGAGGTGGACAGCAACTTCGGCGTGTAGCCGATCTGGCCCATGCCCCGCACCACCAGCGCTCCGGCGGTGGGGTTGGCGTAGATGAGGACGGCATCGGCGCCGGACTCCCGGAGCTTCACGGCGTGCGCGCCGAACTCGCGATCGGTCAGTTCATAGGGGA
Source organism: bacterium (assembly GCA_036004445.1). Lineage (GTDB taxonomy): Bacteria > Sysuimicrobiota > Sysuimicrobiia > Sysuimicrobiales > Kaftiobacteriaceae > DASXUC01. The sequence goes on from DASYRL010000056.1 coordinate 1,931, forward strand.
TGGCCGCGACCACCTTGATCTTCGCCGCCGCCGCTCCCCGCTTCGCGCCCAGCAGGCCCTTCTGCCCGAACAGGTCGTTCTGGTAGAACACCGCGACGGTCTTGACGCCGAGATTCTTGGCGGCGTACTCGATGAGCAGCCGGCCTTCATCGACGTAGCTGACGTAGCTCACGAACAGCGTGCGTTTGCCGCGGAATCCCGCCCACATGTTCGCGTCGGCCAGCGGGTTGATCCACAGAATCTGATTCTCCACCACGAAATCCCGCACGGCGAACGCGTTGGCCGATCCCAGCAGGCCGACCAGCGCGAAGATGCCGACGCGGTCGACGAGCTCGCGGACGTTGACCACCGCGCGCGGCGGCAGGTACGCGTCGTCCATCGCGACGAGGCGGATCCGCCGGCCGTGGATGCCGCCCTGGTCGTTGATCCCTCTGATCCATGCGTCCATGCCGCCGGTGACCGGGACGCCCCAGAAGGCCGCTCCGCCGGACAGCGGCTGGCTGGTTCCGATGACGATCTCAGTGGCGGAGACGCCGCGTTCCTGCGTCTGGGCCACTGTGGCGACCGACAGCGCCGCCATCAGCGCCATCGCAAGCACGATTCGGATCGCTGTCTTCATCTGCCTCACCTCTCCCACCCCGTATCAGGTCCTCAGACTCTTCGCTTGTACTCCCTCCCGAACATTCCTTCCGGCCGGACGACGAGCACCGCGATGATGATGAGGAACGCCAGCGTCGTTTTGAACTGGACCGACACGTATCCGCCAAACACCGCTTCGAGCACGCCGAGCAGCAGTCCGCCGGCGACCGCGCCGGGCATGCTGTCGATCCCGCCCAGCACGGCGGCGGAGAACCCCTTCAGGAACGGATCGAGCATCATCGTCGTATCAAGAAACGCGACCGGCGCAAGAAGGATGCCGGCGGTGGCGCCGAGCGCGGACGCCAGTCCCCAGGTGAGCGCGAAGATGCGCTTGGCCGGGATGCCTAATGCCTGCGCCGCCACCAGGTTCTGGGATACCGCCCGCATCGCCAGCCCCGTTTTCGTCCGCTGCACCAGGACGTACAGCAGCCCCATCAGTGTCAGGCCGACAAGGAAGCTGCCGATGCTGATCTGGCTGACCACCAGACCGCCCCACCGGTAGACCGTGGTATCCGACAGCGGGAAGGGCAGGACCTTGGTATCCGTGCCCCATAGCAGCGTCGAGGCGCCCTGGAGCACCAGCGCAAATCCGAGCGTGATGACGATCTTGCCGAGCAAGGTGGCCTCGCGGGACGGACGCAGGACGAGGAAGTAGAACGCCGCTCCGATCACGGCGGTCGCCAGCAGCGCGCCGGCCGACGCGATGGCAAACGGGGCCCGGAAGGTGACCAGCAGGCTGAACGCGATGAACGTCCCGAACGTCGCCAGATCGCCGTGGGCGAAGTTCAGGATCCGCGACGTGCGGTACAGCAGCACGATGCCCAGCGCGACCAGCGCGTAGAGGCCGCCGGCGGCGAGTCCCCCGAT
>DASYRL010000057.1:0-45692 GCA_036004445.1 bacterium
CAAGCTGCTTGGTGGCGACCGCCCTGGCGACGACCTCGCCGTCCCGCACCTTGTAGACGTCCGCGTTCACCAGGCCGGAGACCAGGGCTTCGCCGAAGCCGAAGATGGCCTCCACCGAGGCGACCTTCCGGTTGCCCGTGACGGGGTCGGCCGTGAAAAGGATGCCGGCCGCCTGCGGGAAGACCATCTGCTGCACGACCACGGCCATGTGGACCTTCCGGTGGTCGAAACCGTTCCGCAGGCGGTAGGTCACGGCCCGCTCGGTGAAGAGCGAGGCCCAGCACCGGCTGACGTGCTGGAGGATCGCCGCTGGCCCCACGACGTTCAGGTACGTGTCCTGCTGGCCCGCGAAGGAGGCCGTCGGCAAGTCCTCCGCCGTCGCGCTGGATCGGACGGCGTAGGCGGCTTGCTCGCCGAGCCGGGCGAGCGAGCGGGTGATCGCCTCCGCCAGGTCGTCGGGGATGGCGATCGCTTCGAGAGTCCGGCGGATCTCCGCGCTGAGCGCGCGGATCGCCTCCCGGTCGTCCGGCTTCAGGCGCGACAGCCGATCGAGCCGATCGTCGATCGACGGCGCTTCCGCCATGATCCGCTGGAAGGCGTCCGTCGTCACGCAAAAGCCAGCCGGCACGCGGATGCCTTCGATCCGCGAGAGCTCCCCCAGGTGCGCGCCCTTGCCGCCAACGACCGCGACCTGCGTCTGGTCGATCTCCTGGAAACCTAACACGTAGCAGCCCATTAGCTCACGTGCCTCGCGAAAGCGGGCCACACTGCCCGAAGATCACTTGAGTGGGCCGAATCATTTTGGAGGCCACGTAAATCTCCTCCACAGCTGTGAACATGTTCCATGAATTGGCGATGGCGTCTTGAGGCCATGATTCGCGTGGCGGCTGTGGAGCGGGGGGCGCGTGAGCGAATTTCGTTGGAGCGCCGGAATGGTGCGAATTTCTGGCACGCTATAGGAAGATGGGTAAGAAAGGAAGCCACCTACCGTCGGTCCGCGAGTAGGATTCGAACCTGCAACGTCGGTCGCCGCGACCCCCCATGTGTTCTGGACACATGGGGTCCGTACGGAATTTGACGTCGCGGCTCCCTTCTTGGGGGGACTAATACCCCTGATCGCTCCCTGTGTTCGCTGCCCCCTTTACAACTCCCGGGTGAGTTCCTCCCCCGCCGCCCCATCTGGTGTGTCGGTGAGCAAGGCGGCCCCCCACGTCGCTTCGCTCCTCGGGGCAAATTTGAAAGCCCGCTCTTATCAGGCGGGCTTTCAAATTTGGCTCCGCGGGTAGGATTCGAACCTACAACCCTCCGGTTAACAGCCGGACGCTCTACCGTTGAGCTACCGCGGAACGATACCGAACATTCCTATCCTAATCGATAACGGCTCGGCTGTCATGGGGCCCGAGGGTATGCCAGAATTGAGCTTGCCACCACAATCAGAGCGCCGAGGAGGAAGCCATGGACAAGCCGAGTCTGGACCCGTATCTGTTCTTCGACGGCAACTGCCGCGAAGCGATGGAGTTCTACAAGGGAGTCTTCGGCGGCGAACTCAACGTGCAGACCTACGATGAGATTCCCGGCGATATGCCCGACAAAGAGCGAATGAAAGGAAAGGTCATCCACGCCAGCCTGCGGGGCGGCGATGCCAACCTGATGGCCAGCGACACTCACGACAAGCCGCTCGGCGGAGGGAAGATCGAGCTCTCGATCAGCGGTGAGGACGAGCCAAGACTCCGCAAGATCTTTGACGGCCTGGCCGCCGGTGGCAAGGTGTCATCCCCGCTGAAGAAAGAGTTCTGGGGCGACACGTTTGGCAGCCTGACCGACAAGTACGGCGTCGGCTGGATGGTCAACATCAACGCGAAGAAGGACTAGAATTCACCGGTAACGATCGTGTCGGCCAACTCCACCCTCGTCCTCCGCACCGGGCTTGTCGTGGTGACGGTGCTCATCGTCGTCGGGCTGGCCTGGCTGCTGATTTCCCTGCTCGAGATCCTGCTCATCGTCCTGATCGCCGCGATCCTGGCCACCGGCATCTCGCCGATCGTCAACCGGCTGCAGCGGCGCGAATGGACCCGCCGGCGGATCAGGCTGCCGCGCGGGGCCGCGATCCTTGTCGTGTACGTGGGCATGCTGATCGTGTTCGTCGGCGTCGCGGGAGTGATCATCACCCCCGTGGTGATTGAGGGCCAGGGGTTCATCGAGAACCTGCCGGAGAACCTGGCCAAACTCGAGGCGCTGCTGGCCGAATATCAGGCCCGCTATGATTGGCTGCCGGACTTCGCCGATCTGATCCGGCGGCTGCCGCACGAGGCCAGTTCCGCCACCCAATTCTTCGCCCCCGCCGCGGGGGTGGCGTTCCGCTTCATCGGCGGGATCGCCACCACCATTACGGTCCTGGTGCTGACGTTCTACATGCTCGCCGAGGGAAGAGCCGTGCGCGAGGCGTTTCTCGCGCGCCTCCCCCAAGAGAATCGGGAGCGGTTCGCGCGCGTGCTCAACGATGTCGGGACGAAGTTCAGCGGCTGGCTGCAGGGGCAGCTGCTGTTGGGGCTGATCGTCGGGCTCGCCGCCGGGGTCTTGATGTGGGCGATCGGGATGCCCTATCCCTTTCTGCTGGGCATCGTCGCGGGCATCACGGAGCTAATTCCCATCATCGGCCCGATCATCGGCGCGGTCCCCGCCGTGTTCATCGCGCTATTCCAGCCGGTGTGGATGCTGGTGGCGACGGTGGCCATCTACGCGGTCATCCAGCAGGCCGAGAACAACTTCCTGGTGCCGCGGGTGATGCGGCACGCGGTCGGTCTGTCGCCCCTGCTGACGATCATCGCGGTCGTGATCGGCGCGAAGCTATTGGGAGTCGTGGGCGTGCTGCTCTCGGTGCCCGTCGCAGCGGCCCTGCAGGTCATTGTAGGGGAAGTGTTAGATACGTTTCGGCCTGAAGAGTAAGAGCGTCTACACAGTCCACCCTTGACCTAGACGGTGAAGACGGAGTAGACGCGTCAGTCGCTATCCTGGTCTTCGATAATAGACAGCGCCTGTGAAAGCGCCGCGGTGAGGAACGCGGTAGCCTCGTGCTCGCAGAGGTCTGAGAATCCACGGCGGTCCAGGAATCCCCGCAGGGCCGGGACGAGCGCGGACAGTTTCCGCGACATGTAGGAAAACAGGTCCCAGTATGCTTCCTCGGAGGCGGGATCGCCGGGGCCGGTGCGTTCCATCAATGACAAGTAGCGCGAGTGAAGGTCGCGGTACTGGGCGTCGCTCTCGTGCTCTTCGCGGAGGCGCTCGATCAACCCGGAGACCTCGCTGTCTTCCAGCGCCTCCTGGGCGAGGAAGCTCATGTCCAGCAGCAGTTCGCTCAGCTCGTCGGTAGGATGGCCCAGGTACAGCTCGGCTTGGTGCTCGGGAGCGATGAGCCGGCGTAGTTCGCGCGTGAGCTCGTCATCGGCTTTCGGCAGCCGCGGCGGCTTGGGCGCCTCCTCTTTCTGCGCGTCGCGCAGGCTCACGCGCGCCAGCGCGTCGCGGCCGAACCGCTGCTGCACGTAGCGTTCGGCCTCCTCGGCCTCCAGCGGCTTACTGGACCGGAACACGAGGGCCTGGCCGGTGTAGCCGCGATACCGCCAGCCGTCTTCGGCGAGGGACTCGACCCAGCGCGCGACCTGCCGCAGCCACGGGCCGTGCGAGGGGACGCCGCGCAGCAGCGATGCCACGACCGATTTCGTGGAACGCCCGCGTACGGGAAGCTGACCCGCATCTTCGAAGAGGCGGATTTCGAGTTCGGTGTAGCTCTGGTTTCGGCGCATGCGATGAGTGCTGGTTGCCTCCTAGTATAGCACGCGTGAATCGCATCTCCTTTGAAGTACGCATCGTCATTGCGAGGGCCGAAGACCCGAAGCAATCCCAGTGCTGAGATTGCTTCGTCGCTGCCGCTCCTCGCAATGACGGAGGATGGCGTCGAAGGAGATAGGAAAAACATCCGGGAAGACAGCGCCATGATCTTCGAACGAGCCGAGCGCGAGGAACTGGAGGCGTCGGCGCTCGCGCCGTACGCGGTGCGCAGCGCGGCGACCCGCCGGCGGTACCACGAGCGGCCCGACCGGCACCGCACAGAGTTCCAGCGCGACCGCGACCGCGTGCTGCATTCGACGGCGTTCAGGCGGCTGCAGCACAAGACGCAGGTCTTCGTCGTCACCGAGGGTGACTTCTACCGCACGCGGCTCACCCACACCCTCGAGGTCAGCCAGATCGCGCGCAGCATCGCCGAGGCCCTGGGCCTCAACCGGGATCTCGTGGAAGCGGTGGCGCTTGCCCACGACCTGGGCCATCCGCCGTTCGGCCACGCCGGCGAGCAGGAGCTGCACCTGTTGATGGAGGGACACGGCGGGTTCGAGCACAACATCCAATCTCTCCGCGTCGTCGACGAGCTCGAGACGCGCTACGCGGGCTATCCGGGCCTCAACCTATCCTGGCACGTCCGCCAGGGCATCGCGACGCACGCGACGATCTATGACGCGCCGGAGATTCCTGCGGAGTTCGCCGCGGTCCCTCACGCGTCGTTGGAGGGGCAGGTCGTAGACCTGTCCGACATGATCGCCTACAGCACGCACGATCTCGACGACGCGCTGCACATCGGACTGGCAGACGAGGCCGACCTCGACGCCAAAGGCATCGAGTTATGGGTCGACGCCCTGCGGTTCGCCGATCAACTGCTGGCCCGCCATGACGTCGCCCGGACCCAGGTCGAGCTGACGCTGGAGGAAGTCCGGGGCGAAGTACCCCGCTACGATCTCCCCCAGGAGTCGCGCAAGCGCGGCGATGTCCGCATCCGCGAGGCGATCCGGTGGATGATCGGCCGGCTGGTGGAAGACGTCATCTCGACCTCGGACGCGCGGATCCGCAACGCGGGCGTTACCACCGCGGAGGCCGGTATGCAGTCCGGGCAGCGGCTGATCCGGATGAGCGACCTGCTGGAAAGTCAGCTCCGGCAGCTCGCCGCCTATCTGCGCGAGGTTGTGTACTATCATCCTGAGAAGCTGCTCATGGAGCAGAAGGCGCGCCGCGTGGTCCGCGGGCTGTTCGAGACGTTCGCGGCCGAGCCGCGGCTGCTGCCCCGCGGCGTGCAGGAACGGCTGGCCGGCGCCGACGTCTACCGCATCGTGTGCGACTACGTCTCGACGTTGACCGACCGGGCCGCGCTGGACGTGTACAACAAAGTATTCGAGACGTACGGGATCAGCTTCGGCGGGGGATCTACGTAACAGGCACCGGATCATCAACCACCGCGGGCACGCAGTCACCGGACCTTCGACAAGATCTACGGTTCAACCCTTTGTAAGCGCAGTGTCCGCTGGCCCGCTCCGGAGAAACTTGACAAAGAAATCTCTTCTGCCTATGCTAATCGTAATTAATGAGCAATCGTTGCTTTTTGCCTGAGGATTCTCGACAATCCCGCGCTTCTTGAACGCTAATCTTGTTTGTGCTGAGTCGGATCAAGAGAGTAGAGACAAAGCCGTGCTAGATAGATTGTCCCGTGACGCCGCGGTTCTATCGAAGATCCATTCACATGTCGACACTCACTGGGACGCGCATCTTTCCGTGGCGCAAGCCTTCGTCCGACAACCCTCGATTGGCGCCGACGGAACTGGGATGAATGAGATGGTGAGCCTTGTCGCCGACCGGATGCGGGAGATCGGAGCTGCACCGCAGATTTTCTCCACAGATGGATATCCAGTCATATATGGCGAGATCGAGGGAAAACGCCCAACGACGCTGCTCCTGTATGGAATGTATGATGTTCAACCCGTGGCTGGTGAACGTTGGGAGGTTGATCCATTCGCGGGAGCGATAAGAGTTCGGGCCCCATTTGGCCCTTGTTTGGTTGGCCGCGGATCCCTAAATTCCAAAGGTCCCCTCGCGGGGATGTTCAATGCAGTTGAAAGCGTGCTGGCCGCGGCGGGCGAGCTGCCGATCGGGATTAAGTTCATCATCGAAGGTGAAGAGGAACTCGGCAGCCGGCACCTTCCCGCCTTCATAGAGACTCACCGACAACTCCTCAAGGCAGATGCGGCATTCTTTCCGTTCTACCGCCAAGATGTGACCGGGAAGCCGATCGTCTATCTGGGCTGCAAAGGAGTGATCTTCTTTGAACTCGTAGCAAGCGGGGGAGTGCGAGGTGGTCCAACCCGTGGAGCCGCACACGGCGCCCGTGCGGTTTGGTTTCACAACCCGGCGTGGTGGCTTGTCCACGCGCTGAGCACATTCCTGTCCAACGATCAGACCCGAGTCCTTGTGGAGGGATTCTATGACGACATCAGCCCCCCCTTGGCCGAGGATGAAGAACTGCTGGCGCGTTTGGAAGCGACCTTCGACCCTCACGCACAGCTCGCCGAGTTCGCTGTTGAGCGATTCAAGTATGGTCTAGAGGGGTTGCCCCTGATGCGGAAGTATCTTTACGAGCCGACCCTAAACCTGGATGGCTTGGAGGCCGGGCATGCTGGCGCTGGTAACAAGTCAATGATTCCTTCGATTGCGAGAGCGAAGTTCGACTGTCGGTTGGTGCTGGGTATGCGGCCGGAAAGGGTCATTTCCGCTCTTCGCGATCACTTGCAGAACCGAGGATTGGGCCAACTCGAGCTGATCGTGCATGATGCGTATCCTGCAGCTCGAACAAGCGTCCGCGCGGCAATCGTGCAAGCCCTCATCAACTGCTATCGCGCCTTCGGGAGAGAGCCGGAGGTTTGGCCGACAATTACCAGCTCGATGCCTTTGTATCTCTTCACAGAGCGACTCGGGCTAGACACGGTTAGTGGCGGTCTCGGCCACGGTGGAGGCGCCCACGCCGCCAATGAGTACGCTGTCGTTGAAGGGATGCGTGCATTTGAGAAGTCGCTGGCCACACTGTTTTACGGATTCGGGAATGAGATCAATACCGAAGAGGAGATGCGCTCATGAATCGGCTCCCCTTGAGCCATGCCGCCGGCACCGAACTTGTTCCTCTCTTTCGAGACATGCTGAAACTCTGCAAGGTTTCCCCCAACGAGACGGTTCTACTATACACAGATACGCATACGCCACCTCACTACCCAGCCGGGTTCCTGGGCGCCGCGCAAGACCTGGGGGCCATCCCAGCGATCATGACAGTACCCATGACAAGCCCGGCGGTTCAGGCTTTCGCGCCACACGACCAAGCGTCATCCAAACCGCTCGTGATAGTTGAGGCATGGAAAAATGCGGACATGGTCATCGACATGACAACCTCGCTCGGGCAAGCCTATACTCCAGTGCTTGGCGAGGCGGTCAAAGCGGGCACCCGCGTACTCAGGGTGCTGCTGCCGCTTGATGAGATGCAGCGGATGTTCCCGACTCCCGACACGATCCGCCGAACACGGGCGAGCACGGCGATTCTGGCTCGGGCCAACAAGCTGCGTATGACGTCCGATGCGGGCACGGATGTGATCTTCTTTAGAGGCGATCGCCCGGTGGTAGAACAGGATGGACTGGCGGACCATCCTGGAGACTGGGACGTATGGCCGAGTGCACAGGTGGCCATCGCCCCGCTGGAGGACCGGTCGGAAGGGACGTTGGTGGTGAAGACCGGAGACATCCTGCTACCCCTGGGGCGATATGTAGACCGACCGATCACTTGCGAGATTCAGCAGGGACGCATTAAGACGATCACAGGAGACGGAGTAGACGCCTATCTGCTGCGTGAGTGGTTTGCACAGTGGAACGATCCGAACGCGTACGTGGTGTCGCACATCGGGTGGGGGTGTCACGACAAAGCAGACTGGCTGCGGCTCACGGCGCACTTCATGGAGCGTGGGGGATTGATGGACGCGGAGTCGTTTGGGGGAGATGTGCAGATCGCGTTTGGAAACAATCGGTCATTCCTGCTGCACGGGCACAACGACACCCGGGCGCACATCGATATCGACTGTCGGGACTGCTCATTCTACGTTGACGACGAGCTCGTGGTCGACCGCGGCAAGCTGAGTCATGCGAGCCTCGTGTAATTGCGGTGTCTTGCCCGACGAACCGCTCAGTATGGGGAACCCGCGTGAAACTTCGAGATCCTGAGCGCCATTCTTTGAGCAGTGCCGCGTGAGAGGTGACATTTGTCATCGACAAACACTCATCTAGTGCCAGAGCGGACCGCCCTAATTGTTGTGGACATGCAAAACGACATGTGCCACCCTTCGGGAGCACTGGGGCAACTGGGGTTGGATCTCGACCCGGTGGTCGAACTGATTCCCAGACTGGCGGAATTTGTGAATGATGCGCGATCATTGGGATTTCGGCCTCTGTTTACGCTTCACGAGAATAGCCCAGATACCGTCTCACTAACGAGACGAGAGCGACATCAGGCGCGAGGAACGGCCGGAATTGGCATCTGCGAGAAGGGCAGCTGGGGTGCACAGATCCACGAGGCGTTTCTCGTGGACGAGGATGATCTCGTAATTCGGAAACAGCGCTACAGTGCGTTTCATCGGACGGACCTGGATCGGACTCTCCGGAGCCTTGACGTCAGGGGTGTCATCGTCACCGGGGCACACACAAATGTCTGCGTGGAATCTACCGTGCGGGATGCGTTCATGCTGGACTACTTTGTCATCGTCCCCCGCGATGGTGTCGCCAGCATCGACGTGGAGTTGCATCAAGCCACGCTGCGGAACCTTGAGTCATACTTCGCAATGATTACTTCGTGCGAGGCGCTGCTTACGACCGGAAGCGCGCCGACGTAGAATGTTGAGCAACGCTCCGCGATTGGTCTGGACAATCGCGCACAGGTCCGCGGGCATTCTGTGGCCATTGACAAGAGATACGGTGAATGATACCCTGCTCGTAATTAATGATTAGCTCCTCATTTTCCCTCGTGGATCGAACCAGTTAATTGCCATAGACGGTGAGTATTCATGCAACGTCAAAAGTCCTCGACACTTGAACGAGAGATCTCTGCGATCCTGACAGCAGATCTCGAACACGTCTGGCACCCGTTCACTTCTGCGCGAGAGTACGCATCCTCCGGCCCGATAATCATCGTTGAAGGCAAAGGGGCGTCCGTCAGAGACATTCATGGGGGCGAATATCTTGACGCGGTATCGGTTCTGGCCAATGTCAATGTAGGTCACGGAAGGCCCGAAATTGCACGCGCCGTGGCCGACCAGATGCGTCAGCTGGGATTCTGGAGCCTCTTCGGGTACTCCCATCCGCGCGCCATCGAACTCGCCGCGAAGCTCGTCTCTCTGACAGGCGGGCGGATGAACAAGGTTTTCTTTACGAACGGCGGATCGGAGAGTAACGAGACAGCCATCAAAATTGCCCGCCAGTGGGCAAAACAGGCAGGTACAAGAACCAAGCGCAAATACAAAGTTGTTGCGCTTCGGGGGGGCTATCACGGCGTCACCTTGGGAGCTCTCGCTGCGACGGGCGTAACGCACATGAGGGAGAAATTCGAACCTCTACCGGAGGGTTTCCGCCATGTTCCCGCTCCATATTGGTATCGCTGTCCGTGCGGAGCGGAGACATATGCAGACTGTGGAGCAAGATGCGCTCAGTACCTTGAGGATCTGGTGAAGTTTGAGGGACCCGAAACCGTCGCTGCCTTCATAGCGGAACCTGTTCTGGCTGTTGCCGGCGTCATCGTACCCTCGCCCGAATACTTCATCGCTGTTAGAGAAATCTGCGATAAGTACGAAATCCTCTTCATTGCGGACGAAGTCGTCACGGGGTTCGGCCGCCTGGGAAGGATGTTTGGGCTTGAAAATTGGGGCGTATGGCCGGACCTGATCACCACCGCAAAAGGCATCAGCAGTGGATACATTCCTATCGGGGCCGTGCTGGCTACAGAGAAAGTCGCGTCCGCCTTCGATGGAGAGCCGGGTGAAGCACTGGACTTCTATCATGGGAACACCAGTGCAGGCCACCCCGTAGCGTGTGCGGCGGCGATGGAAAACATCAATATCATTCAGCGCGAAGAGTTGTGCAACCGGGCTCGCGAGATGGGCAGTTATTTGACAGAACGATTGACGCGTTTGTACCGATTTGATCAGGTCGGCGACGTTAGGGGAATGGGCCTGCTGGCCGCGGTTGAGTTCGTCTCAGATCGTAAGACGAAGTCGAGGCTCATGATTGGCAAAGACGTGTATAAGGAGTCTCTGCGCCGCGGCGTAATCGTGCGGGCGCAATCCGACGGGAATATCATCTCTCTTAGTCCTCCGCTCGTCATTGACAAGGGTCAAATCGATCTGATCGTCGAGGTGCTCGGGGAGAGCATAGCCGCCGCCGCTTCGAAATGAAGCAGGTTGACACGAAGGCGTGGGTCCGAATTCTTTCACTTCGAACCGGGAACCTAGCGTAGGGAGCCCATCACGTGCACGAGGTTACGGCTCCGGTGCAAAGTTCAACGCGGCCGGTTATTCGAGGCCAGCATCTTGTAGTCGCATCTGGCCACTATTTGGCGAGCCTGGTTGGGATGCGGATGTACGAGCTCGGCGGCAATGCGATCGACGCCGGCGTTGCGTCCGCTCTTGCCCAAGCGGTCCTGGAGTATCAGGACTTTGGCTTTGGGGGTGAGGCACCGATCCTGATCTACTCGGCGTTGTCTCGCCAGGTGACGGTGATCAATGGGAATACGAGAATGCCTGCCGCCGCCACCGCTTCCTGGTTCCATCGGAACGGCATAGCTTTGATACCCGGTGATGGGTTCCTGCCGGCCGGGGTCTGCGCAGCACCGGATGCATTAGTGACAGCGTTGAGCCTCTACGGCCGCCTGGGTCTGAAGGAGGTGCTCGCTCCAGCCATCGAGTTAGCCGCCAACGGATTCCCGATGTATGAAGGGCTGCGGGACCGCGTTGTTTCCTGCGAGAGCCGATTCCGAACGGAGTGGCCCTCGTCAGCGGCACTGTTTCTGCCGAACGACAACGTCCCCGCCATCGGCCAGATCTGGAAGAACCCCGATCTGGCTCAGACTTTTGAAAAATTGATCGAGGCCGAGCACAACGCCAGGTCAAGGGGACGCGCCGGTGCGCTTCGTGCGGCACGGGACCGCTTTTACAAGGGCGACATCGCGCGAGTCATCGTGGATTTTCAACGAAACACAAAAGTCCGCGACGCAAACGGCGTTGAATCTTCCGGGCTGCTAGCAGCAGAGGACTTTGCGGCGTTCGAGACGCGCGTCGAAGGAGCGGTAGGTGTCAATTATCACGGGCACGACGTCTACAAATGCGGACCCTGGAGCCAGGGCCCGGTCTTCCTGCAGCAGTTGAACTTGCTCGAAAGGTTTGACCTGCGATCGATGGGGCACAACTCTGCGGAGTACATCCATGCCATTACTGAGGTTGCAAAGCTCGCATTCGCCGACAGGGAACGCTACTATGGCGATCCGACCGCGTCCTTCGTTCCTCTGCGAGGTTTGCTGTCCAAGGAATACGCGGCCAGCAGGCAGGGGTTAGTTGATCTGAGCACAGCCAGTCTCGAGTTGCGCCCTGGGAACCCTTACCGATATCAAGGGGGCTCCGTTTCGCCTGAACCGGTACTAGGGGAGCTGCAGCATTGGCAAGATGGCACCACGGGTACGCGCGCGGCGGACTCCGACGGGAATATGTTTTCCGCCGCTCCAAGCGGGGGTTGGTTTCAGTCATCTCCTGTAATTCCTGGTCTGGGGTTCAGCCTCGGCACTCGCGGGCAGATGTGCCGACTTGATGATTCCGAACACCCGGCCGCCCTGCGGCCAAGGAAGCAGCCCCGCACGACCCTCAGCCCTTCGTTAGTCATGAAGGACGGCCTTCCACTTATGGTCTTTGGTTCCCCGGGTGGAGACCAGCAAGACCAGTGGACCCTACAGTTCTTTCTCAACTCGGTAGAATTTGGCATGGATGTGCAAGATGCGATCGATGCTGCCTGCTTTCACAGCAAACACTTCCCAAGTTCCTTCTATCCAAAGCATGCGAGCCCCGGTGAGCTGGTAGTTGAGGCGGGGATTGGATCCGAAGTGGTGGCCGCGCTGGTGGACCGCGGCCACAAAGTAGTAACTGTCCCGAGCTCCACCATCAACTGGACGACGGCGGTTGTTTTTCACGCTGATGGCCCCTATATGGAAGGAGGGGCAAGCTCACGCGGCGAGCGCCATTATGCGATCGGATGGTGAGGCTTGAAATTACCATCCTACGGTGGAGTAACTCTATCCAATCCAAGAGCCAAACAGGGAAGCAGCTGAGTTGCTACCGCGAGGGTATGAAATGCCTCTGAGTGTCGAGATGCTAGCGGGGCGTATTAATCGGGCACGGGTGGTGGAAAGGCTCCTCGAGATGGTTCGCATCCCTGCAGTATCGGGTCAAGAGAGACCGATGGCTGAATATCTCGCTGTTGCCTTGCGCTCTGCTGGCTGCGATGTCGTGAATGTGGATTCTCAGTGGAATGTCCTTGCCGAAACCAAAGGTACCTCCGCAGCCAGGTCCTTGCTTTTCCTCCTGCACATGGATTCGGTGCCGGCGGGAATAATGGAAGATCCCTTTGCCGGGAAGGTGGTGGATGGAGCACAGTTCAACAAAGAGGGTCAAGTCGTCTATGGCCGCGGTGCGTGCGCGCCCAAGGCGGCGATCGCAGCGATCCTCGAGGCCCTCTCGGTTCTGCAAGAACTGGGTGTCTTGGACCACACGAAGATTCTTGTGGCAGCCGTTACCAAGGATCTGCGAGCCAATCATGATGGAGTACGCGAACTCGATGAGGCCTATTCCTTGAGGGCGGATCTCGTCGTGGGGGGAGAGACGACGGATAATCACATTGAGCTGGGCGCGCGGGGGATTGCCCGATATGAGGTCCGCCTTCATGGCCACCCGGCCCACCTAGGACGCCCCACCGCTGCCAACCCGCTCTACGCCCTCGCGCAGCTTCTGATCTCCCTCGAGCACATTAGACTCCCAACCCATCCTGATCTGGGTTCAGCCACGCTGGCGCCTTATGAAGTTATGTCCGAGGGAAGCTCCCCTCGCACTCCACACCTTGCGAAGGTCCTGCTCGATCGGCGTCTGCTGCCAGGGGAAACGGCGGAGAGAGTCCGCCAAGACCTCCAGGAGTTGGTTGATCAGTTGGCGAGTGACCGAAGGGGAATCTCTGGCGACGTGACTCTTCGTGGAGGAATGCAACCATTCCAAGTCTCAGATGAATCTTCAGGCGTCCAACTGCTTCAGCGCGCGGCGCGAGCGGCGCTTGGTCACACTCTACCAACCATGCACGCGACACACTCAAGCAACGTTGCGTATCTTGTGGCCGAGCGGAATCTACCCGGATTGGCCTTCGGCCCAGGTCGGATTGAGGATGTGAACGATACTGAGCACGTGGAAATAACGAGGGTTCTGGAGGCCGCACTCGTGTACGCTGCGCTTTGCGTCGTGGTTTCCGCGCAACCTGAGAGGTACGCAACAGATGACCGACGCTGAAATGGCAAGCCCGCACGCGCAATTCATGGATTTCCCGGTTGAGGAGTATCGTACTCGCCTAGATCGCGTGCGAGGCCTTATGGTTGCGGCAAACCTTGATGCGATGATTCTTGCGGATCCGGCCAACCTCGCTTACTTCACTGGATACCGAAGTCTTCTGTTCGTGAGCAAGTTTCGACCGTTCATCGCGGTGGTCCCTGTTGAAGGAGAGCCCGCACTCATCCTTCCGAACCTCGAAGTCGGAGTGGGTAGAAGGATGTCGTGGATTCGGGATGTACGCGGCTGGGGATCGAGAGGATATTTTTCTGATCGGCAAGACTTCCTTACACTGCTCAAGGACGTACTCGTGGAGAAGCGCCTCGGCGGTAAGGCTATTGGCTTTGAGCTTGGTGCCGGCCAGCGCCCTACGCTAACCCTTGAGCAGTTTCAGTCCACGCGTGAGCTCTTCACGGCCGCGGGATGCCGTACCCTGAACTGTGCTGACATCATTTGGGCGGCGCGCATCAGAAAGTCTTCTCGGGAGATCGACTATCTTCGTATAGCGGGGAGGGCCACCGACGCGGGGTACCTGGCGGCGCTTGAAATCGCCCGGGAGGGTACTTCTGAGACCGAGCTGAGCCAAGCTGTTGGAATTGCGATGATGCGCAATGGGGCCGATTGGCCGGGCTTCTTGGTTGTCCAGTCTGGACCTGACCGCTATGACATGACCAATCCGCCCGCGTCGAGACGTAAACTCGAGACGGGAGATATGGTGATACTGGACATCGGGGCCGTGCACAAAGGATATTGGGGAGACCTCACACGAGGTTTCTTCATAGGACGAGCTAGCGGCGCGCAACGAGAATTCTATCACGCCATCCTCGAGGTATTCGTGCGTACGAAGAGTGCGGTCAGGCCTGGTATTCGCATTGAAGAACTAGACAGGGTGGCGGAGCAAACAATCATCGAACTCGGCTACAGCGAGCACATCTGGCACCGAACGGGACATTCGATTGGGCTTGACGTGCACGAGTTGCCGTCTGTGGCCGAGGGCGACAAGACGACGCTCGAACCCGGCATGGTCTTCACCATTGAGCCAGGGATCTACAATTTTGGCATCGGAGCGTTTCGCCTTGAAGACGTCGTTGTCGTGACGGAGGAGGGGCACGAGTCGTTGAACGCAACAGCTCCGACAGAACTCATCATTCGATAGAGGTAGATGAAATCGGCAGGGTGCATCCTTGATAGCATAGATTTTGTCGTGTTCTAAACGGAGGCGCGTAATGCCAAAGGACTTGCGGGGACATCTGGAGGACGTTGAACGGTCACTGCCAAGCGAGATCGTGACCATCGACAGAGAGATGGACCCGGCTTTTGAAGTTAGCGCGATCCTGCAGCAGCTAGACGAGCAGCACAAATATCCGCTGTGCTTGTTTACCAACGTCCGCAATTTGAAGGGCCAACCCGGACACAAGGTAGTTTCGAACCTCATGGCCAGCCGCCGGCGCCTCGCGCTGGCGATGGGAATGGATCCGGAGAACTCTCAAATGGGGCTATCGTTGGAAATTGAGAAACGAGCCGCCTATCCCGTCAAGCCGATTATCGTTCCTCGCGATCAAGCCCCGGTCATGGAAATAGTTCGGCGTGGAGAAGAACGGGATCTTAGAGATTTTCCAGTGATTCGGCAGCATGAGATGGATGGTGGGCACTATTTTACGATGGGTTTTGTGAATCGTGATCCCGATCGACCTTTGTACAACGCTTCGCATCAGCGATTGATGGTCAGAGGCCCATCGGAGACTGGCATGTGCATGGCTCCCTTTCATACCTGGAGGATCTATCAAGAGAATGCACAGCGAGGACGATCCACCCCAAGCGTGGCCGTGCAGGGGCATCATCCCCTGTTCTTCCTGGCATGCGCCATGCGCGTTCCCTATGATGTAGACGAGTACGACGTGGTAGGCAGCCTGATGCAGGAACCTCTACGAGTCACCCCGTCACAAACTTGGGGAGAGGAACTGCTGGTGCCCGCTGACGCGGAGATCTGCATTGAGGGTGAAATCCTGCCCAACGAGCTCAAGCCCGAAGGGCCGTTCGGTGAATGGACCGGCTATTATAGCGGGCAGCGCCAGGGGGAAGTCTTCAGAGTGACGGCCATTACCCACCGTAAAGATCCGATCTTGGTGAATGTATTTGCGGGCCACCGCGATCACACACCTCCAATCGGATGGGAGTCAGAAGTATTTCGAAGAGTGAAAGGAGCCGTGGCTGGAGTGCGCAGTGTGTGCATAGCACCTTCGGGCAATGGGATGCACTGCTACATCTCGATAGACAAAACCTCCGACGGCGAACCGAGGCTCGCCGCAATGGCAGCAGGTTCCATGGGCTTCTTCAAGCTGATCATTGTGGTCGACTCAGACGTCGATCCTTTCAACGAGCAGGAAGTCCTTTGGGCTTTAGCCGTACGTTTTCAGGCTCATCGTGACCTCGACATCGTACGTGGTGTCTTGGGATCCATGGTCGATCCCTCAATGGATCAGCCTCGCACTCACAGTCTGTTGATTCTTGATGCCACTGAACCGAAAGACCGTCCTCTTCCTCAACGTTCCCGCATTCCGCTGGAGGTCATGGAGCGGGTCAAGCTGCGGGACTACGTTGCTCCTGAGGCGCTGGAACGCTTGAGATAATTGAGGGTTACCGAATGAGAATCGTTTACTTGATTTGCCCGAATTGCGGCAAGCGATTTTACATCCACGAAGAGTTCGCCGGCCATGGGTACGATTGGTTCTGTCCATTTTGCCAATACATGTTTAAGGAGGGGGGACAGGAAAATCCATCGAACAAACCCGCCCCCTCTCCGCAGATCCCGGCGTCCACAGACTACACGATGTAAGACTTGCCAGATTTCCGATGGTCGGCTCGAGTACCAGAAGAACGGCCTCGACCTGCTTACAACTCGACGTCCAGCACGTCCTGAAGTAAGTCCCCGGTCAGATTCAGGCTGACTACCAACAGAAAGATAGCCAGCCCTGGGATCACCGCCACATGAGGGGCGATGACAAGGTAGGGGCGTGCCTCAGCGAGCATGGCTCCCCACTCTGGTAGCGGAGGTTGGGCACCTAGACCCAGGAAGCTTAGTCCGGACGTTTCTAGCACGAGCCAGCCGACATCGGTGGTAAACGCGACCACAAGGTACGGGGTCAGACTGGGGAGGATTGCTTTGCGTAGAACATACACCGTTGTCGCTCCCACGGCTACGGTCGCCTCGACGAAGGGCTGATGGGAGATCGTTAAGACAATGCTGCGTATCATACGAACAAAGAATGGGATGTTCGCAATGGCGACAGCAAGAAGCGCGTTGAGCAACCCTGGGCCGCTAATTCCAACAATGACTAACGCGAGAAGAATATAGGGGAAGGCCAGCATGATGTCGGTAGTACGCATGATGAATGAATCGAGCCGGCCGCCCATGTACCCGCTGATCAAAGCCACCGGCAGCCCCACGCCGATTGCTACCAAGCTGGCAATAATGCCCACCGCGATGGAAATCCGCCCCCCCCAGATCAGGCGGCTCAACAGGTCCCGGCCAAACTGATCAGTTCCTAAGAGATGGCCCGGGGTCCGTGGTGGCTCAAGACTGGCAGTAAGGTCTTGCGCTAATGGGTCGGGCAGTCTGAGGAGAGGTGCGAGCAGGAGAACCACGACAATAGCCGCCAGCACAACTATGCCGAAAAGGCCTGCAAGATTTCGGCGAACCTTTCGGCTCCACCCTCGGGAGGCACGGTTGGGTTCGAAAACAGCTTGGGTGCGATTGCGCAGGCTCGCCGAGTATTCCTTCACAACAGTAGCTCCTTCTAGGCATACTTGATCCGTGGGTCGAGGGAGAGCTGCAGTAGATCAGCGGCGGTGTTTACTACCACGTAGACACAGACGATCACAAGCACGCAGCCCTGCGTTAGGGGCAGATCTCTGGTTAGGATTGATTGTACGATCAGCGATCCCAGCCCTGGCCACGAGAACACGACTTCGACGAGCGCGGTCGCGCTGAGGAGATAACCGATCTGCAAGCTAATCAACGAAATAACTGGGATCAACAGGTTCTTCGATGCGTGACGCCAGATCACCCGTCTGCCATTCAAACCCTTTGCATGCGCGGTCCGGATGTAGTCTTTGCGCAGAACTTCGAGCGCGCTTGCGCGGACCATCCGTGCAACAACCGCGAACGGAGCTCCGGCAAGGGCCAGAACGGGCAGGACTAGGTGCTGGAGGATACCCCTAAGTGTCGGTTCCTCTGTGACCGAAAACATCCCGCCTGAGGGCAACCATTGAAATCTGACAGAGAAAACAATGATCAGTAGCATGCCAAGGTAAAACGGAGGGATGGAAATGCCAACCATTGTGGGAAACATCATCGCCTGGCCGAGAATCGAACCACGCCTAAGCGCCGAGGTGACGCCGACGAAAATACCCAAAGGGATAGCGAAGGCGAAGCTGCCACCAGCTAGAAGCAAAGATGCGCGGAATCTGGTCAGGACCTCGGGGAGTACCGGACCATGCAGGTAGAAGGAATCCCCCAAATCCCCACGGACGGCCTTGCTCAGCCAGCGTAGGTATTGAACGTGGACCGGCAACGTTAGTCCCAGACTCTCCCGAATTTTGGCCAAGGTTTCCGGAGTATGGTTCGGGCCTACGAGGACGATCGCAAGATCCCCGGGCACGAGGTGAATCATCGCAAACACGAGTAGGGAGAGAACTAAGCAGATCGGAATAATGCTTAGAATCCGCTTGATGGCATACCTAGCCAAAGGCGCAGAAGGAGATCGACATTGCAAAGGAAACGCTCATACGCCCGTCACTTCTCAGACGTATTCTGACAACAGGTGTTTCCTTCTGCGCCTCTATGCACTCACCCAGCAATCATCATCGAACGGCACGTCAACTCCAACCGGTTAAGGTACTAGCTCGCCACATAGGTCTTACTGAAGTCGAGCCACCAGGGAGTCGCGCTCACTTCATAGCCCCTAATGTTGCTTCGGGTAGCCACAAGGTTCTGCGCGTGGAACATGAAGATCCAAGGTGCGTCTTCATATATGATCCTTTGCGCCTGGAAGTAAAGTCGTTTGCGCACATTCAGATCGAGAGTTTCGGCAGCCTGCTTGAACAGCCGGTTGACCTCGGTATTGTTGTAGTAACCGGCGTTGAACCCTTTCGGAGGCCGAAAATCACCCAACAGGACGGAGTCCATCAAGTAGGGATCCGGGAAGTGAACATTCCATGACATCTCAGCCATGCCAAACGGCGGCTTCCCGCTGTCAAGCCCGACGGAGCTGTATGCATTGAGGTAGCTTGTCCACTCCTGAGTCTCTATCTCGACGATAACACCCACCTCTCTAAGTTGTGCCTGGACCACGGTTGCGATCGCCTTGGGAGCAACCATACCGGTCCCCGACTCCGGCACCCAAAACCTAGTCCGAAAGCCATTGGGATAGCCGGCCGCCGCGAGCAACTGCTTCGCCTTTTGAGGATCGTACGGATAGGGATGGAGGCTGGGGTCCTCTGCCCAACCTTTCATCATCGCACCGGCGGCAACCGTAACACCACCCTTGAGAAGGCTCCGCGCGATTGCCTCCTTATTGACAGCGTAGTTCAACGCGTGCCGGACCCTCTTGTCGGTCAACGGTTTCTGGTGCAGGTTGAGCGGAATCCACCACACGTGGTGGGCGTCAGCTCGTAGAAGCCGCAGGTTGGGATCGTTCTGAATGGTAGGGATGAACTCGAAGGGCACCTCAATGATGAAATCCACTTCTCCTCGCTGTAACTGCGCAACACGGATCGCGTCCTCAGGAATGGGCTTTACAATCAGCCGCCGCAATATGGGCCGCCGGCCCCAGTAATCGTCAAAACGTTCGAGGACTCGCCGCGTACCCTTTATCCACTCCTGGACCTTGAACGACCCTGTAGCGACAGGCTTGACCCCGAAGCCTCTGTTGCCGAGCCTCTTTAGCGCCTCAGGGCTCACCGGGGCGCTGTAAACTGTGAGCATGGCCGGCAGGAAGGCCGGATCGAGGTTCTTCAAGTTGAATCTCACGGTGCGATCATCTACGGCTGTCACTTTTTCAACAGCCCTGAAGAAATAGCACGCGGTGCCGCAGGGGGATTCATAGAACGGATTCTTGGGATTCAGCCATCGGTCAAAACTAAATTGAATGTCTTGAGCCTTCATCGGTGTGCCGTCCTGGAAGCGGACGCCAGACCGGATCTTGAATGTCCATTCTTTACCATCGGGGGAAGCCCGCCACTGGGTTGCCAGTGCGGGCATGATCTCTCCTCCCCCGCCTTCAAAGCGCACCAGCCCATCGGTGAATAAACGGGAAAACCAGCCATCCCAGGCCTTGCTCGGGTCAAGAGTATCCGCTTCGGAGTGCCATCCTATTACGATCGTGTCTTTGGCCGATCGAGGCAGGGCTGCCGCTAACCTCGGGACCGAGGTGGTCAGTTGGCTTAGAGAGCCAATCCCTGCCACGCCCGCGGCGGCAAGCGCGCTGTCCCTGAGGAATTTTCGCCGGCTAATCACTCTTTGGGTATCGAACCCTTCGGTATCGGCACCGAAACTATCTTCCCCATCGCTGCGCTTCGTCATCGCTGCCCCCTTTTCAACCGATTTGGGCCTATCCGACGTTTCGACTCGCCGCCTCGGGTCTCGTTTCAGCAGCGACAATCAGATCGATCACCTGCTGCGTTGTCATGACCTTGCATGCAGCGTTATTTACACAGCGCAGGCCGAAAGCATGATCCTCGGGGCTCACTGTGGCGCAAGCATCACCGACAAGGATCACGTAGTAACCTCGATCCGACGCATCACGAACGGCATTTCCAACACAACCATCGGTAGTCACACCACAGATAATGAGTGTGTCAATGCCCATGTTTCTTAGGATCTGGTCGATGGCTGTGCTATTGAAAACGCCTGAGCAGCCCTTGATCAGGATCAGCTCGTCCTCTAACGGGGCGAGCTCTTCCAGGATCTCGGCTTCTCGGGAACCTGGAGGGGCATAGAAGTTGACCCGTTTGTGTTGCGGGCTTACATCGCGACAGTCCTTTAAGTAGCACGCAATCTTGGCGAACATGACATCAAGCCCTCGTTCGCGGCAGATCTTTTGCAGGGCGCTAATTCGTGGAATGATCTCCTTGATGGTCTTGAAGTAGTAACTGAACTGCTCAAAAGTACCAGTCTCTTTAGCCCGCCTACCCATCCCGAAATCTGGATGTGCGTCGAGGTACTGCATGTCCACGATCAAGAACGCGCTGCTGTCGAGATTCAGCTTGAAATCAGGAAGCAGATCCAGAGCGCCATCCCACATTGACGTCTCTGGTTCAAAGATCGGCCGCTTCTCCATTACCGGTGGAGGCCTCCTGATTGAACTTGCAAGCTTAGGTCTCTAATCCGTGACGGCACATTAGGCGGCCGGTCCTTCCTGAAGCTTATGTGGCTTATGCACCAAAAAAACTAGCTGATCATAAGTGATGAGCCGGTCTGCAGACAAAATGTTATCTTCTTTAGGAAGTGCTGTCAAGCGTCCGTGCCGTGGAGTGAGCAAGCTTAGAGGAATGGTTAGCCGTTCCACCATCTGGCGTTTCCGACGGCTTGACATACTCGTGAAGGCAAAAGTATATTAATCATAATTGATGAATAGCGTTGGCGCCCTTTCATTCATGCCGCAGCTCCTTATGCAAACCTGGATTTGCTTACTGCTCACGGACTTGCTCCCGGTCTTGGATAGGAACGGGCTCCTCCCGGTTCTTGACGCAAGGGGTGAAGGGGAAATGTGGGATCATGCCAACTAACGCGCTGGCCATTGCAGAAGTACTCAGTGACCGGGGCGTAAGACGTTGCTTTGGTCATCCGGGGGGCGAGATCGTAGCTTTCATGGATGCCTGCAAACGGGTGGGGATTGAGTTCATCCTTGTCGGCCACGAGGAAAGCGCGGCATTCATGGCTGACGCTGCGGGCAGCCTGAACGGCATCCCCGGGGTTTGCATCTCCACCCTGGGTCCAGGTGCGACAAATCTGGTGACTGGCATAGCCAACGCTTTCCTTGATCGTTCGCCGGTAGTGGCCGTGACAGCGCAAGTATCCACGAAGCTTGATCGTTCGTATGGACACCAGCGCCTTGATCTCAACGCTCTGTTCGCCCCCGTTACAAAGTGGACCGTGACCGTTGACGGTCATGGCACCTCCGCCATCACCGAACGAGCGATGGACTTAGCCCAGCAACCCCGACGCGGTCCTGTCCATATCGCACTGCCCAGTGATCTGGCGATAGAAGAGGGAATATCGCCTGAGCCGACGATGTCACTGCCCGAGCTTGATTCGCCCGCCGGACCGGCCGAGTCTGCAATCGCAAGGGCGGCCCTGCTCATTTCTGAAGCTGAGCGACCGATGGCGTTAGTGGGGCTGGGTGCCCGCCGCGATGCTGTCGGTCCTGCGCTGAGGCGATTCCTCGAGACCTTCGGGATGCCGTTCTTAACAACCCCAAAGGCCAAGGGGATCATTGACGAATCGCACCCGCTCTTTGTCGGCATCATTAGCGGGATGGCCGGTGACAACGCAATCCTGCAGATTCTAGACGAATGTGACCTGTTGCTCGGGGTTGGATTCGATCCCGTAGAATGTGATAAAGACTGGTTCGCCAAACGCCGCTTCGTCAACATCGACGATACCAATCTCGCCGGAGCAACCTGTCCAGCTGAGAGTGGGGTCATCGGCGACATAGCGGCCACCCTCGAGGCGCTTGCCGACCGTTTCATTCCAACGTCCCGTCGCAGTTGGACGCAGCGGGATGCGCGGATCCGACGCGAGCGAGTGATGCACGCTGTCCAGGCCCGCTCTGTGCCCAGATTAGGGCTCAGTCCGCACGCCGTCTTGACCCGACTCCAAGAGGTCCTGCCGGACGACGCTATTGTCGCCTGCGACGTGGGATCGCATAAACTCCTGATCGGGCAGATTTGGCGAACCCACCATCCAGGAACTTTCCTGATGTCGAACGGGCTCTCGGCAATGGGGTTTGGCCTTCCTGCGGCGATTGCTGCCAGATTGGAATATTCAGATCGACCGGTCTTGTGCGTGACCGGCGATGGCGGATTCCTCATGGTACTCCATAACCTTGAACTGATGGTCCGACGTAAGATCCCGGTGGTCGTTGCTGTGTTTGCGGATCGCACGCTGGCTGCCATCAAAATCGCCCAGGACAGGCGGGGGCTCTCTAGCTACGGGGTCGACTTTGGTCGCCCAGACTACACTGCTATTGCGCAGGCTTTCGGCGCGACGGGGAGGCGGGTCGAAAAGCTTGACGAGGTGGGACCAGTTTATCGAGAGGCACTGGCCTCGGGCATGCCCACCGTGCTCGACATACCAATCGACCCAGGTGAATATTGGGATCAGATGTAGCGACAGAGGGGGTGAGCTCGGATCAACGCCGATGCCGTTATCATTGGAGGGGGCATCATCGGACTTAGCGTTGGCTACCATCTGATTCGCCGGGGGCAGCTGCGAGTTGTGGTGCTAGAGCGCGAAGCCATGATTGGGCAGGGCGCGACGGCCCGGGCCACGGGCGGCATGCGTCATCAGTTCTCCACTGAAGCGAACATCCGTCTATCCAAGGTCAGCATCGCGGAATATAGGCGATTCAAGGATCAGATGGGTGTTGATGTGGAGATCGATCCGTGTGGTTACTTGTTCGTCACTACAAGTGATCGGATGCAACGCCAGCTCGCGGCGAGCGTTGAATTGCAGCACCGATTGGGAGTGAGCAGCGAACTAGTCACGCCGCAGCAGGCACAGCAGCGGCTGCCACAGTTGTACATCGACGATCTCGTGGGGGGAGCCTTCTGCCGCGAAGATGGTTCGGCTAGTCCATATGCAGCGCTCATGGGGTATTATCAGCGTTTTCTGGAGCTTGGGGGGCGTGTGGAGCTTGAAGAGGACGTGGTCGGCATCGAGCAAGAGCAAGGTGTAGTAACCGTACGGACGTCACGAGAAACCTATCAGGCACCCGCGGTAGTAGATGCGGCGGGGCCCTATGCGGACCAGGTCGCTGCGTTAGTTAATGTCGAGCTTCCGGCGAAGCCGTTCCGGCGGCAGGTTGTGGTAAGCAATCCAGTGCGCGAACTCCAGAATCCTGTTACCGACGGCTCTACTCCCTTCCTTGTCGACCTCGACACTGGATGGTACCTGCACAAGCAGCGTGATGGTCACCTGCTCATGGGCGGGACCGATCACGATACGCACCCTGGAACGGATGAGATCGTAGACTGGGAACAAGTAGATGCGGTGGCGCGCGCTGCAACGCATCGCGTCCCAGCGCTCGAGGAAGGCACCGTTGTGCGCGTCTATGTGGGGATCCGTTCAATGACCCCCGACGATCACGCTATCCTGGGCCCGGTGTCGAGCGTCCCCGGGTTCTACGTTGCGGCGGGACTGGGTGGCCATGGATTCATGCACGCACCGGGTGTAGGGATCCTCACTTCAGAGGTCATCCTCGACGGGTACGCCTCGACCCTGGACATCGGACCGTTCCTCCTAGACCGATTCCTCGAACCGCGGCGCGAAAATAAGGAGCCGCTCAGATTCTGACGAATTGCGTGTCTGGATAGATCATTCCGTTGGAGGAGATGACTGGCATGCTCTATCCCGTTGAGCAACAGGCGCATGGGCGTCCGCGCCGCTACACGCAGATGCTGGATTACGAAATACTCAAGCTTCTCTCCGACCGTGGGAAACCAGTCGGTTCAGGAACGTTGGAGATCGAGCTGCGGAAGCGTGGATTTCGTATCAGCGCCCCTACCGTAGGCAGGAAACTCCGTGAGCTCGAGGTGGCAGGCTATCTGACTAAAGTGAGCGTGGAGGGACGGACGCTAAGCGAGGCCGGCCAGATGCGTCTGGAGGAACTCGAACGTCAAGTCAATCTTCAGATGAGTAGTGAGGCGTTGCACCGGCTTGTTGCTGATGGGAGCAAGAAGGAAATCTTGGACCTACTGGAGGCTCGCCGGATCATTGAACGAGAGATCATCCGTCTGGCAGTGCACAAAGCGACGGAACGGGATATCAAGGGGTTAGAGAGGATCCTGCAGCGTCAGGAAGATCGAGTAGCCCATGGCGAATTGGCTGTGGCCGAGGATGTCCGATTCCATGATGCGCTGGCAGAAATCAGCGGCAATCGGGTGCTGCGGAAGATGCTCGACATTCTGCGCCATCAGGGGCACTACACGTACATCATCACCTACATCCGCACTCGGGTTGGCGGGCGGTTGGCAGTGGATCATCGCAAGATACTGGAAGGGATCGTTGCGCACGACGAAGTGCGGGCGCAGCACGCCGTGGATGATCATTTGCGGAAACTGATGCTGGACATCGAGCGGTACTGGCGTCATGCCCTAAGGCGTACGAGCCGTCGTTCGAAGGTTGTTCTCCCTTCCCTTTCAAGCAAACGAGGGTAGAGTCACGTTGGCTCAGCCATGTGCTGATCGTCGGAGCCGCTGATAGGAGTCGCCATGGAGGAATTTGTCATCCTTGTTGATGAGCACGACCGGGAGGCTGGTGTCGCAGGTAAGTTGGCTGTCCACACTTCCGGCTTGCTTCATCGGGCATTCTCGGTCTTTGTCTTCAATGAGGGAAATGAAATGTTGATCCAACGGAGGGCGCACACGAAATACCACTCTCCCGGCCTTTGGTCCAACGCTTGCTGCGGTCACCCTCGTCCTGGCGAGCTGGTCTTGGAGTCGGCGGAAAGGAGGCTCTGGGAAGAGATGGGGTTTGTCATTCCACTACGCGAAAGATTCAGCTTCTTATACCGAGCCGACCTGGGGAGCGGCTTGATTGAACACGAGTACGATCACGTCTTGCTAGGTTGTTTCAGCGGTGTCCCTGAACCCGCCGCGGACGAAGTGAGTGAATGGCGCTGGGTTGGTCTGAAGACGTTAACCGCCGACATCGCTTCTGTTCCAAGTCGCTATACGATCTGGTTCAGGATCGCGTTGGTACAGATGGAAGCGCGAAATCTACTGAACGAACTCACAAGGGTTTGACGGATGGGGCTTTGAGTCGACTCTCGGGCAAACTCTTTAGCTATCTCAATCGGGGAGGGCCCGCGCTGCTCGCGACGGTGGGGGTCGATGGATGGGCTCATGCTGTCATGAGTTGGGCCGTAGCACCCGATCCGGAGCGACTGCGATTTGCAGTGGATCATGGGAGTACGACGCTGAAGAACCTTGAGCGTTCCGGCAAGGTAACCGTGCAAATCGTAGGGGCCGATAACATCCTAGTGTTGATCAAGGGTGACGCAGTCCAAGTACAGAAGCGCATCCAGACTGTGCATTTTAGGCTCGCGCTGTGGGAAACGGTTGCTTGGGTTGCTCAGGACCAGACATGGGACAGAGTGATCGTTCAACCTCCATCCTACCAGTGGGTTGGACCTAGCGCTGATGCCTTGCGCCGCGCGGAGGAGGATGTACTGGCAGTGATGCGGGTGGCGCGTGCCTGACCTTCTTCACTCCCGGGGAGGAGAACGATGAAAGGGATGCTGGATATGCGTCTGATCGTGGGCATTTCAGGAGCCACTGGGGCCATCTTCGGCGTGCGACTGTTAGAAGCGCTACGGGCTACCGGGCGCGTGGAGACTCACCTGATCATAAGCAAGTGGGGCGAACGGACCATCGAGCATGAAACTAACATGACTGTAGAGAACGTTCGCAAGCTCGCTCATTTCAATTATCCAGCAAACAACCTGGCAGCCACCATAAGCAGCGGCTCGTTCCGCACTGACGGAATGATAATCGCGCCCTGTAGTACCAAGACGGTAGCGGCGATCGCTACTGGTTTTACCGACACCCTTGTGGCTCGCGCCGCGGACGTGATTCTGAAGGAGGGTCGGAAGCTAATTCTGGTGGTCCGGGAGTCACCGTTGAATGTTGTCCACTTGGAAAACATGCTGAAGCTGGCACGGACCGGTGTCGCTATCGCACCCCCAATGCCCGCATTCTACAATCATCCTGCTACGCTGAATGAGATGATCGATCATATCATCGGGCGAATTTTGGACAACTTCGGACTGGAATTCACTCAAATGAGGCGGTGGGATGGCCAGTTGCGGAGCCCAACGCAAGCTGGAACAAGGTCGGTCCAGTAGCGGATGCTTGACCAGCCATCGCATTGTTCCAGCGGCGCTAGCTGTCAATGTGAATTTTGGAGGATGCTCGGCGCTGAGGTGCTGTGATGAAGGCAATAGGTAAGGCCACGAAAAGGGTGGAGGGCAAGGAGAAAGTTACTGGGTCGACGCGTTATACTGAAGACCTCAATTTGCCAGGCATGCTTTATGCACGGTTGGTGTTGAGTCCTCATCCGCATGCGCGTATTGTCCGCATGGATCGCGCGGCGGCCCAGTCCGTTGGGGGCGTGGTCGCAGTGGCTACTGAAGCCGATCTTCCTGATGGCGTATCCAGCAACCTGCTGGCGGATGAGGAGACCCATTATACTGGCGAGCCTGTGGCAGTAGTGGTCGGCGAGACGGCCGCAGCTGCCGATGATGCCGCCGAACGGCTGGCGGAGACTGTGGAGTATGAAATCCTGCCCGCCGTGCTCGACCCGCGCCGGGCAATGCAGGATGATGCGCCGCTAGTATCAGTGGGTGCTGACGAGGATGATGAAGCCGGTGGACACGCTACCGTGTCCGCCGGTGTAGTACAGGAGCGCTTGCCGAGGAACGTCGCGGCTAAGTACCATTTCACCAGAGGAGACATCGAGCGAGGATTTCGCGAGGCGGATTTCGTCGTCGAGCATACGTACACGACGTCGCGGCTACACCAATCGTATCTCGAGCCACATGCGAGCATCGCGACAATCGAACCCGTCACCGATTCCATCACGGTTTACACCGCCACGCAGGGTCAGTTCTTCGTGCGCAGCCACGTCGCGCGGTCGCTGGGAGTCTCTGAGCAGAAGGTCAAGATTGTGCCGATGACCGTGGGCGGCGGATTTGGCGGAAAGACCCTGCTGCTCGAACCGCTGGTCGCCGCGCTGGCGACAATGCTACGGCGTCCAGTCCGACTGGTGCTGTCGAGGCGCGATGACTTTCTGATCGGAAATCCAGGTCCGGAATGCGAGATCAGTCTCAAAACAGGTGTCCAACGTGACGGCACCCTCACTGCACTGCAGGGGCAGGTCATTTTCGATTCAGGGGCATCACCAGGCGCGCCCGCGTCAATCACCGCAATCCTGCTGGGAGGGTACTATCGGGTTCCCAATCTGGACATCCAATCTTTTGAAGTACTCACGCACAAGCCGCCCAACGGTGCCTATCGTGCCCCCGGCGCCCCGCAGGCAACGTTTGCGATTGAATCGCAGATGAACCTCATGGCGACACTGCTGGGAGCCGACCCTGTTGAGTTTCGCTTGAAGAACGCCAGCGGCCAGGGCGATCCGATGCCTAACAATCGACCCTGGGCGAAGATCGGGTTGCGCCAAGTACTTGAAGCGCTCCGGGATCATCCGAAGTGGAGAGATCGTGAGCACAGGCCGGGGATCGGGTACGGCGTGGCGGTCGGTGGGTGGCCCGGCGGCGTCGAATCCGCGACGGCCTGCATCCGCGCCAATACGGATGGCACGTTTCAAGTCGTGGTGGGCTCAGTCGACATAACCGGAACGGCAACGACCATGGCCTTGATTGCCTCTGAGATTCTTGACGTTCCGCCCGAAAGGATTTCGGTCCTAACCGCTGATAGCGAACAGGCACCCTATGCAGGAATGTCGGCAGGAAGCAAAACAACCTATACCGTTGGCAGTGCGGTGAAATCCGCGGCCGAAGACACTCGACGACAGATTCTTGCCATCGCGGCTTCGGAATTTGAAGCCCGGGCCGACGATTTTGAGATTGTCGATGGCCACGTGCAAGTCCGTGGCACACCCGAGAAACGGCTCTCCTTGGCCGAGGTCGCGCGCAAGAGCATGAGTTTCGGCGCACGATACGCGCCTATCTTCGGGACCAGCTCAATCCCGTCCCCGAAATCGTCTCCAGGGTTTGCGGCGCATCTCGCCAAGCTGCACGTGGACCAGGAAACCGGCAGCGTCCGCTTGCTTGATTACGTGGTCATACAGGACGTGGGTTATGCGATCAATCCTGCTGCGGTCGAAGGACAGATGCGCGGCGGTGCCGTGCAGGGGATCGGATGGGGCCTGCTGGAGGCGATGACATATTCGGACGAGGGGACGCTGCTGACCTCCTCGTTTGCAGACTATTCCATTCCGCGTGCAGCGGATGTGCCGCCGATGGAGACGGTAATGGTCGAGGTCCCGTCGGACTTTGGGCCATTCGGCGCGAAGGGCGTCGGCGAGCCGCCCGTGGTCCCCGGCGGTGCCGCCATCGCCGCCGCCGTGGCCGATGCCACCGGCGTCCACATCACGTCGCTTCCGATCGTCCCCCACCGCCTGCAGGCAGCGATTCGGGCGAAGCGCTAGCTACCGACGCCGCCGAGGAAGTCGAGGACGATCCGGCTGAATTCGGCGGGCCGCTCCATATTCAGCATGTGCGCGGTGCCCGGGAGCACGACCTTTCTCGCGCCGGGAATGCGCTGCGCCAGGATATCGGCCACCGCGCGCACCGAGTGCGTGTCGAGATCGCCGACGATGACCAGCGTGGGAATCCGGATGTCGTGTAGCCGGCCGATCGCCGGCGGCGTCTGCGGATGGGGCTGTCCGCCGGTGGTGTGCCCGCGGTAGGTGTCGAGGATCATCTGGCGGACTTTGTCCCGGATGCGGCTGTCGACCCGGTCTGCGCTCTGGCGGGGGCCATCCACCCACACTTTCACTTCCTCATCGGCCAGCGCGTCGAATTCTTTCGCCTCCCACATCGCCTCCAGCGCGGGCCACAGCGCCTGCTCGTCTTCCGGCTCGTCAGTGTCCTGGTAGCCGCCTACGCCCGAGGCGACGGGGATCAACGCACTGACGCGCCGGGGATGGTCGAGCGCAAAGGCGATGGCGATCTGCCCGCCGCGGGACACCCCGATCACGTGCGCGCGGTCGACGCCGAGGTGGTCGAGCAGGTCCGCCGCGTCCTGGGCGTTGCTGAACGGGACGTCCGCGGTAATCGATTGCCCAAACCCCCGCGTATCGTAGCGGATGGTGCGGTAGCGTTCCGCGAAGACGGGGAACTGATCGTCCCACATGCGGTGGTCGGCGACCCCGGCGTGGATCAGCAGCAGCGGATGGCCGCTGCCGGCGACTTCGTAGTACAGGTGCGCGCCGTTGGTATCAAGGAACCCGGACTCGATGGCCATGGTACTCACGATGACCGAAAGCGCAGAATCGCTGCGAGCCCGCCGAGTTCGCGCAGGGCGCCGGCGGACTCTTTGCCGACCAGTTCGAGGTCCGCCCCGCCGCGGCGGATCAGCAGCGGCAGCACCTGCGGAAATGTTGCCGGCTCGACCTTGCCGCGGCAGACTTCGCAGCGCCGCCGCGGTTTCGCCGTGACGTAGCCGCACCGGCGGCACCGTCCGACCGGGCCGTCGAGGTCGCGGGCGGCGATCACCCTCATCGCTTCGCCCCGCTGCAGGGCCGTCAGCGTTGGTTCGATGCCCACGACCGAACCCGCCGGGGGGCTTGAGCGGTCCAGCGCCGCGGCGATCAGTTGTTCCTCGCGGCTTCGCTCGCTCTGCAGGGCCGCGGCCAGAGTCCGGTCGCGGATCTCCGGCAGTGAGGCGTCCGCAGCCAGCGGCACCATGCCCGCCACCTTCGCCCGCGCTCGATCCGGCAGCGCCACGCGCACGGCCGCGGTCGCCTCTTCGGGTCCCGCGAGGATCAGGCGCTCGATCTGCAGCTCATCCAACCAGCGCGCCGCGGCGTCGGCGGCGCTGAGCCAGAACCGGCGGAC
The DNA here is from genome assembly GCA_036004445.1 of bacterium. Lineage (GTDB taxonomy): Bacteria > Sysuimicrobiota > Sysuimicrobiia > Sysuimicrobiales > Kaftiobacteriaceae > DASXUC01. The sequence goes on from DASYRL010000057.1 coordinate 30,332, forward strand.
GTGGTCGTCGACCCGGGCGTCGAAGGTATCGCGCTGGCTCCCCCGGCCTGCGCCGGTCCCGGTGGCCTTCGTGAACGATGGCTGCCGCCCGGCCGTGAAGCGCCACTCGCTCGTGTCCAGTACCAGCGCGTCTTGCTCCATGATGGTGGCCGCGCCCAGGTAGGCGACGAGGATGCGGGCGTGCTCACTGTCGACGACGAGGACGGCGTACGGCTGGTACTCATCGATCGTCCACAACAGCGGCATCACGTCAGGACGGCCGTACGTGATTCTCGTGGTCAGCGGGAACGGGAAGAATTGCTGCCGCCACAAGTCCGGGGCCGCGAAGATCGCGAGACCGCGGCCTTCCGGGCGCATCGTCTCCACGAACCCCAGGACCTGGGACGCGATGGGTGCGGCTCTCTTGCGCCGCTGCTTGGGCAGGCCGTCGAGGATGTCTCGCACGGCGTTCTTGAGATGGATCAAGTAAGCGGGGTGGACGGCCTGGTGTTCCGGCTTGCTTGGGTCGACGTCGAGCATGACCGACAGCACGTCGTCGCGTTCCGTGTCGATCAGATCGAGCAGGGACTGAGGGTATCGCATGGTTGAGGTCTTTTTCCTCCCGAGTTAATTATCCCACCTCGGGAAAAACCATGGTGGGATGGTTCGCGCGGTCGCTACCTTCCTGGTGACGTTCGGGGTCGTGTCGGCGGTCGCCGCGCCGGCTCCCTCGACCATTATCATCCCTGGCCGGGCGCTCGGCGATCTCACCGTCGAGATGCCGCTCGCCGAGATCAAACAGCGCCTGGGCGTGCCGGCGGACTGTGGGTCGCTGCTGAACCCGCGCGACGTTGGTGTCTGCGAGTGGAAGGCGCTGGGGATCTGGATCTCCTACGACATTCCGTCCGAGGAGACGCGCGTCCTGACCAAAGACGTCACGAACGCTCCGGCGTGGCGGACCGACCAGGGTCTGAGCGGGGCGAGCAATACGGACGACGTGGCGCGGGTCCATGGGCCGCCCCAGGTCATCATCTCCATTCCGCCGGCGCGCGTGACCACGTACCGATACGTCGATGTGGGGATTCAGTTCACGATGGTGGCTGATCCCGCCAGCGACCGCAATGGGCGCATCAACGAGATCGGCATCTTCCGTCCTGGCCGATTTCCCAATCGATGATCGCGCGGTGACCGAGCGTTTTCGCGGGCAGCGCGAGGCAGACCCAATTCCCCGGTGCCTGGCACCAGGAATTGCGGTCTTGCTTATACCACCCGCTGCCGGTGAAAACCATTCCTCAACTGGGCTAACTGTCGTGGTTCCCCCGGATTGGTGACTCGCGTAGAATGGGCACATGTTGTACGGCGCCCACCTGCCGATCATCGGCTTCGACGATCGTCCGTGGACGCTCGAGCGCCTGCGGGCGTACGTGCGGCGCGCCGCGGCCCTGGGATTCCGCTACCTGACCACCAACGACCACCTGGTCTCGCCGCGACCCTTTCTCGACAGTCTAACGTCGATGGCGGCGGTGGTCGCCGACAGCGGCGGGATGACGCTGCTGCCGTCGATCGCGCTCTCCGTCGTGCGCGGCCCCGTTCCGCTGGCCAAGGCGCTGGCCGCCCTCGACGTGCTCTCCGGCGGGCGGCTGATCGCAGGGGTGGGTCCTGGATCTTCAGCCGCGGACTATGCCGCGGTCGGCCTCCCCTTTGAGGAGCGGTGGGCCCGGTTCGACGAGAGCGTCCAAGCGCTGCGCGCGCTGCTGCGCCGCGGCGAACCGTCGTTTGAGGGTCGCTACTACGACACGCGGGGGATGGACCTCGCCCCCCAGCCCATTCAGAATCCTGGCCCGCCGATCTGGATCGGGGCGTGGTCCTCCGAGCGGAGTCTGCGCCGGACCGCCTCGCTCGCCGACGGGTGGCTGGCCTCCGCGTACAATACGATGCCGCGGCGCTTTGCGGAGAGTTGGCGGATGATGCGCGACCTGCTCGCGTCCGCCGGCAGGGACGCTGTGGACTTTCCGAACGGGATTTCGACGGCGTACTGCTACATCACCGATGACCGGACGGCGATCTCTCGCGCGCTTTCCTCGCTTGCCGCGGCGCTGAGCCGGTCGGAGGCTGAGCTCGCGGAGCGAGTGTTCATCGGGCCGGCTGATGCGTGTGCAGAAAGACTGGCTGCCTACGCCGACGCGGGCGCGCAGGGGATCTTCATGTGGCCGGTCGCAGATGAGGAGGAGCAGCTCGAGCTCTTCATGAGTCGCGTGGCGCTGTGACCGCGCAGCCCGCGGGTGTCTGCCTTCTCTAGGGCTTCTCCTCCGGATGTCCCGTCCGGGCGAGGTAGTCTTCGACGAATAGCAACTGATCCTTGGCCCGGCGCACGGTGCTCAGCAGGAGTTCCATGCCCGCGACCTCTTCCAACTGCTCATCGACGTACCACTGCAGGAAGTGGTGCGCGATCCAGTTGCCTTCCTGCGCCGCCAGGTTCACGAGGTCATAGATCTGCTGGGTCACTTTCTCTTCCCCCTCCAGCGAGAGTTTGACCGCCTCCTCGGCGCCGCTGAACTGACTCTTCGCGGCGGGGACGGCGGGGACGGCCGTCTGCCCTCCGGCGTCGGCGATGAACCGGACGAATTTGAGCGCATGGTCGCGTTCCTCGTCGGCCTGCCGGTAGAAATAGGACGCGAGCTGGGGCAGGTTCTCAGCATCGAAGTAGCCGGCGATCGCCACGTACTGCAGCGACGCGGAGAATTCCCGGCCGATCTGTTCGTTGATGGCATCGTTCATCTTCTGGCTGATCAACATGAGCACACCTCCAGGTGGGACCGGAACGCTGTCACCATTATAGAGTCGGGCGAGATCTCCGGGGGCTCGGAAGCTTCTATGTTTCAGGTGGTTCATTGCGCCCGGATGCTCGATTTTGTGCGCGTTCCATGGATCGAAGCCTATAATAGTGAAGACGGGGACGTAGCTCAGTGGGAGAGCACCTGCTTTGCACGCAGGGGGTCAGGGGTTCGAATCCCCTCGTCTCCACCAATCATTCAACGTCTCGGGTACACGGGGATTCGAACGCCTGACCCCGAGGGGGGTGCGGGGGAGGTACTCCCCCAGGTGGTAAAGGGGCAGCGAGCGATGCGCTGTCCACCTGAAGGGCACGTTCTCTCGTTCGCGAGCGATCCGGGGGATTAGTCCCCCGGAGGAGGGAGCGTAGCGAGACACGCTGGCAGCGATTGTGAGACAGGTGTCTCTGGTTTCTCGCACTTCTTGACATCGGAACAGTGCACAGGCTAATGTTGAGCCATCAAATCAGCGATCATGACCGCGGGATGATTCTTCGAGTCTGCTGGCCAACAAATTCAAGCGCGGACGAGTTCCGGCAATGCATCTGTCCCCGGCGGAGGCAGTGTGTGTCTTCGCCACATCGCTTCACGTAAGTCCCTTCGGCACACAACCTGTCTCCGCTGCTCTTGCCACCTGATACATCCGGTGCGCGTAGATCGCTGGTTGTTGCTCCTTTGGCGACGGCCATCGTTCGTTCAACTTCCCTGTTGCCGTGGTGGCGCGGTGATCGTGCCGCGGTGCCGCGTGGCAGGAGGCTTCGACAAGGAGGCACACTAATGAGTGAGTATGCAAATCCGCAAGTGCTCGTGGAACCTGACTGGTTGGAGGCCCATCTGAGGGATGCGCACGTGCGGGTCGTCGAGGCCAGCGAAGACGCGGCCTTGTACGACCAGGGTCACATTCCCAACGCGGTGCGGCTGCATTGGAAAGAGGATCTCCAAGATCCCGTCATCCGCGATTGGCTAGCACGCGAGCAGTTCGGCCGTCTGGTAGGCGGGCTGGGCCTGCGTCCGGATCAGACGGTGATTTTTTACGGCGACAAGAACAACTGGTTTGCGACGTACACATTCTGGTTGTTCAAGTACTATGGGCACCCCGATGCCAGAGTCCTCAACGGTGGGCGTGACCGCTGGTACCGTGAGGGGCGACAGGTAACGGCTGAGGTTCCGCGATTCCCGGCGGCGACTTACGAGCCCGGACGCCCGGATCGGTCGATCCGCGCGTTCCGAGATGAGGTTTTACAGCTTCTCGGACAACCGCAGGCGGCGCTCGTCGATGTGCGGTCGCCTGCCGAATTCACCGGCGAGCTCCTGGCTCCGCCCGCGTACCCTCAGGAAGGCGCACAGCGCAGCGGACATATCCCCGGCGCCCGCAATGTCCCGTGGACTCAGAACGTGCGCGAAGACGGGACGTTCAAGGATGCCGACGAGCTGAACCGCCTCTATGATCAGCAGGGCATCCGTTCTAACCTAGACGTTGTCGCGTACTGCCGCATCGGCGAGCGGTCCTCGCTGACGTGGTTCACGCTTAAGTACCTCCTGGGATTCGAGCGGGTGAAGAACTATGATGGATCCTGGACCGAATGGGGGAGCCTAGTCGGAGTTCCAATCGAGCGGACTGTGTAGGTTCAAGATATAGACGATGAGTAGTGCATAATGGGAGGGCGCTTTCACGTGCCCTCCCATTATGCTATTCGTGGACGCGATAGGCGCCCCCGGTGATTTTGCTTAGGGAAGCCGAAAGGACTTCGGTGGAGATAGCTACCCAGCCGATGAAGAACTGCCAGTTGCTGCAACTCGCGGACCTTACGGCGGGGTGGCACACGGTACTTTGATCTCCGCGGAGAGCTGGAGGATCCCAATCCGAATAAGCTCTCACTAGCGAATGAATTCATGGACAAGTTCAGAGGATAGAGATACGAAGCAAAGATCTGGGACTGGGGCGCGCCTCCGCGCCGAGGCGTCGGTCATTCCCAGGGCGAATCCATCCACTCGAGCGCAATCCGAGCCCCGAGCCGCGATGGCTCCAGGTGGTAGGGTACCTTGAGCGCCGATGATCTGAAGATCAGACGCGAGTTCATGTGCCGGCAAGACTCTCCACGTGCGCGTGCATGAGGCTTGATCGTGGCGGGGAAAGCTATTCCGTGGCTGACAAAAAGGCCGTAGTGACAGGGTCGAACTTGAAAGGAGAATCTCGCCGATCCAGGATCCCCGTCCTCTTCGCGGCGAGTTCCTAAGCGTCGAAGGTCTCGAGGCGCTCGCCGAGAGGCTGGCGGCGAGCCTTCCCACGGGCCGGACCACGCGGCGGGGAATGCGCCGCTTCTTCGGCGGGCTTGACGGCGCTCGCCGCATCCTCCGGCACGCCTACCACACGTTCGAATCGGATGCCCGCAGCAAGGCAGCCGTCATGTCCGCGGCGGAATGGCTGCTCGACAACTTTCACGTCCTCGAGGCGGAATTTCAGCAGATCCGGATCAGTCTGCCGCAGTCGTACTACCTCGAACTGCCTTCCGTTATCTCCCAAGACCTCGGCGAGACCGCGCGTGTCTACGCCATGGCGATGGAGCTCGTCCGTCAAAGCGATGGCCGGATCGATCTCCAGCGTCTGACCCGCTTCGTTTCTGCGTACCAGACCGTCGTGCCGCTGACGATCGGTGAACTGTGGGCCTGGCCGACCATGCTCAAGGCGGCCCTGATCGAGAATCTCAAGGGGCTCGCCGGGGAGCTCCTTGCCGTCCGCGCCGGGCGGCTCGACGCCGATCGCTACCTGACCCAATTGGAGGCGGCTTCCGAAGACGGTCCGCCCCCCGACTTGCCGGACCGGCCGCCCACGCCCACGGTGGTGCGTCTGTTGGAGCGCATGCGCGAATTGGGCCCGCACACGTCGCGGTTGCGGGACCGGCTGGCCCAACAGTTCGCCGAACAGGGGCTCACGCCCGAGGACGCCATGCGGACCGAGCACCAGCGGCAGGCTGCACGGCAGGTGGCGATGGGGAACGCGATCACGAGCCTCCGCTTCTGCGCGTCCCTCGATTGGAGCCAGTTCTTCGAGCGTGTCAGCCTGGTCCACCAGATTCTCCTGCGCGACCCGGCGGCTGTCTTCGCCGGCATGGATTTTGCTAGCCGGGACCAGTACCGCAGGGCCGTCGAGGAAATTGCCGCCCCCACGGGCGAAGCGCAGCTGCGCGTCGCGCTGCGGAGCGTCGAACGCGCACGCGAAGCGGCCGACCGGGAGCCCAGAGGTCACCGGGCCGCGCACGTCGGCTACCACCTGATCGGCCAAGGCCGGAGCGCACTTGAAGTCGACGTCGCCTACCGGCCCCGCCTGGGCCGGAGGATCCGCCGGTTTGTCCTCCGGCTCCCCGCATTGTTCTACCTGGGAAGCATCGGCGCCCTGACCGCCCTGGGCGTCGGCCTGGCGATGGCGTCGGCTCCCGGATGGCGAAACGATGTGTGGGTCGCGCTGCTGGCGTTCCTTCCCGCCAGCGAGCTGGCCACGGCGCTCGTTCAGTGGCTCGCGACCGTCCTCGTGCCGCCTGCCCGTCTTCCGCGGCTCGACCTCCGCCACGGCGTCCCGGAAGAGGGGCGGACGGTGGTCGTCGTTCCGGCGCTGCTGGTCAGCGTCAGCCAGGTGCGCCGTCTCGTCGAGCACCTCGCGGTTCAGGCATTGGGGAACCACGACCCCCTGGTCCATTTCGCCATCCTCAGCGATTTCACCGACGCGGACTCCGCGGAGATGCCGGACGATCCGCTGATCCTCCGCGCGGCCCAACAAGGCATCGAGGAACTCAACGCGCGCTACGGGCAGGGACGCAGCGACCGGTTCTACCTGTTCCACAGGGCGCGGCGCTGGAATCCGAGAGAGCGCCGCTGGATGGGGTGGGAGCGCAAGCGCGGCAAGCTCGAGGAGTTCAATCGTCTCCTCCTGGGGACCGGGCACACGAGTTACGTGCTCAGGGTCGGCGACCTTTCGGTGCTGCCGAAGATCCGCTATTGCATCACGCTGGATGCCGATACCCGCCTGCCGCGCGACACGGCCCGGGAGCTCATCGGCATCGCCCTCCACCCGCTGCATCGCGCGGTGGTGGACCCACGGCGAAGGCGCGTGACGGACGGCTACGGCATCCTGCAGCCTCGGGTCGCGGTGACGATTTCGAGCATCGCCGCCTCGCTCTTTGCGAGGGTCTACTCCGGCCACACCGGCGTCGATCCGTACACCACGGCCGTTTCCGACGCCTATCAGGACCTCTTCGCGGAAGGCATCTACACGGGGAAGGGACTGTACGATGTTGCCGCGTTCACCGCCGTGCTGGCCGGTCGTATCCCGGAGAACGCCGTCCTGTCCCACGATCTGCTCGAGGGACTCTTCGCGCGCCCCGCCCTCGTGTCCGACGTGGAGGTCGTCGACGAGTATCCATCGAGCGTCCTGTCCTATACCCAGCGGCATCACCGCTGGGTGCGTGGGGACTGGCAGCTCCTCCCCTGGCTTCTTCCCTGGATTCCTGGGGCACAGGGGGTGGAGCGGAACCACCTTCCGCTGGTCAGCCGGTGGAAACTTCTGGACAATCTCCGCCGCAGTCTCGTCCCGGTTGCGCTGGTGGCATGGCTCGCCGCCGCCTGGACGGTGCTGCCCGGCCCCGCCGTGACGTGGACGGCGTTGGTACTGGTCGTACTGGCGTTCCCGATCTACCAGCCGCTCGTCAGGCTGGCCCGCGGACCATCATTCCGGCAACCGTGGTCTGTGTTCGTGCGGACCGCCGGGCGGGACCTCGCTGCGGCCGCCGCCCAGGTACTCGTCACGGTCACCTTCCTTGCGTACCAGGCGTATCGAAACGCGCACGCGATCGTGATCACGCTCATCCGATTGGGCACCGCCGGGCCGGGCCTTCTTGAGTGGGAAACGGCGGCAGGGGTGGCCCGCCACGTGCGGGGATATGGAGCGATGCGGTTCGTGCTCGAGATGGGGGTCAGCCCCCTGGCCGCCATGATCCTGCTCCTCGTCACCGTCACCGTTCGACCCGACGCGGCGCTCGTGGCCGTTCCGTTCCTGGCTCTCTGGCTGACCGCCCCGGCATTCGCGTTTTGGCTGAGCGCTCCGATCGTTCCCCGGCGATTCGAGCTGACTCCCGCCGGGCGCTCGCTGCTCCGCCGGCTGGCCCGCACGACCTGGCGATACTTCGAGACGTTCGCGGGTCCGGAGGATCATGGCCTTCCGCCGGACACGTATCAGGAGGCGCCGGTCGAACTGCTGGCCCGCCGCACCTCGCCCACCAACATCGGCCTGGGACTGCTCTCGACGCTGGCCGCGTATGACCTCGGGTACATCTCCGCGACCGACCTCGCCGCCCGCGTCGAGCGCACGCTGTCGACGATCGAGGCGATCGAGCACTTCGAGGGACATCTCCTCAATTGGTACGACACGCAGACCCTTGCCCCGCTGTCGCCGCGATACGTCTCAACGGTCGACAGCGGCAATCTCGCGGGGGCATTGATCGCACTGGCCCAGGGGCTCCGCCGGGCGGCAGAGACCCCCTGGAACCCGGCGGCGCAACGCGCGGGATCTGAAGATGAGGCGGCGGCCGCGCTCGAGAGTTTGGCCGTCTACAGCGCGGGCCACCCCCCCGGCGATCACATCGCGCGCCTCCGAGCCGAAGTCGACGTCATTCACACCGTGCTCGCAGGCGCCGACGACCCGCCGGCGACGCTCGGCGCCCTTGCCGCCGGGAACCGCCGGCTCGGCGAGGCCCTCAACGGGTTTGGGGAAGCGGCCCCGCCGTCCCCGGAGCGAGAGGAGGTCGTGTTCTGGGTCGGCCGGCTCCTCCAGACGATGCGGCCCCGCGACGGGGAGAGCGACGACGGAACCCTATCCCTGACCCTGCGAGCTCTTGCCGACCGTGCCTCCGCGTTCGTGGATGGTATGAACTTCGGGGTCCTCTATGACCGGCAGCGCAAGCTCTTCGCCATCGGGTACCGTCTCCCCGACGCGGAAGGGCCGGGTCGCTACGACCCCTCGTTCTACGATCTGCTGGCGTCGGAGGCGCGATTGGCCAGCTTCGTCGCCATCGCCAAAGGCGATGTCCCGCAGGAACACTGGTTTCATCTGGGTCGCACGCTCGTCAGCGCAGGCGGACGGCCTACCCTCGTGTCGTGGAGCGCGTCGATGTTCGAGTACCTCATGCCGCTCCTGCTCACGCGGACCTACCCCGGAACGCTGTTGGAGCAGACGTGCGCGAATGCCGTTCGCGCGCAGATCGAATACGCGGAGGGCCGCGGCGTGCCCTGGGGGATATCGGAAGCCGCGTACAATTACCTCGACCGGCGGGGGGAGTACCAATACAGAGCCTTCGGCATCCCCGGCTTGGGATTGAAGCGCGGTCTGGCGGACGATCTCGTCATCTCCCCCTATGCCACCATGCTGGCGGCCCTCGTCGATCCGGACGCCGCGCTGCGCAACCTGCGCCGCCTCTCCGCGGCCGGGTTGGAGGGGCGCTTCGGTTATTACGAAAGCATCGACTACACCGCTCCCGGACCGGGGGTGATCGTCAAAGCCTTCCTGGCCCACCATCAGGGGATGTCACTCGTCGCCCTCGACAACCTGTTGGGCCGGTCGGTCACGCAGGCGCGGTTCCACGCAGATCCCCGCGTCCAGGCGACGGAGTTGCTGCTGCAGGAACGGGTGGCGCCGCTGGCATTCGTCACCCAGGCGCGGCCCGCCGAGATGGCGCGCGCCGCGCCGACGGCGGCCACGGCCGCGGCCAGACGGTTCCGGTCTGCACAGACGGCCGCCCCCCAGACGCATTTTCTGTCGAACGGAACGTACACGGCCATCGTCACCAACTCTGGCGGGGGCGCTTCGCTGTGGCGCGGACTGGCCGTCACGCGCTGGCGGGAGGACCGCACGCGGGATCCGGGAGGCCAGTTCATCTACCTGCGTGACGTGCGCAGTGGAGCGGTTTGGTCCGCGGCCTTCCACCCCGTCCGGAAGGAACCGGAGGATTACCTGGTTACCTTTCTCCCCGACCGGGCAATCTATCGTCGCCGCGACGACGGGATCGACACGCACCTGGAGATCGCCGTCTCTCCGGAAGACGACGTCGAGGTCCGCCGCCTGTCCGTGACCAACGACGGCGACCGCATCCGCGAGATCGAAGTGACGAGTTATGTGGAGCTGGCGCTGGCCCGACCCGCCGATGATCTGGCTCACCCGGCGGCCGGCAAGCTGTTCCTCGACACCGAGTACCTTCCCGCGAGTGCGGCCCTGCTGTGCCGGAAGCGTCCGCACTCGCTGGGAGAGGAATCGGAGAGTTGGGCCATCCACGTGCTGGCCGTCGAGGGGCAGATGCCGGGACCGATCGAGTGGGAGACCGATCGGATGGCGTTCCTCGGACGCGGGCGTGCACCCGACGATCCTGCCGCGCTGGACGGCCGCCCCCTGTCGGGAACCACGGGCGCCGTGCTCGATCCCGTGGCCAGCCTCCGCCTGCGCCTCCGCCTGGCCCCCGGCGGTTTCATCCGTCTCACGTTCTCGACCGGAATGGCCGCCGATCGGACGGCCGCCGTGGCGATTGCACAGCGCTATCATGATCCGGCACCCGCGGCTCGTGCGTTGGCCCTTGCGCAGACCCACGCCCAAATTGAGCTCCGCCACATGGGGCTGACGTTCGAGGATGCGCAGCTCTTCCTGCGGTTGGCCTCGCTTGTGCTCGGGACCGACCCTGCCCTGCGAGCAGGGCCGGACGTCCTGGCCCGCAACACCCTGGGCCAGAGCGAGTTGTGGCGTCACGGGATCTCGGGGGACCTGCCGATTCTCCTGGTGCGGGTGCTCCAGGAAGACGCGCTGCCGCTGGTGCAGCGCGTGCTCCAGGCGCAGGAGTACTGGCGCCTGAAGGGCCTTGCCGCCGACGTGGTGATCCTCAACGAGCAGGCGATCAGCTATCGCGATGAAGTCCATCAGCAGATCGAGGAGCTGGTCCAGAGCGGATCGTGGGCGGTGTGGAAGGACCGTCCCGGTGGGGTGTTCCTGCTGCGCGCCGACGGCCTGGGTGAGCCCGGCCGCCTGCTGCTGGCCGCGGCCGCGCGGGCGATCCTCAGCACCGACAGGGGCGACCTGGCGGCGCAGCTCGATCTGCCGGCGCCCGAGGTGGAATCGCCAGAGGCCTTCATGCCCCAGCGCTCCGCGGGATCGGCCACGGTGTCCGGCGTCGCACCGGTCCCTGACGTGCCGCCGCTGGCGCTCGCCAACGGCCTGGGCGGTTTCGCCGAGGACGGCCGCGAGTACGTGATCGTCCTGGAAGAGGGCCGGGACACCCCGATGCCCTGGGCAAACGTCATCTCCAATCCCGGCTTCGGGACGGTGGTGACCGCCTCGGGCGCCTCGTTCACATGGGCTGAGAACAGCCGGGAGCGCCGCCTCACGCCCTTCGCCAACGATCCGATCACCGATCCCACCGCGGAAGCCATATTCCTGCGGGACGAGGACACGGGCGAGGTGTGGACCGCAACACCCGGCCCGATGCGCCCAGCCGACCACGGCGGCCGGTGGGTCGTCCGGCACGCCGCAGGGATGACCCGGTTCACGCACGCCGGACACGGACTGACCCAGGATCTCACGGTCTTCGTCCATCCTGACGATTCGGTCAAGTTCTCGCTCCTCGCTTTAACGAACCACACGCGACGCCGCTTGAGCCTGAGCGTGTACGCATACAATGAGTGGGCGCTCGGGCCGCCGCGGGCCGGCGAGCACCTGCACGTGGTCACCGAAATCGATCCCACGCAGCGCGCCGTGCTGGCCCGCAATCCCTACACGCAACAGTCCCGAAACCGGATCGCGTTCACCCACGTGAGTGAGGAGCTCTCCTCGGCGTGCGGAGACCGGCTCGAATTCCTGGGCCGCAACGGATCGCCGGCGTTCCCCGACGCCCTCCGCCGCGCGCGGCTCTCCGGGCGCGGTGGAGCAGGTCTGGATCCCTGCGCCGCGCTGCAGATGAAGATCGAGCTGGAACCAGATCAGACGCGCCGCCTGGTCGTGCTGCTGGGCGAGGGACAGGATCGCTCCCGGGCTGAAGAGTTGATGCAGCGTCATGGGACGGTGTCCGCCGCCATCGCCGCCGCCGCAGAGGTGCGCGTCCGCTGGGATGCCGTCCTCGACGCCGTGCAGGTCCGGACGCCCGACGACTCATTCGACCTGATCATGAATCGCTGGCTGCTCTACCAGGATTTGAGTTGCCGGCTGTGGGCGCGGACGGGATATTATCAGCCCGGTGGGGCGTATGGATTCCGCGATCAGCTTCAGGACGTCCTCGCGCTCATGCTCACGCGCCCCGATCTCACCAGAGCACATCTCCTGCGGGCGGCCGAGCGGCAATTCGCCGAGGGCGATGTGCAGCACTGGTGGCACCCCGGCACCGGCGTCGGTGTGCGGACGCGGTGCTCGGACGATCTCCTGTGGCTCCCATATGCCGCCGCCGACTACGTGGAGGCCACCGGGGATCTGGCCATCCTCGACGTGCCGGCTCCGTTCCTGGAGGCGCCGCTGCTTGAGAGCGGGCAGGCCATTGCGTACGGCCGGCCCCGCGTGTCTGCTGAGACCGGGACGCTGTATGAGCACTGCGTGAGGGCGATCGACCGGGCGCTCACGGCCGGCGTCCACGGACTGCCGTTGATCGGCACGGGCGACTGGAACGATGGGCTGAACCGGGTCGGGGCCCAGGGCCGAGGGGAGAGCACGTGGCTGGGCTGGTTCTTATACGCCGTCCTCACCCGATTCGCGCCGCTGTGTGAGGCGCGCGCGGACGCCGGCCGCGCCGGCCTGTACCGGAGTGAAACGGCCCGGCTCGCCCAGGTGCTCGACCTGGCCTGGGACGGCGACTGGTTCGTGCGCGGCTACTACGACGACGGTACGCCGCTGGGATCGGCGCGCAACGAGGAATGCCAGATCGATTCCATCGCCCAGTCCTGGGCGGTGTTGTCGGGGGCCTCGCCGATGCGCCGGAGGGCGGAGCGGGCGTTGGACGCGGTCCGAACTGTCCTCATCCGCCGCCAGGCCGGGGTCATCTTGCTTCTGACGCCACCGTTCGACGCGTCTGCCCGCGACCCCGGGTACATCAAAGGGTACCTGCCCGGGATCCGGGAGAACGGCGGCCAGTACACGCATGCCGGCATCTGGGCCGCCATGGCGATCGCCAGGCTCGGCTACGGGGACGAGGCGACCGAACTCTTCCACATGCTCAACCCAATCAACCATACGCGGTCGCCGCAGGAGGTCGAGCGGTACAAAGCGGAGCCCTATGTAGCCGCCGCGGACGTGTACGCCCACCCACAGCACATCGGGCGCGGGGGCTGGACCTGGTATACGGGATCGGCGGCGTGGCTCTATCGGCTCGGGATCGAGTCGATCCTCGGACTCGCCCGTCGCGGCGCGACGTTTGCCGTCGATCCATGTATCCCGGCGTCCTGGCCCGGCTATGCCATCACCTGGCAACTCGGGGCCACGCGGTACGACATCACCGTGGTCAACCCCGAGCGGCAGTCTCGCGGCATCAGAGCGGCGACCCTCGACGGGAGTGCCGTGGATCCTGCCGCCATCCCCCTCGTGGACGACGGCATTTCCCACCGGGTCCACGTTGTGATCGGGAGGCCGATCTAACGTCGGAGCCAGTCGCTCCAACGGAGGAACGCCTCGAGGGGGGAAAGAGAACGACGGAACTGAAGGGGACCATGAGCGGGGCGTCAATGGACGATGCGAAGTCGATGGGAACATGCGGAGACTGAAATGACCGAACAATCGAACACCCGATACGTTGCCGTCCCCCAGTCTGGCAAGGGAGCAGGAGTGCTTGTGCTGCATGCCTGGTGGGGATTGAATGAGTTCTTTCAGGATTTCTGCGACCGGTTGGCGCAAGAAGGGTTTGTGGCCCTGGCACCGGATCTGTTTTCCGGAAAGGTTGCCCGAACGATTGAAGAAGCCGAACAGCTGAACGCCCAGTTGAATGAGACGAAGGATATGCCTCCTTTGGTCCTGTCCGCCTTTGATGAATTGAGCCAACACCCCGCCATTACCGGTAATGCGCTTGGGACCATTGGGTTTTCGTTCGGCGCCTATTGGGCGCGCTGGTTAGCCCAGGAGAAGCCGGAATCGATCCGGGCGGTCACGATCTTCTATAGCAACGGCTGGAATCTGCAGCCGTCAAACGCCGCGTATCTCGGCCACTTTGCCGAGACAGATCCGTATCTAAGCGAAGAGGGGAAGAAGGAGCTGGAAGCTGGGCTGAAAGCACTCAACCGCCCGACAACCTTCTACACCTATCCGGGGACAGGGCATTGGTTCATGGAGAAAGACCGCCCGGATGCTTTCAATGCGCAGGCTGCGCAACTCGCTTGGGACCGCACCGTCGCATTTTTGCATGAGCACTTAGAACGCACATAACCTTGTAGAGGGTACGGCCAAGCGGCAATTGGTCGAGACGGAAGGTTGGGATAACAGCGTGTCTCCGAATGACACGAGCAGGCGTGAGTTCCTCCGCCATACCGTGGCGACGCTGGCGTACCGCGGCGGCAAGGTGATCCGCGACGCTCCGGAGGGATTCGCCGCCGTTCGCGCGTGCGAGACGTGTCGGACGGCCGCTGAGATCCTCAGGCACGTCGGCGACCTGCTGGAGTGGGCGCTGTGGCTTGCCCAGGGTGAGCGCGGGACGCGCGATGGCAGAGACCGACCTTGGGAGGCTGACGCCGGGCGCTTCTTCGATGGGCTGCGCCGCCTGGATGAGTACCTCGCGTCCGACGCGCCGCTGGCCGCTCCGCCAGAAAAGCTCTTCCAGGGTCCGATCGCCGACGCGCTCTGGCACGTCGGGCAGATCGCGACCCTGCGCCGCCTCGCCGGTTCGCCGATCCGAGGCGAAAATTACTTCGTCGCCGAGATCACGGTGGGCCGGGTCGGGCCGGACCAGTCCGAGAAGCGACGGGAATTTGACTAGCGTCGCGTGCGGGTCGTTTTCGTCACGTTAGCGCGCCGGCCGCCGGCCGCGCGGTTGCGTTTCCATCATGTTGGGCACCCGCCCGGTCCCCTGTACTTGTGGCCGCGTGAACAGGTTTTCCAACCGCCCTTACTTGCCCGAGGCATCGGCCCCCTCTGAGACGAAGTCGTACGTCACCATGAACAGATTACCCCGGTTCGCATTTATCCTGGCCATCCTGGTGGGCCTCGCCACGGCGGCGGCAGTCGCCCAGCCCTCCGCATTCCAATATCCGTTTACCTGCAACCGGCCGTCGCTGGCGGCCGATTTTGCACAGCGCGATCAACTCCCGCAGACGGCCGTTCCCGCCGGCGCATGGTACGCGCGCGATCGGGACGGCGTGTACCTCAACGGCGGCTGGGGCCCCCGGCCGGTAACCTACCCGGAGGCCCACGTCCCCGCCGGCGCCGGATGCGACGCGGCGACCTGGCGGCGGGAACGGATCCTGGCGGTCGCGATGCGCTACCTCAACGTGCCGGGAAATCCCAACGCGCTGGACTACCGCCACCACCACATTCCCGCCTGGAACCCGCCGGCGGA
>DASYRL010000058.1:0-10663 GCA_036004445.1 bacterium
AAGGCCGCCAGGACGGTGGCACTGACGGTGCGATCGATCCCGGCCGCGGCAGCGTACCAGCGCCATCCCGCCGCCGCGCCGCGGATCAAGACGGCAACGAACACGGCCAGGCCGAGCAGTCCCACCTCCGCCGCCATGTTGAGGAAGATGTTGTGCGCGAACGATTGAACGCGGGTCTTCGGTTTCGATGCTAGCGCATCGGCCCGCAAGCTGGGATGCGGGTGAATCAGGAAGAACGTATTGAGCCCCGACCCCACAAGCGGATGGTCCGCGGCGATGGCCAATGCCGATCGGGCGATGAACAGACGCTCCCGGTTCCTCCAGGGGTTGATGATGGACAACACCTTCTTCTGCAGCACCGCCGGCTCACCGCCGAGGAGAGAAATCGACCCGGCCAGGACGCTGACGACGGCGAGTACGACCACCCACGTGTGCCGGTGCCGCGGACTGCTCTGTGTGAGGCGGCGCCATGAGAACAGCAGCAGGGCCGCCAGACCGAAACCCGCTCCAATCCACGCCCCGCGCGACAGCGTGAGGACGAGCATCAGCAGGATCAGGAGGACCCCCGCCGCCCCCGCCGCGGTTCGGAGAGACGTCTTCGCGGGCAGCAGGAGCAGGCCGGTCCCCAGGATCAGCGCAATCAGCAGGGTACTCCCCAATGCGTTCGGCCCCAGCGCGGGCAGCCTCGCCTGGGGCCCCCCGTCGACAACGAAGAGGTAGGCGGCCAGCGCAGCCGCGCTCACGCCTCCCCAAAACCAGATCCCCAGCAACGGGCGAATGATCCCTCTGTCCCGGCTGAGCGTCCGGTACACGATTCCATACGCGACGGAGATCGTCAGTCCGGCCAGGGCAGCCGATCCCATGGCGACCGACTGAAACGGAGACAGGAAGCCGGACACGGTCAGGATCCCGACGAATGCGAGGAGGTAGACATCGAGGGCGCTCCGGCGCCACGGGATGCGCCGGGATACTACGGCCTCGGCGACAACCGACGCCAGCAGCAGGACCAGTCCCACGGCGGCGTGCCCGGCGGAGAACACCGCCGCCGTCCCCAGCACGAGCCACTCCTGCACGCGGTGCAGGCCCATGGTCGCATCAACCCGTGGCCGCGGCGGTGTTCCGGACGGAGCCGAGACGTCAGGGGGGCGAGACATCAATCATGGAAGGTGACCCAGAATGACAGAAAGGCATCGATGGCCTCACCATCGGCTCGGGCGGGAATGAACCGCCAGCGGAGCAGTCCGCGGCGCGCCGCCGCGTCGAGAGCCGGATCGCTGGATGAGACCAGAATGTCGACGCGTCCCACGGACCCGTCCGCTCGAACGAGCAGCCGAACCCTGAGCCTGCCTCGCGCGGACCGCTCTTCCAGTCCGTGCATCCCGCCCGTCCCCATGGTCACGTCAACCTTCATCACGGGATCCAGGGGGGGCTGTTCGAGCGGGACGGGCGCGGTCAGTCGGGGCGGGGGCATCGGGGCAGCAACGGCGGCGGTGGCCGGCGGGGTCGCCGGAACGGGAACGGTCTCAGGTGACGGGCTCGCCGACGGATCCGACGCGATGGGATTCACCGGATCGCTCGGCGCGACTGAGGCGATCGGGCCCTCCGTCTGAGGTGGAAGCGCGTCACGGAGGCTTGCGGTCCCACGCCGGACAATCTGGCGGGACGTGCTCCGGGGGGTCGGCACTGGTGGTCTCACCGGTCTGTGCGGCCTGAGCAGACCGGTCGTGCTGTACGAAGGCGGCGAGGATCGTGTGGATACGGACGCGCGGGATTCTGCGGTCGGCGCGGCAGCGTCCCTGGGATCGCCCTCTTCCAGGGCGGTCGGACCGGGGATGTGCACCCGAGCGCCCCCCGGCGGCGCTGACACGTGAGGCCGTTCCGCAAGCCGCATCAGCGCCAGCGCGCCGGACGCTAGAAATGCGATGCCCGCGGCAGCGACCCAGGCTGGTACCCGCATATCACCGTCCCGGAACCGGTACCGGCTGGAGCCGCAGGGCAGGGATCGCACGTTCCATCAGCGCGAACCCGCCGAACAGCAGCGCGCAGTATGCTAGATCACCGAGCAGCGTGTTTCGGAAGAACGGCACTCCGGCGACGTACGCCGCCCAGAGGCCCGCGCTGGTCTTCGGGTACAGCGCGGTCGTCGCCCACGCCCCGAAATTCGTGACGAGGAAGAACACGACCGAGCCCGCCGCGGCCGCGCCCGCAATGGCCGGGACCGCGCGGCGCGTCCGCAGCAGCGTCCCGTCCGCCGCCCGGCGCAGCCAGACGCCGATCCCCGTGATGAGCAAGAAACTCACGTAAACAAACGGGATCGTCGCATGCAGCCCGAGGAAGAGGTCGCTGAGCAGCATCGCCGCCAGCGGAACGGCAACGGCGGCGCGCGTATCGGAGAACGACGCACCGCCGAAGAGGGCCATCGCCGCGATCGGGGTGAGGTTAGGCGGGTGGGGCAGCAGGCGTGCCGCCGCGGCGGCCGCGATCAAAACGGCAAGCGCCGCCATTCGTGCGTGCATGGTTCATCCCCCTCAGGGTCAGGACGTGTGGTTCCTGTAGCCATTCTAGCGTCTCAAAAGGCGCGGCCAAACTGCACGTAGAACGTGCGTCCTGGTGCCGGGTAGCCGTGCAGCGGTTGGTACCGGGCATTGAGGATGTTGTCGACGCCGGCCCGGATCACCCAGTCCGCGACGCGCTGCTCGTATCTCATCCCCACGGTCGCGTACGGTGGCAGGGCGACGACCTTCGCGGGGAACGTGGAGAAATCCAGATCCAGCCGTTCAGACACGTAGTTCGCCAGGAGCGCGAGACTCCTGTCGGCGTCGACCGAATAACGCAGGATGAGGTTGGCCTGCCGCGCCGGGAGCCGGATCAGCGAGCGCCCTGTCGTACGATCCAGCCCGTTCGTCCACGTGACGTTGGTACTGACCGCCCAGCGTCCGGCGATCTGCCCGACGAGCTCCGCAGACGCCCCCACGATCCGGGCGAGGCCGACGTTTCGGGGAGCGCATCCGCCCACGATGAGATTTTGGGCCTCGGTGTAGAATACGTTCGTCCGCGCAAGCAGGGCGGGACGGATGATCCATTCCATACCGAGGTCCGCCGCCCAGGCCGTTTCCGGCTGCAACGCCGGATTGCTGCAGCCCGGAAAGAACATCTCGCCGAACGACGGACCGCGGAAGGTGCGGCCGATCCCACCCCTCAGGCGCAGCACCGGCGACATGAAATGCACGAATCCCAGACGCGGGCTGAACTGGCCGGGGTAATTGGAATCGACGTCGTAGCGCACTCCGAGCCCCACGAGCGTGCCCTCGCGCAAGGTCGCGTCGTACTGGGCGTACGCCCCGACGGTGATGCCGGACGAGGCGAACGCGGTGGTTCCAAACGGAGAAGCGTCCCGGTAGGTGAACCGGGCATGCTGGGCGTCGAGACCCCACGTCAGGAGGCCCCGGCGAAACGGCTGGACCTGCTGCCAGCTCACCCCCGCCGCGGAGCCCTGATTGTAGGCGCGAAATCCCGACGCCGGCGAGCGAAACGAGACGGAATCGGCCAGCGCCCACGCGCGTATCTGGCGCTCGCGGCCTTCCGGCAGCGTCGCGGACCACGTGACGCTCGCGACCGCCCGGGAGTCGGCCACGCGGTCCGTCGCGGAAGGGAACAGCGTGCTGCCGGGGGCCCCCCCTTCACCGGAGGTGTAGGTGGCCAACAGGGTCACCCGCATCCGGTCCGTACGCTGGAGAACCACGCGGCCGGTCGCCGTCACACGCTGCCCGTCGGCATTCAGGCGGTCCCCGTTCGTCCACAGGCGCTCCGCGCCCGCGCTCGCGGCCCCCCCGGGAAATCGCGTGGCGAAGCGCAGGACCATCTGCGACGACGGCGTGGTCCCCGCGGTGAGAGATGCCTCGGATTTGGGATCGGTCCGCGTCACGATGTTGACCACGCCTCCCAGCGCGCCGCTGCCGTAGATCGCCGAATACGGTCCCCGCAGGATTTCCACCCGCTCGACGTCGGCCAGCGTCATCGTGCTGAGATTCAGTCCAAACTGCGACGGGCCGTTGAGGGGAACACCGTCAAGCATGATGAGGACCTGCTGGGGAGACGACCCACGGATGGATAGCTGCTGCACGCCTGCCGGGCCGTAGCCGGCGCTGCGGACGTAGATCTCGGCGAAGAACTGCAGCGCATCGGCGAGGTTCAGAAAGCCCAACTGGCGGAGCAGGCTGCCGGGAATCACCGTCACGTAAGCCGGGGTGGTGATCACGGCCTGGGTCCGGCGGCCCGGGACGATGACGTCATCTCCTTCAAATTCCGGGGGTTCCTCAGCCGCGGCGGGCGACCACTGCAAGAGACCACACAGAAGGCCTGCGATCGCGCAGATCGCGGGCACCGTGCGCACGCCCATACTGCCCACCTCCCTTGCCGCGAAGGCATGTGGGGATCACTGGAGTCGTGGGCAGGTCTTCTGGCTCCCGGCTAATCGGCTCCTCGCCTTCCCGTCTACACGACAGTGGCGCAAGCTCAGGAGCGACTCGCCCCGTACCAACGTCGATTGCCACGTGGTGCGGATCGAGCAATCGGCCGATCGACTTGGTACGGGGCTCGCCGGTTACAGCGGCGCGACCGCGCCGGAATTGCCCAGGGCTCCCAAGAATTGCTCCGGCAATTCTTGGGATGGGCTCACCGGACTTCCCTCTTCGCCCCACGCGCTGGTGGGGAACCCACGTCCTTGATTGCGGAGATTCCGTTCTCCGGCGTGGAATCCTCCATGCCGCCGGGTCATTGGACGTTATTGGACGCGATAGCGGACGATGATTGGGCCGATCGTGGAGGTCGCCTCCGCCGCGATGACGACGACGGTGGCCGGGCGGCCCAGGCGCTGCAGGACCGTGATCGCGGCACGCTGGTCGTCTACGTCAACGCCCACCGTAGGCGGTGCCGAGATGAGCGTGAACGGAGGCGAGAGCACCTTGCCCCGCGCCTGCCGGCTGACCTGATCGGCCAGCCGGAGCAGCGCCTGACCGATCTCGTCCCGGCTGCGCCGCCCATCGATCTGAGCCCGCACCAGCTCGGCCCCCTTGCGGTAGACGAGCTGGTTGTCGAACAGCTGAACGTACACGTGCAGGGGTTCGCCGCGGAGCGTATTTTGACTCGAGACCAGACGGACGACGGTTTCCTTGTCGCGGACGTCGATGAGTTCGTCGATGTTCGCCCAGGTGACGTTTGGGGGAGTGAGGACGATGATGTTGCCGTTGCCGTCCGCTCCCGCACCGTTGTCGGCGGCAAGCTCACCTGCGCGGTCGACCATTGCCCGGACCCGGTTCTGCACCGCCTGGAGGGGCAGGCGCCCATCAATGACGTCGCGGAGGACTTCCTGGTCGTTGAGGTAGATGATCTCACCGAGGGCCAGCTGCTTCAGACGGTCCTCCTGCTGCTTGATCTCGGACTCGAGACGCTTGGTCTCCGTGAGCACTTCGTTGAGCCGGAACAGTGCCACGCGGGCTTCCTGGGAGATCAGCAGCACGACAATGAGCGTCGTGGCGGTGATGAGGACGCCACTGCTAATCGTGATGATCTGGGCGGTGTACCGGGGGCGCAGGCCGAAGAGCGAAAGCCGCCGCCGGCCGATTTCACGGCCGATGCGGTTGCCGATCAGCGCGATCGCGCCGCTGATCAGCACCAGCACGGGTATGAGGACGATGCCAAGTTCCATGGACCAGCCCTATCTTATCATTCAGGCGACAGACGCCGGCGCCGCCGACGGAGCCGGGCCACGAGCGCGAGGAACGCCGCCACTTCGCCGGCCGTCAGTTTGCTCTGCCCCGTCCGGCGGTCGGCAAAGCGATAGGGCACCTCCACGACGGCGATTCCGGGATGGCGGACCAGCAGTTCGACGAGGAGTTTGTACCCCAGGCTGAAGTAGCTCGGGCCGGTCAGCAGCTCCCGCCGCGCGGCGAAGAACCCCGAGAGCGGGTCCCGTACGGGCAGGCCCAGGATCGTCCGCGTCAGCCAGGTGGCGCTCAGGCTCAGCCCTCGGCGGGCCAACGACCAGTCCTCGATCCCTCCGCCGCGGACGTATCGCGAGGCCACGGCCACGGCGGCTCCCGATTCGACCGCGGCCGTCAGATCAGGCAGCAGTTCCGGTGGGTGCGAGAGGTCGCCATCCATAATCGTGACGATCGGACCGTGGGCCGCAGCGGCGCCGTCGATCGCCGCGGATGCCAGGCCGGATTTGTGGGGGCGGTGCAGGACGGTCACCGGCATGGCCGCGGCTCGGGCCAGCGCGTCTCCCAGCGGCCCGGTTCCATCGGGAGATGCGTCATCGACGATCACGACCTCCAGCGGCAGCGTGTGCCGGACGCCTTCCAGCCGCGCCAGCAGCGCAGGGAGCGAGTCGCGCTCGTTGTACGTCGGGACGATCACCGAAAGACGCGGAATCGCGGAATCGCGGAATCGCGGAATCGGGCCAATCTCGGAGCGTAGCGGCGTCGCAACGCGTTTCCGCGTTTCCCCGTTTCCGCGTTTCCGCAGGGTCATCGGTCCGCCCTCCACAGCAGCGCCACGCCGGCCGCAGCGAGCGCAAGGTTGGGCAGCCAGGCGGCCGCAACCGGACTCAGACGGCCGTTCAGACCCAGCGTGACCGTGATCGAGATGAGGACGTAGTAGACAATGAGGACCGCGACCGTGAGCCCCAACCCGATGGCGCGGCCAGAGCGGTGCGGGCGTAACCCCAGCGGCAGCGCGAGCAGCGCGAAGAGCGCCGCCGAGAACGGCAGCGCGAGCTTTGATTGAATCTCGACCTGATATGGCAGCAGCGGCTGGCGGGAGCGCTCCAGGAGCCGCACGTACGTCCGCAGCTCGCTGATCGTCATCTCAGACGGATCGCGCTGTTCGGCGGCGATCTCCCGCGGCGTCCGCGACAGCTGCAGGCGCAGACGGTCGAACCGGCTGGTCACCGTGGTGTCTCCCGAAAACACGTGCAGCGTTCCGTCCTCAAACAGCCACTCCCCGTCCCGGTACGTCGCCCGCGCCGCCTCGATCACGCGCTTGAGCGTCCCCTGCTCGATTTGGTTGACGACGACGTCCTCCATCTGGCCGTCGGCCGGGCGGAAGCGCCGCACGAAGTACGCCGACTCCGTGCCGTCATGGACGTCGCGGAACAGCAGCCGCTGGATGTTCCGCTGGCTCCGCAGCGTCCGGGCCAGGGCTTGACGGTACGCCTCCTCGGCCCGCGGCACGATGAACTCGCCGGTCAGGATCGCCGCGACGCTGATTGCCAGCCCGGCGATGACCATCGGCACCGCGATGCGGCGCAGGCTGACCCCGCTGGTGCGCATGGCCGTGATCTCCTGTCCGTCGCTGAGGCGCCCGACGGCCAGCAGCGATGCCAGCAGGGTGGCCATCGGCAGGCTGTACACGGCGAAGTACGGGAGGCGGTACGCCGCCAGCTGGAGCAGCACAAACGAGAATCCGGCTTCGCGGTTCAGACGCGCCAGCACGAAGAGGTGGTTGACCAGCAGAAATGCCGTGAAGAAGGCCACGCCGAACCCGAAGACTCCCAAGAGTTGCTTCCAGACGTAGCGGTCCAATAACCCCACGACTAAACCCCGAAGTGACTCGTGACTGGTGACTCGTGACTCGCGACGGACTGCCCCGGCCACGGGTTCTTCGGTAGGGAACGGTGCGGATCATGATGTGTTGAATTTGCAGACAAGTCACCAGTCACGAGTCACCAGTCACGAAATTCACAGGTTAAAGCGCTCTCCCAGGAATACGCGCCGCACCTCGGGGTCCGACAGGATCTGCTCCGACGTCCCGGCCAGCAGGGTCTGTCCCTCATTGATGATGACGGCGCGGTCGGTGATGGCCAGCGTATCCCGGACGTTGTGGTCGGTGATCACGATGCCCAACCCCCGCCCGCGGAGCTGACCGACGATGTCCTGGATCTCGGCCACAGAGCGCGGGTCGATCCCCGTGAATGGCTCGTCGAGGAGCACGTACGATGGTTCCATGGCCAGCACGCGGGCAATCTCGACCCGGCGCCGCTCGCCGCCGGACAGCGTGGCGCCCAACTGCCCGCGGACGCGAACGAGGCCGAAGTCGTGGAGGAGGGTGTCCAGCAGTCCATCGCCATCATGGCGGTCGGTGGCTTCCAGCACCATGCGGATGTTCTGCTCGACTGTCAGGCCGCGAAACACCGACGGTTCCTGCGCCAGGTACCCAATGCCGGCTCGGGCGCGCAGGTGGACAGGGAGCCGCGTCAGGGGCTGCCCGTCGAGGGTCACCTGCCCGCCGTCGGGATGCACGAGCCCCACGATCATGTAGAACGTGGTCGTCTTCCCCGCCCCGTTGGGACCCAGCAGTCCGACGATCTCTCCACGCTCCGCGCGCAGGGAGACGCCGTCGACGACGGTGCGGGGACCATAGCGCTTGACCAATCCGAGCGCTTCCAGCATGCGGTTATCCGGCGATAGCGGCTGAACTCATGGGGCGGGCGGGGCGGGCGGAATGGTCAGGGTGGCGCCGCCGCTCGCGGTAATGAGGTTTGTCTTCAGATTGACCACGACGGTCGGGGCCTTCGCCGTCAGGCCGCCCTGCCGCACCGTGACGCCGCCGGTCAGGGTGATCAGCCCTTCGCGGTTCTGCAGCACCGCCCGTGGCGCGATGGCTTCGATGTCCCCCTTCGTCAGACGCACGTTCCCCACGGCTGTGACGACTTCGGTCGCGAGTGCCGCGTCGACGCGATCCGCGACCAGCGTCCCGCCGGAGGCGGTGACCGTCGGCCGACCGGTCGATGAGGCCTGCTGGCGTGCGTCGTCATACTCCACGCGCTCTCCGGTCAGCGTGACGCCGGAGCGTCGCAGCGTCACCGCGCCGGTGGCAACGACCTGGCGCAGGACGCGTGAGGCCTCGACCCGGTCGGCGCGCAGCGCGGTCTCCCCCTGTTCCCCCTTCAGGGTCCCTGTGACCTCCCCGGTCGCGACGAGCCGTTCTTCGGCCAGCCAGACCGTCGCCGCCGCGGACGCGAACTCCGCCGTGGGGTCGGAATAGGCGACGCCGCCGGTCGCTTCAACCACCTGGCGCTTCGAATCGTAGATAATCTCCGGCGCCCGAACGCTGACGGCGCCACGCCGGACGGTGACCGGCGCCCCGGTCAGATGCCAGATCCCGGTGCGCTCGTCGATCTCCACGCGCGTGGCTCCCGTGACGTCGATGGGCGCGGTCTGCGCCACCACAGCGGGAGAACCGGCCAGGACCAGCGCGGCCACCACGGCAACCGTCCGCGACGCCATCATCGGGTCCCGGCGACCGCGACCACGACGTGCCCGCTGAACGTGGTGTTCTTGAGGTCAACGTCAGCGACGACCTGATCGGCGCGGATGACCATACCGGCCTGGGTGACGACGATGCCGCCGGATGCCACGATCCGCCTGCGCGCGGCGTCCCAACGAGCGCGCGGCGCGCGCAGCGTGCGGCCGTCGGTCGTGCGGGCGGTGACATTCCCCATCAGTTCCACGTCTCTCGTCTTGGTCAGATACACGGCCCGGTCCGCCGCGACGGTGACCTGAGGGACGCCCTGCTTGAAGAACTGCCCCACGACCCGGCCGAGTACAACGCGCTGCTGACTCTCCTCAATGGAAAGTTGTTCCGTCCGCAGCTCCCACTGCTTCTGTCCCGCGTCGTCCGTGCCGGTCAGCCGGCCCTGTTCCAGCTCGACGGACGGCAGCGGCGCGGGCTGGCTGGGAGCCGGAGTGGCGGGGCGGGAGGGACGCACGGGTGGGGCGGCAGTCGACGGCGGAGAGACCTCGCCAGCTGGTACGCCCTGCCAGATGCGGATGGCGGCTACGCCGATCAATATTCCGACGGCCAGCCAGATCAATGGAATCCAGCGTCTCATGTTCGTGAATCGTGCACCGTGAATAGTGAATCGAAAAGGCAACCGCACGCCTGTAATCGCGTCTGGCAGGACGATTCACGATTCACGATTCACCATGCACTGGTCTTTTGCTCTGTCTATCTTATCCTACCCGAGCATGCCGAGCACTTCATCGGCCGCGCGGCCGACGGCCCCGGGCGGGCCAAGCTGCGCGGCGGCGGCGCGCAGATCGGCTGCCATTGCGGCGCGCCGCGCCGGTGATTCCAGGAGATCGCCCGTCTGCGCGGCGAGGCGCCCGGGTGTCAAATCGTTCTGCAGCAGCTCCGGCACGATCTCACGCCCGGCCAGCAGGTTGGGAAGCGAGATCCGCCTCGTCGACAGTACCGCCAGCGCGATCAGGGCGCTGAGCGCCGGCAGCCGGTACCCTACGACCAGGGGGACGCCCATGACGGCGGCTTCGAGCGTGGCGGTCCCGCTGGCCGCCATCAAGACCGATGCTTCGGCCATCGCGTCGTACACCGCCGCGGTCACCCGCACCGGCAGCGTCGTCCGCGCGACGTATCGGTCGACGGCCGGCCGCAGATGGGGGGCAGCGACCGGGAGCACGAACTCCAGGTCGCGATGCCGCCGGGCGAGGCGTGCAGCGGCGTCAAGCATGATGGGAAGGAGCAGTGCCACCTCCTGCGCCCGGCTGCCCGGCAGCAGCCCCACCACGCGGGAACCGGCACTGAGGCCGAG
Organism: bacterium; assembly: GCA_036004445.1. Taxonomy (GTDB): domain Bacteria; phylum Sysuimicrobiota; class Sysuimicrobiia; order Sysuimicrobiales; family Kaftiobacteriaceae; genus DASXUC01. The sequence goes on from DASYRL010000058.1 coordinate 10,610, forward strand.
GCGCGCCCTGCGGATGTCCAGATCCCACATGGGCCGGACCATGTCAACGGCGGG
>DASYRL010000059.1:0-11383 GCA_036004445.1 bacterium
TAGAACCGCGCCCCCATGTGGTAGAGGCCGCTCGCCGAATCGAGCTCGGCGCCGGTGAACCGGTAGTTAGGCACAGTTGCCCCGGTCGCAGCACGCTGGTTGCCCCAGGCATCGTAGAGCAGCGTGGCCACAGTTGCGCCCGCCTCGTCAGACAGGGCTGTGGTGCTTCCCAAGCCGTCGAAGTGGTAGTAGCGCCGGGTGCCGGCGGGCTCCTTGCGGCTGAGCAGGTTCCCAAAGATATCCCGGTCGAGCTGGGCGGTCATGCTTCCGGCGCCGTCGGCCTCCCAGATGGGGCGGATGCCGTCGTTGTAATAGCGGGTCGTACCGTCAGGGCCGATGCGGCGGATCTTGAGACCGTCGCCGTTGTAGGTGTAGGTCGCGGTGCCACCGGTGCCGGTCGCCGAGGTCATGCGGTTGAAGGCATCCCAGGTGAACGATTGCCCGGCGGACGTGCTCTTGAGGTTGCCGTTGTCGTCGTAGTCGTAGGTCGTCGTCCACGGGTAGTCGCTGTTCGAGATAACCTTCAGCCGGCTGTTCGCATCGTAGGTGTACCCCGTGCTGTTGCCAACAAGGTCCTTGTCTTCTGTCAGCCGGTTTCCCACCGGATCGTAGGTCCACGTGACTCCAAAACCGGGGTACGCCGCCCGCGTGAGACGGTTCAGGTCGTCGTAGACAAACGTGGCTTTCCCCGTGCTGTCAGTTTGGGTGAGCCGATTCCCGTTTTCGTCGTAGGTGTAGACAAAGGACTGCAGGGTGCCCCCGCCGGGGGTCTTGTGGGTGATCGACTGCAGCCAGTTATTGGTCTGATAGAGGTAGCTGGTGCTCGTCCCGTTGGGCTGCGTGAGGGTCTTCCGGTTCCCGGCGTTGTCGTAAGCAAACGTCCAGACCAGGGACCCTTGGGTCATGCTCGCGAGGCGATTCGCCTCGTCGTAGCCGATGATGGTCTGGGTGGGGAGCGGATTCGTCACACTGGTGCGATTGCCAGCATCGTCATAGCCGTATTGCACCGTCTTGGTGTCTGGATACGTGGTCTTCGTGAGGCGATCCAAATTGTCGTAGTCGAATCTCGTCGTGCCGGTTCCATCGACCAGCGTCAGCCGGTTCCCATTCTCGTCGTACGTGTACGAGAAGGTGATCCCCCCGGCACTGACCTGCTTGAGGCGGTTCGCTTCGTCATAGGTATAGGTGTGCGTGGTGTCCTTGCGGTCTTTCATGGTCTTCCGGTTGCCGCCTGCGTCATAGGTGTAGACCGTGGAATCGGTGAGGCCGTCCCAGACCGTTCCAACCCGATTCGCCGCATCGTACTCAAACTTGGCAATAATCACCTGCCGCGCATCGGTGATCTGTGTGAGGTTCCCGACTTCGTCGTAGACGTACTTCGTGGGATTCGTGTTAAGGGGATCCTTGATTGTGGTCAGCCGATCTCGGTTGTCGTACGTGAAGTCCGTCCGCTTCAGCCGCGCATCCGTCGTGCTGGTCTGATTCCCGTTGGCATCATACGTATGAATGATCTTGTAGGTCAGGGGATCCGTGATGCTGAGGACCTGCCGGCTCGGATTGTAGGCCATCGTCCAGGTATGGCCGTTTCCGTCAGTCTTGGTGTCCTGATCGTCGTAGAAGCTGTACGTGAAGTTCGTGTTGCCGCCGACCGGGGGATCGATCTTCGACACCTGCCGCCGTGCCGTATAGAAGTAGGACCAGACCCAGGCGGCATTCCGCGGGTTGCTGACGGTCTGGACCCCGCCCCAACTGTAGTACGTATAGGTCGTGGTCGACTCGTCGAGGGTTCCCACGGCCTTCTTGACCATCGTCAGGTTATGCGTGGGGTCGTAGCTATACTCGGTCCGGATGCGCCGGGGGTTAGTCACGGCTTTCAGGTTGTCGAAGTCGTCCCACTCCATGTCCGTGGTCAGGTTCAGTGTCCCCACGGCCTGGATGACCCTGGTCACCTTGTTCCGCACGTTGTACGCGTACGTCGTGGGGATCTGTCGCGGATCCGTGACCCGCGTCACGCGGTGGCGACTGTCGTACTGGTAGAAGGTGGCATTGCCCAGCGGATCGCTGACCTGGGTGATGTCGTCGTCGCCGTTGTGCTTATACGTCGTGACGTTCCCGCGCGCATCGGTGACCTGGGTCGTGGAGCCGTCCGGATAACTGTAAAGGGTCTCGACGCCGCCGGGCGCCGTGACCTTCGTCACCTTGCTGATGCCGCTGGTCACCCCCCATTCGGTCGTCGTCTTGACCTGGCGCGCGTTCGTCACGCCGGTCAGCAGATCGAAGACGCCGTAGGTGTAGGACGTCGTGAATCCGGCCGCGTTGCGCACCGACGTGAGCAGGTTGTTGGTGTACGTATACTCGGCATACCGTGCGTATGGATCGGTGATCCTCTTGACCCGGTAATTGTAGTAGTTGATGCAGCCGCCGCCTTGCGGTGGCTCGATGCAGCCCGCGACGTCTCCGCGTTCCCACGTGAATCTCGTCACACGCTGAACCGGATCCGTGAGCGTCTCAATGTAGGCGTACAGGGCATCCGCGGGTCGTATCCAGCTGGCCGTGGTGACGTTACCGTGCGCGTCGCGGATCTCACTCAACAAGCCATCGGGTTGGCCCGTTTGGTTGACTTTGGGATTGGCCAGAAACTTCAGCGTGACGCCCTTCGACAGGTAGACGGTCCATTCGTCAACCTGACCGCCTGTGCGGTGCACGTTCATGCCGGCGTAGGATCCTACTCTCTTCTCGTACATGTACGCGCCGCCGCCTTCAAAGGTCCCGCGGTTCCCGTCGGGCTCGCGGACCAGCCACTTGCTTGGATTGGCAGGATCATCCGGGACGACATCGGCCAGGAGATTCCACTGCCAGGGGCCGGCCGATACGGTCGCTCTCGAAATGGCGTTGGTTAGCGAGCGGACGACCAGCGGGCTCCGGCCGGGACCCCAGATGTCGACGACGCGGACCGTCAAGTGGCCGTCGCGCACGTCGACGTCGATATTGATCTCTGGCGTCTGCTGCTCGGGGCTCTGGGCGAGTGAATCTTCAGGGACCGGCGCCGGCGGGGCTTGGCCGGCCGCGAAGGCCCGCTTGGGCAAGATCGGAATCAGCGAGACCGCCAGAAAAACAGGGATTAGAATGAGGGTCACCGCGACCTGCCGAAGCCGTCGCACAGCGTGCCCTCCTCGCCAGGAACTCCGATTGTCAGTTACTGGGACACGGTGTGAGGTCTTCTAGACAGTATTTCTCAACTCCTCCGGTAACTCAGCGTTCCTTTGACAAAAGCAGAAATGATTGACTTGAGGCTAGGCTAATCGAAGAGTTGATCAGCGGTTCGAGTCGAAAGTCCCCGGCGGGATAGGGACGTTGAGGCGGTAGTTGGTAAACGTCACGTCGGCGGCAATCGTGTAGCGGGGGATGTCTACTCGCATCGTTACGGGCAGCAGGTAGCCGCTGACCATCTCGTAGTGGTACGTGACACGGACGTCGCCCCAGGAATATTTCAGCAGCAGGTCTTCCGCCACCCAGTGCGCCGCGTCGATGGTCGCCACGATCGCCGGTGGATTGACCGACGAGGACACGCCCACCAGATCGAGGATCAACCGGTTGTTGGGCCCGGGCCGGATCGCCGCGCCGCGATAATTCGCCAGGACCTGCTCGGGCGACGACACGTCGCTGATGACGTCGAAGAACCGCCCGATCAGCGGCGGCGGATTGTGGATGATGACCTTGTACGAAGCCGGCCTCGACGCGTACATGGTGGTGTTCAGCCGCCAGCGGAAGATGGCCAGCACGCGCGTGTCGGCGACCTGGTCGACGATGAACGTGCGCAGGGTCGGGTTGACGCTCTTCATCCGGTCCGCAATCTCGGTCAGGCTCGGCTGGGCAGCCACGCGATGCACGCCCGCAAACGCGGCGGCTACGACGACGAAAATCAAGGTTAGAATCCGGCTGCGCATCGCGCTCACCTCAGCATCCTTAGTTCTGCGGATTCTGCTGCAATCGCTCACGCGAGTAGTCGATGACCCGATTGAGAATCTCGCCCAGTCCGAGGGTCGGAGTGTACCCGGTCAGAGTGCGGATCTTCGTGATGTCGGGGACGCGGTAGCGGACGTCCTCAAAGCCGGCGCCGAAGGCCTGCTCGTAGGGGATCATCGCGATCTCCGACGGCGATCCAGTCGCCGCACGCACCCGCTCGGCCAGCGCGAGCACGGTAACCGGCTCGTCGGAGCCTACGTTGAAGATCTGGCCTTCCGCATCCGGCGCGTCCATGAGCCGTAGGGTTGCATCGACGGTGTCGCCGACCCAGGTGAACGTCCGCACCTGCGAGCCGTCGCCGTACACGGTGATCGGTTTCTCCAGCAGCGCCTGCTCGACGAACCGCGGCATCACCATGCCGTAGGCCGCGGACTGCCTCGGCCCGACCGTATTGAAGAACCGGGCGATGACGACCGGAAGCCCTTTCTCCTGGCGGTAAGCCCGCGCAAGGAACTCGTCGAGCGCCTTGCTCGTGGCGTAGCTCCACCGGATGGACGGCCCGATCGTGATGTCCTCATCCTCCCGGAACCGCCCGCCGTTGGTGCGGACGTCCTTGCCGTAGACTTCCGACGTCGACGCGATGAGGACTTTGCGGCCGTAGCGCAGGCAGGCATCGAGCACTTGCTGGGTTCCCTCCACGTTTGTCTCGATAGTGCGGACCGGCTGCTCAAACACGAGGCGGACGCCCACCGCGGCCGCGAGGTGGTAGACGACATCGCAGGACGCGACGGCATCGGCGACGGCCTGCGGGTCCATAATGGAACCCCGGACGAACTGGAACCGGGGGTGCCGCATGATGGGGAGGATGTTCTGCAGGCTGCCGGTCGACAGGTCGTCGAGTACGACGACCTCATCTTCCCTGGCCAGCACCGCCTCGGCAAGGTGTGATCCGATGAACCCCGCGCCGCCGGTAATGAGGGCCTTCACGGCCTAGCGTCCATTAAGATAGCCCATCGTCTCCAGGTGGAGGAGGATTTGGTGGGCGGCTTCTTCGGGCGTCATGTCGGTCGTGTCCAGCACGACGTCGGCGGCCGCCGGCGCCTGATAGACGTCGTCGATGCCGGTGAAATCTTTGATCAGGCCGGCACGCGCCTTCGCGTAGAGCCCTTTGCGGTCGCGCGCCTCACACACCTCCAGCGGCGTGGACACGTACACTTCGACGTAGGCGCCGTACTGGTGGATCATCTCGCGCACTTCGCGGCGGGTGGCGTCGTACGGGGCGATCGGCGCGCACACGGCGATGCCGCGGTTCTTGGTGATCTCACTCGCCACGAAGCCGATCCGCTTGACGTTGAGGTCGCGGTGCTCTTTGGAGAAGCCGAGCTCGCTGCTGAGATGCTTGCGCACGATGTCACCGTCCAGCAGCGTGACCGGGCGCGTCCCGATCTCCATCAGTTTGGCGACCAGGATGTTGGCGATCGTGGACTTGCCCGACCCGGACAGCCCGGTAAAGAACACGGTGAACCCTTGTTCCGCTCGCGGGGGATGCGTCTGCCGCAGTTGGGTGACGACCTCGGGATACGAGAACCACGGTGGGACCTCGAGCCCTTCACGCAGCCTCCGCCGCAGCTCGGTGCCCGACAGCGCCAGCACCTTCGCGCCGGCGGGGATCTCCGAGGCCGGCACGTACTGCGCGAGGTCTTCGACGTAGACCATTTCCTCAAACGGCAGCATCTGGATCTTCAGATCGGCCGCGTGCGCCCGCACGAGCTGCTGCGCGTCGTAGGGACCATAGAACGGCGTCCCGCCGCGGTCGGCGCCCGGACCGGCATGATCCCGGCCGACGACGAGGTGGCTGCAGCCGAAGTTCTGGCGGATGATCGCATGCCAGACCGCCTCGCGGGGACCGGCCATGCGCATTGCCAGCGGCAGCAGGCTGAGCATCGTCGTCTGCGGCGGGTAGTGCTCGAGCACGGCCTGGTAGCAGCGCACCCGCACGAAGTAGTCCAAATCGCCCGCCCGCGTGCGGCCCACCACCGGATGGAGCAGCAGGTTGGCTTCCGCGGCCGCCGCCGCCCGCTTCGTGAGTTCCACGTGCGCGCGGTGCATCGGGTTGCGGGTCTGGAAGGCGACGATGCGCTTCCAGCCGAGCTTCCGGAACTGCGCGCGCAGCTCAGCGGGGACAAACCGGAGCTGTTTGAAGGTGTGATGCGGGGGCAGCTCCAGCCCGTCCAGGCGACCGCCGACGTAGACGGGGTTGGTCTGGTGGAGCAGTGTGAAGACCCCCGGGTGCGTCTCGTCGGTCGTGCCGTAGACCTGCAGGGCCTCCTGCGCGCGATCGGGCCGCCAGACGTCGCCGATGGTGAGCACGGCCAGGACCATCCCCTCGGGATGGCGCAAGGCGATGCGCGGCGCCGAAACGATCGACCTGGCAAACTCCTCGCTGACGTCGAGGACGATCGGGATCGGCCACAGGGTGCCGTCGGCCAAGCGCATGGTGGCGCAGACCGACTCGTAGTCGGCCTTGCCCAGGAATCCCTCCAGCGGCGAGAAGGCGCCGTCGAGCAGCATCTCGATGTCGAAGACCTGCCGCGGGGTGAGGTCCCATGAGGGCAGGCGTACAGCCTCCGCCTTCAACGTGGCCGAGTGGTCGTCGTCCCGGATCAACTGCTTGAGGATCCCGCCGTGCGGCGGGGTCAGTTCATCTGCGTGTGACGTTGTGATTACTGGATCCACGATACTCCTCCTTAGTCGCCTGCAGTCGCCTGCTTATTGTGACCGCGGTGGCCGCGACGGTCAATGGAACCGTCGTGCCCGTAGCCGTAGGTACGAAGCAGCCACCCCGCAATCAGCCAAACGATCCTGCGGTCGCGCGGAGCCAGGCGGTCCCGCCACTCGAAATCGGGCCGCACGCGCAGCGAGGTGACCTTGCGCACCCGGTTGCCTGCCACCGCGTGCCCCCGGCGGAACTCTTCACCGGCGGTGACGCGACGGGACAGTGCGTCGAAATCGAGACCCATGAAGTTTCCGAGCCGCCGGGCCGTTTCCGGAAATTCGGTCACGAGATCCTCGTAGCGGACCCGCAGGGACCGCGCGGGAGGCAGCCGGCGGCGAAGCGCCGCCGCGCGGAGATTCACGATGGTCCAGAACAGCGCGGTCCTCCATCCCGAACGCGACACACGCACGGCGGGACCGGAGAGACTCGCGCGGGAGGACATCGCTTTGTTCACGGAATAGACGACCCCCCGCCCGTCGCGCACGAGGTGCAGCACCCGCAGGTCGATCCTCGCCATCAGCGCCAGCGCGGCGGCGCGAGCCGGCAGCTTGGAGGAGTCGACGATCCAGGGCTTACCGCTCACCTCCCGGATCGCCTGGTAGAGGGCGACGGTCCATTCGGCGTAGCGTGAAAACGCCGGGCTTTGCCGGGTCCGCTCGTCCACCAGACCCGTCCACAGCGCGCGCCAATCGAACTGCTCCTGGAGCCGCACGTACCCGCCGAGGTCTAGACCGGCCGTGCGACGCTGCCAGGCCGATCGCACCTCGGCCCAGAACGGGCACGCCGCCGGAGAGACCCCGCAGGCACAGGTACGATCCCCCAGGAAGCCTCCGCGAACGAGATTCGTCAATTCTCCCACCCCCACGATCGAGGGGTGGTTGTCCAGCAGCACGTCGGTGAGCGTGCTGCCGCTGCGGCCCGAACCGGCGATGTAGAGCACGGCGACTGGTGGCTCGGAACCGGCGATCACGCCCGCATCATCGTCGACGGGCGGACCGGGAGCCCCAGGATGGACGAATCCAATCCCGTGCGCGCCCGCAATTGCCAGCTCAAGAGCAGGTTCCAGACGATCATTCGGATCGCGCTCCCCGCGGCGGCGCCGTTGATCCCCCATGCCGAGATCAGCGCCGCGCTCACGACCACGTTGAGGGCGAGCATGACGGCCAGCAGGCTGGCGGCCTCCCGCTGGTAACCCGTCATCATGAGCGACGCGAGATTCCACCCCGTGGCGACGTTCACGAGACGGCCGACGCAGAGGATTGCCAGCGGGGACACCGCCGCGACGAACTCGGGACCGAAGATCCGCAGCAGCGGCTGCGCCAGCACGATCAGCGCCAGTCCCGCCGGCAGCGTCAGCCCGAAGATCCAGCGGCTGCTCGCAGTCAACATCCGCTGGAGGCGTCCCAGCTGCCCTTCAGCGTAGAGGCTGGAGATTGCCGGCGAGACGACGGTGTGTGCGGCGAGGTAGACCAAGGAGAGCAACTCGGCGCCGGCAAAGGCCACCGAGTAGATTCCCACGGGCGCGCTCCCGCGCAACGCTTGAAGCAGGACGATGTCGATCCGCTGGTTGAGGGCGCTCATGGCAAAGAACGCAAGCAGCGGGAGTGCGGCCGCGATCCACTGGCGCGGCTGGTACTTCGCCTCCGCCTCCTTCACCTCGCGGGGGATCAAGGAGAGCAGTATTCGCGTACCGACGAGAAACGCGGCGAAGGTCGCCGCGACGTTGAACACCATCGCGGTCTCCGCGGTCAGCCGGAAGGCAAGCGTCGCCGCGATGCCGAGCAGTACGAGAAACACCGTGGGCTCCACCACGTACTCGGGGAATTCTCCGGCGGACGGGTGACGCAGACCTTGGAGGGCGGCCTGGCGCAGCCGTGTCAGCGCCGCCAGCGGGACGAGGGGCAGGCTGATCCAGAGGGTGGCGACCACCCGTGGGTCGGTCCTGCCGCCCAGCACGGTCGCCAGGCCGAAGGCGGCGGCGCCGAGGGCAAGGGAGAAACCCAGCGCCGCCCGAGAGGACCACGCCAGGAGGCCCCGTGTGAGTCCCCACTGTTTTCTCACATGGGCGGCGGCCACGTCGCGGACGACGATCGTGTGGAGCCCGGCCGCCGCGGGTAGGGCCAGAAGATTGACCCAGGCCATGGCGTACGCGTACGCGCCCAGACCTTCAGCCCCGAGCGCCCGCGCCAGCACCACCCCGATCGCGAACGCGAAGCCCATGCCCGCCGCCTTGATGGCGGTCGTGGCCATCGTCCCGCCCACCAGCCGCCGGCGGAGGGACACCTCGGCGCTCACGTCGTGCGCACGTCCTTCGCCCACGCCCGGTTGGTCTGGTACCACTGGACTGCCTGAACCAGCCCGTCGTGAAACGAGGTCTGTGGCCCCCACCCCAGCAACCGGCGCGCTTTCTCGATGCCGGCCCAGGTCGCCGCCACGTCCGCCGGGTGCGCCGGGAGACGTTCGATCCGCGCCCGCGCCCCGACCAGCGCTTCGATCTGCGCGATCGCGTCCCCGACGGTGACGGGATGGTCGGACCCCAGGTTGATGATCTCGTACCCGACGGGGCGCAGCGCCGCCACCGTGCCGCGCGCAATGTCCTCGACGAACGTGAAGTCCCGCTCCATCGTCCCGTCGCCGTAGACGATGACCGGGCGGCCCTCGCTGATCCACTGGATGAAGCGGAAGATGCTCATGTCGGGACGGCCGGCGGGCCCGTAGACGGTGAAGTAGCGCGGGATCGTGACGTCGAGTCCGTAAAGGTAGTGGTACGTGTACGCGAGCACCTCCGCCGCCTTCTTGGAGGCGGCGTACGGCGAGAGCGGGTGATCGCTGTCGGCGTCCTCGCGAAACGGACGCGGGTTTGCGGCGCCGTAGAGGCTCGACGTCGAGGCCAGCACGAACTTGCCGACCTCCCGCGCGCGGCACAGCTCGAGCAGGTTGAGCGTGCCGCGGACGTTCGTCTGCTCGTAGATCCACGGATCTTCGACGCTCTGGCGGACGCCGGCGCGCGCGGCCAGGTTGACCACCGCGTCGAACGCGTCGCCGCCGGCGGCGGCGTCCAGGTCGGCCCGGTCGGCAATGTCGGCGCGGCGGAAGGTGAAGCCGGCGCGGTCGGACAATTCGGCCAGCCGCCACTCCTTCAGCCGCGGGTCGTACGCCGCGTTGAGGTTGTCGATCCCGACAACGGCGTGCCCGTCGGCCAGCAGCAGCTCGGCTACTTTCCATCCGATGAACCCGGCACAGCCGGTAAGCAGGACGCGCATTAGGACCCTCCGGCGGCACGCACCGGCGCGGGCGACCGGAGGCCAAGGACTTCGCTGTACACGTCCAGCGTCCGCTCCGCCATGCGGGCCGCGGAGTAGTGCGCGCGCACCCGGGCGCGTCCGCGCGCACCCATAGCAGGCGCCTCGGGGTCGGTGAGGATGCGCAGCAGGGCGGCTCCCAGCGCCTCGGCATCGCCGGGTGGGACGAAGACTCCGGTCTCCCCATCGACCACGATCTCCATCAGCGGCGGGATCCGGCTGCAGACAATGGGCCGGGCCGCCGCCATGGCCTCGATCATGACCTGGCCAAATCCCTCGGAGGTGGTGGGGTGGGCGAACACGTCGCCGGCGGCCAGGAACGCCGGCACGTCGTCGAGGAATCCCATCAACCGCACCGCGTCCTGGAGGCCTAACGCGTCGATCTGCGCCTCGAGCACCTGACGGTAACCCTGGACGTCCCATCCGGCAATGGCCAGCACGGCGTCGGGCATCTGCGCGTGCACCACCTGCCACGCGGAGATCAGCGTGGCGAACCCCTTGTGCGGCGTCAGCCGGCCGATGGCGGTCACCACCGGCCGGCCGGACCATCCCCACCGGGCTTTGGGATCCCCCGGCGGGGGCGCGAATGCTTCGTCGTCGATCCCGTAGTGGATCATGCGCACGCGGCCTGGGTCGATTCCCCGGCCGATGAGCCACTCCGCCACCGCGCCCGAGACGGCGATGATCAGGTCCGCGCGGCGCCAGACGACGTCGAGCACCGGCAGCAGCGCGGCACCGGACCACGAGTGCGCGCCGTAGATGTTGTGCATCGAGATCACCCACGGCAGCGAGCGGGCGCGGAGCGTCACGAACGCCCCCGCCAGATCGGCACGCGGCAGATGGGTGTGCAGGATGTCCGGCCCGATGCGCGCGACGATCGAGCTCACCGCCAGCGGGAACGTCACGTTGTACCGCCCTTCCGCATGCGCCGGGATGGCCGGGACCCCGATCGCCTCGAAGTTATCTTTCAGGGTCCGGCTCACCGGGCGCTCGTGCAGGTAGGCCACGGTCTGAGTTACCCCCAGAGCGCCGAGATGGCGGCACAGCGCCAGCAGGTGGAGCTCCGACCCCCCCGCCACCAGCGAATTGCTCACGTGGAGCACATGCATCGGTACCCGTCTCACCCCCGCCCGACGGCCATCCGGATGTAGTCTCGCACCGCGAGCCTCGGGAGCGCGAGGGGATCGACCGGCGGCTCCACAAAGGCGCGGCGGGTGACCACGGCCTGCCGGTATCCGGCATCGTGGACGAATGACCGCACGCGTAGGTCCATCCGCCCCTTGGGATAGGCAAACGACGTCACCGCCATCCCCAGCAGATCTTCGAGAAACTGCTTGGA
>DASYRL010000060.1:0-16664 GCA_036004445.1 bacterium
CTGCGATCCGCCGCTGCGGGCGCAGCCGAATCGGGAGCAGCTGTGGGAGCATGTGCGGGATGGGACGATCGATTTCTTCGCCTCGGACCACGCGCCGTTTTCGATCGAGCAGAAAGAGAAAGGCCACACTGACATGTGGCAAGTCCCCATGGGCATCCCCGGCCTGCAAACAATGCTGCCCCTCGTCCTGGATGAGGCTTTTCGTGGTCAGGGGCTCTCGTTAGTGGAGTTCGCACGACTCTCGGCGACGGCGGCGGCTCGGCTGTTTGGATTGTATCCGAAGAAAGGTGCCATCCGGGTGGGGAGTGATGCCGACCTGGTTCTCTGGGATCTGAACGCGCCGTGGACGATCGACCGGAACCGAATGCTCACCCGTCATCGCTGGTCACCATTTGAAGGGCGCGTCTGCGGGGTCCGCGCCGTGATGACACTTGTACGCGGTCGCGCAGTCTATGCGGACAGCCGCGTCATTGGGCAAGCCGGTTATGGACAGTTCATGTCTCCACTGGATCGGTCGGCCTCATCGCAGTTTCAGCCTTCTCTACCTGGGAGGGGCAACCTCAGATGACAGATGCCAATGTGTATACAAACCCCTGGCGGCCGCCGGTTCCTGACTTCCTGAAACAAATCCGCCCAGGGAACTTTGCTCTGGTCGCTGTGGATATGCAGTACTATGACGCTCATCCCGATGCCGGCATCGTGAAGCAACTGAAAGAGCGTGGCCGCGGAGATTCGACCGCGTACTTCGAACGGCGTCTGGAAACGGTGACGCCAAATATCCGGCGACTGGCGCAGGCGACGCGAAAAGCCGGCGGGATAGTCGTCTGGACGCGGATCCAGGCCTCGCGCGACGATGGCGCTGATCGCAGCTTGTACTACAAGTATCTGAACGTGCTGATCCCGCCGCATAGCCGCGATGGTGAGATTCTCGCGGAGCTGGAGCCGGCGCCAGATGATTTGTTCATCAGCAAGGGCGGGGGCGGCGCATTCTACGGGACGAATCTCGAGTACGCACTGAGGAACGTTGGCGTTACGCATCTTCTGATCTGTGGCGTGGTGACCGAAGGTTGCATCGAATCGACGACCCGCGAGGCCGCAGATCGCAGTTTTGCCAATGTCCTCATCGAGGATGCCTGCACAACATGGGAGGCCGAAATGCACGCCGCCGCCCTGCGAGCCATCGGTACGCGCTACGCCTCCATTCGTTCGACCGCTGATGCTCTGGCGCAACTCGAACGTCTTGTAAGCGAGGCACCGAGGGACAATGTCCATGAGACTGTGACCCGCCCGGTGACGGGAGGCGCGGGCGAGACATCGGCAATTCCGCTGCGTCAGCTTGCCTCGGTGATCCGCAGCAAGCAGAGTGGTCCCTTTCGGTTGACCTTCGACATCTTGTTCGACAATGAAGAGCTCTATCGCGCCGTCAAGGCCAGCGGCGCCATCAATGCGGATGTGATCTCTGCGCTGTACAAGATCCCCCGCGAGCATGTCACGGCGCTTCTTGCCTACGACCCCGCGTGGGCATTCAAGATTTCGATCAAGCGGCGCCTGGCGGCCGGGGATCCAGGTGATAGCGACCTGTATGGGGCCCAGCAGCATGCACCTCTGCTGGACCTGATGATCTCACTTCCGCATCCTGTTGGAGGTCGACACAAACCATGACAGAGCTGCGCGCACTGAGCCCCGGCAAACTGGGTCATGGATTCAGCGATGATGGATTGCAACGGGCCTTCGAAAGCAACCCAGACTACGTTGGAATTGATGCGGGATCGACCGACATGGGTCCCTTCTACATGGGGACCGAGACGTCGTTCTTTCATGAGATCTCGATCAAACGCGATCTACAGGCACTGCTGCGCCCGTGTCTGACGCGGAAGATTCCCCTCGTCATTGGCAGCGCGGTGACGATCGGCACGAAGAGACACTTGGCGATGGCGCTGCGCTGGCTGGACGACGTCGCGCGTAACGAGGGGATTACGTGCCGGGTCGCCGTGGTCCAGACGGAGCAAGAGAAGTCGTTCGTCAAATCGCAGCTTCGTGCCGGGCGAATTCGCACCCTCGGCGCTTTCGCTCCGCTGGATGAGGAGAGTATCGATGCCAGCAAGGTAATCGTTGCGCAGATTGGCGTGGAGCCCTTGTTGGCGGCGCTCGACACAGAAGCTGACATTGTGCTGGCCGGTCGATGCTGTGATGATGCCATCTTTGCCGCCCCAGCGGTCCGCCGGGGCTATGATCAAGGGCTCGCGCTCCATATGGGCAAGATCATGGAATGCGCTTCGATGTGCTCGATCCCGCCAGATCTGCACGGCCCGATGATCGGTCGACTAGGAGCAGACAACTTTGTCCTCGAGCCACCTGAGCCGCACCGTCGGTGCACTGTGCAGAGTGTCGCTGCTCATGCGCTGTATGAACGGGAGAATCCCTACCGCCAGGCGGGGCCAGGCGGTGTGAACGACTTGAGCGAGTGTACTTTCACGCAAGTCAGCGAGCGGGCGGTAAGAGTCTCCGGGAGTCGATGGGTACGGAGTCAAGAATACGCGGTCAAACTCGAGGGAGTGAGGCATGCCGGGTACCGGTGTATCTGCCTAGGTGGGGCGCGTGATCCGCAATTCATCGCCCAAGTTGACTCCGTATTAGCGGGGGCGCGGGCTGACGCCGCGAGCCGGTTTCGAGATCATGAGGAGGAATTTGCGCTGTTCTTCAAGCTGTACGGACGGGACGCTGTCATGGGCGATACTGAACCAGATCGGCGACCCGGGCACGAACTTGGCGTATTTATCGAGGTGATCGGCAAGACGCAGGAACTAGCCGATGCAGTCTGCATGTACGTGCGGGGGACGATCCAGCACGCCGGATACCCTGGGCAAGTCGCAACGGCAGGTAACTTAGCATATCCCTTCGCGCCCGTGTGCATCCCGACGGGAGAAGTATATCGTTTTCATATCGACCATCTGATGGTTTTAGACGACCCACTGGAATGCGTGCAAGTCACCGTGGAAACCGTCGGTTAGCCCTCGTCGATAGCTCATCTTTGGTTCTTCTGGCGCGACGAAGAAAGAGGAGGGATCTCTGTGGGCGCTGAGGCGCAGCTTGAGCGGCTGGGAATCAAGTTGCCAGACTTGCCTGAGCCCCAAGGCAACTACGCTCATTCGGTCAAGACAGGAAGCCTACTGTTCCTTGCTGGCAAAGGGCCCTACCGTGAGGATGGGTCGGTCCCGGTTGGCAAAGTCGGAAGAGATTTCACGATTGAGGAAGCATACCAGTTTGCGCGCACGGCCGGTACTTTTCTGCTCGCCGCCGTGAGGGAGGCCTTGGGGAATCTTGATCGTGTGCAGCGCGTAGTGAAGGTATTTGGAATGGTGAATGCAGTCCCGGACTTTGGAGACCAACCGCAAGTAATCAATGGCTGTTCTGACCTCTTTGTCGAGGTATTCGGCGAACGTGGACGGCATGCGCGCTCGGCAATTGGCGTGGGATCACTACCGCGTGAAATGCCTGTCGAGATTGAAGCTATCGTTGAGATTGAATAGGTCGATGCGCGTTTAGGAAACAACACCGTTCGCGGCCATGTGTCCTTTGATGGGATCTGGGTGAGGGACTGTGGAGTACCGAAAACTCGGTCGGACAGGATTGGAAATCTCCGCTCTGGCACTTGGTACCCTGAACTTTGCGTATTCGACCCAAGCCGAGGATGCAGAGGCAATCCTGAGGCGTGCTGTCGAAGCCGGCATCAACCTGATTGATACGGCCGATAGCTACGCTGATGGTGAAAGTGAGCGGCTTCTGGGAATGCTTCTGCGGAAGCTTGGTCTTCGAGATCGAATCCTCCTCATGACGAAGGTTTATTATCCTACGGGCCATGGTCTAGGCAATCGCGGACTCAGTCGACGTCACATCATGAGCGCGTGCGAAGCTTCTCTCCGACGGCTTCAGACAGATCACGTCGACATCTATCTTGCGCACAGGTCTGACACTGCACACGTGTCGATCGAGGAGACGCTTGGAGTTCTGAACGACCTCGTGCTTCAAGGAAAAGTTCGCCATATCGGCTGTTCGACGCATCCCGCGTGGGAGGTGTTAGAGGCAGTTATGGTGAGCGAGAAAATGGGCTATGCAAAATACGCCGTTGAATCACCGCCATACAACCTGCTAGATCGACGCATCGAAAATGAGCTGATCCCACTCTGCCAGAAGTATGGACTGGGTATTCTGCCTTGGTCTCCCCTGGCCATGGGAATACTGCCGGGCCGTTATCAGGAAGGGCCTCCTTACCCCGAAGCCTCACGGGCCGCCATGGACAGGAAAGGCATCTATGCGCAGCGAGTGAGTCAGGCCGGTTTGGAGGTTGCTCGTCAGCTCGCCGAGGTCGCGAAAGTCCTCGGACTCACTCCTGGGCAGCTTGCTTTGTTGTGGGTTAAAGACCAGCCGGGTGTTACGTCGCCCATCGTGGGGCCTCGTGATAATCGCCAGCTCGAAGAGATCCTTCAGGTTGCCGACCGGCATGCCGACGATGCCCTCCGATTGAAAATGGATCTGCTAAATCCACCAGGCACGGCTGTTGCAGACTTCCACAACACGAGTGGATGGATGAAGATGCGAATAGCTGATTAGTGCAGGTTTCGAGTTACCGGAAGCATACATTGCGATTTGTGACTCAGTTATACGTGTGTCGAATCGACGTCAGGGCCTAAATGGCACTATGCGCGCGTTTGTACCCGGGCCGACTCACCAGTTGGATCCGGACCGCTCGTGTTTGGAACGGACGGTGCCGGTTCCCCAGCACCACTCGACTCGTCTCGTTGTTTCACCGGGGCCTCGCTGTGGTCCGCGGTACTACCGTGATGGCGGCAGGAGCAGCGACGCGATCCGGGTGGCTGCGCGCCGGGCGCTGTCCCGAGGGACTTCCCGGAAGGAAACCGGCATGGTCAGCAGCTGCTGGAACAGCGCCGCGAGGACGGCGGGCGTGGTCTGCCGGAAATCTAGTCTGATCCCCGCGTCGTAGTACCGCAGCCGGTAGTCCACGTAGTGCTGCTGTTCCCAGTGCTTGCGCAATGGGACATAGGCGAACGGCCGCCGGGTCGCGACCAGTTCCATCGTGGTACTGAGCCCGCCCTGCGCGATTGCGGCATCGGCGCAGGCGAGATGCTCGAACAGGTTGTGGACGTAGGCGCGCTTCTCCAGTCCCGTCACCTCGGGCACGTCCGCCGGATCGATGCGGGGACCGGTTACCATCACCATCCGCGCGTCGGGCTGTCGCTCGCGGAACTCCGCGAATCCATCGGCGACCTGGACGAGCAAGTCTCGCCCGACGCCGGTTCCCCCGACGGCAGCGAACAGCAGCGGGTAGCCCGTTCCGTATCCCAGACGCGTGCGCAGCGCAGCAGGGTCACGATAGGCGTCCGGATCAAACGGGACAACGTAGCCGACCGGCTCGAACCAGCGCCGTGCCCACTCTCGAATGTGCGGCAGACGGGGGCCAAACGCCGCATCCGGCAGCTCGTCGAACTCGCCGACGTACAACGAGAGATCGCGCAGGTGCGGGTAGCGCGCCCGCTGCTCAATCATCTCCGCATTGTAGTCGGCGCACAGGATCGCCTCGCGCGGATCCCCCACCGGATCCACCGGCAGAAACCCGATCACGTCGGTCAGGAAGACGAACGGCGCGCACTTGAGCTCGGGATTCTCGTGCAGGAAGTAATCCACTTCCCACGCCTCATCGCCGATCCAGAGGTCGTACGGCGTCTCGCGCGTGATGTCGTGGAACAGCATGAAGTTCGCCGCGAAGATTTCGTCCATCCGCCGGAACGCGTAGAATGCGTGGAGTTCGTGGTGGGAGGCTTCCTCCTCCCAGTGCGCCGATTCCAGGGCCTGAAGGTGGTTCTGTGGGTGGATGGTTTCGCCGGCGGCGGTGAGCACTTCCGTCGCCGGGTGCTGGGCCCACCAATGGATCTCCAGCCCCGGCACCAACGCCCGGAGCTCCCGCGCGATCGCAAGATCTCGCTGGATGTGGCCCAAGCCGATCGACGAGGAGACAAATAACGCGCGCCGCGGGCGGGTCAGCGCCCGTTCCCACACGATCGGCCGCGGCGCCGGCGCGACGCGGCCTTGGGCGAAGTCCTTGATCAGCGTGTTGATCTTCACGGGATCGCGCCCGGGGGTCATGTGTCCCGCTCCTTTGAGGCTGACGAGCTCCCCGCCGGTAAGGCGGGCGACGGCCTCCCCGCGCGCCGGCAGCTGGCACTGATCCAGATCTCCGTGGATGACCAGGACCGGGCAGCGCACGTTGCGGCAGACCTCCTCCGCTTCCTCCCGCGTTCTCGGATAGCGGGGTGCGTCGCGGTTGAGCAGCATCGTCTGCGGGGTCGTCTGCACACACCAGTCCACAATGTCCTCGAGCTGCTTGGTGGAGTGCGGTTCCGGCAGCATCTTGTCGAAGAAGAACGACACGTAGCCGCGCCAGTCCTGCAGCCAGTAGTGCCGGTTCGTCTTCGCCCAGCCGTCATAGCTGGCTTGCGGCTCGTCGAACGTCGCGGCGTACTGGGCCCGGTTCGGATGGACCGGGGCCAGATTGACCGCCGGGGCGATGGCGACTAGCCCGAGCACGCGCTGCGGGTGGGCGGCGGCGAGGGCCAGCACCCACCAGGCGTGGCAAAGGACGACCAGGACCGCCTTGTCGATCCCGGCCGCGTCCATGACCTGCAGGGTGTCGGCGATGATGGCGTCGTCACCATACGCCGCGGCCTCCTCCGGCCGGTCGGAGCGGCCGTTCCCTCTGCCGTCGAACGTGACGACCCTGAAATGGCGCGCGAGATAGGGGACCTGCCCCTTCCACTGCCGTGAGTGCACGATCGGCGAACTGGGGACGAGGACGATCGACGGTGTGCCGTGCCCGAATGCCTCGTAGTACGTCCGCACTCCACCTCGCTCGATCCACCCCGTGTCGTCAGGCACACGCGCGCGCATTGGCGTCCCCCTAGTCCGTCTCGGCGTCTCTGTCGGCTTGCGGAATGCGGGCCATCGCGTCCGGCGCGAGGTCGAGCGCATCGACCGTGACGAACGTTCCGCCGGCGCCGCGGACCCGCGCGATGAGTGTGTTGAGCACCGGCGGGACGGTCGCCGGCCAGGTGTGCATGAGCACGATGAGGTCGCGCTCGCCGCGGGCCACCGTGCCGAGGATCGTCTGCGCCACCTCGTCCGCCGTCCGGGTGACGTCCCAGTCGCGGCCGTGGATCGTCCAACCGACCCGCTGATACCCGAGGTCGGTCAGCGCGCGATGGACGCGGTCGTCATTCCCGCACTGGCCCCACGGACACCGGAACCACGGCTTGGGACTGTGTCCGGTCACCGCCATGATCGTCCGCTCGGCACTCAGCACGTCGGCGCGGATCCCCTCGTCGGACAGCAGCGGCATGCGCACGTGATAGAAGGAGTGGCTGCCAATGCGATGTCCCTCGGCAGCGATCCGCCGGCCCAGGTGGGGGTAGGCTTCCACCCAGCGTCCCTGCAGGAAGAAGGTCGCGGTCACGCCCTGCGTCCCCAGGATGGCGAGAACTTCTTCGGCGACGCCGGGCGGCGCGTGCGGGCGGTCGGGATGCTCGGCGTCGAAGGTCAACGCGACCCGCATCACGACCGCCCCCGGAGACGCTCGATGAAGGATCGGGTGAGGAGGTTCATCTTCACAGGATCGCGCGCGAAGACGTGGTGCCCGCCTCCTTTGACCATCACGAACGTACTGCCCGTGGCGGCGGCGATTGCCGCGCCCTTCGTCGTGGAGACCATGTTGTCGCGGTCCCCGTGGATGACCAGGATCGGGCACCGGATCCGCTGATACAGCGCCACGGCCTGCGGCGTGCCCTCCAGGGGCGCCACCGTCGGCGGGGCGTCGCGCGTTGCGATCAGCGTCGCGGCATCCGTCTGCAGGCCCCAACCGATGCCGTCCTCAATCTGCTTGGTGGAGTGCGGTTCCGGGAACATCTCGGTCAGGAAGAATTCCACGAATCCCGCGTAGTCCCGGCGATAGTAGTATCGGTTGTTCTTCGCCCATCCCTCGTCGCTCTCCGGTACGTCGTTGAATCGATTGGTCCGCAGCCGCTGTCCGAGCGGAGAGGACGATCCCGCCATCACGGCCCCGAGGACCCGCTGCGGGTGGTCGGCGGCCAGGAGCGTGGCCAGCCAGGCGCCGCCTGAAAACCCGATCAGCACCGCGCGGTCGGTGTCTGTGGCGTCCATGACCGCGAGGGCATCCTGCACGTACTCCAGCGCGGAATACGCCGCCGGCTCAGCCGGCCGGTCCGATCGGCCATTCCCCCGTGGGTCGAAGGTCACGACCCGGTACTGCCGCGCGAAGAAGGGGATCTGCGCCTTCCAGGCGCGGGAGTGGACGATCGCCCAGGCCGGCAGGAACAGGACGGTGGGGTCGCCGTGTCCGTAGGTCTCATAGAACACGCGCACCCCGCCGCGTTCGATGTACCCCTCAGTGTCCGGATCACGCGCGCGCATTCGATCACCCCTCGCCCTGCGCTAGAGCATACGCGGGAGCGGCTCAACCCGGCATCGCAAGGTCTTCCGAATTTCGAAAGACACGGGGGAACAGGGATCGGAAGAACTACCGATCCAGGCCCTCACGGACCGCCCAGACGGCGATTTGGGCGCGGGAATGAAGGCTGAGTTTGTTCATGATGTGCTCGATGTGGCTGACGGCGGTCCGTTCGGCAACAGACAGCGTGGAGGCAATCTCGCGGTTGGAGAGCCCCCGCGCCACCAGCGCGGCGACCTCTTCTTCGCGGGCGGTGAGCCCGCCCCGGCGGCGGGTACGCCTGGCGGGGGCTGCCGGAGGAGGTTCCGACGCCTGCAGCGCCAGCGCAATCGCCTGGGACGGCTCAAGCCGGCTGCCGGCTGTCCAGGCGCGGTCAAATGCCTCCGTCGACAGGCCGGCCCGCAGCGCCTCGAGGGTCCGATCGTATTCCGTGCGGTCGGCGACGGCGGGTGCGCCTGCCGTCGTCCGCAACGACTCGACGGCGGCAAGCATCTGCAGGGATTCCTCCAGCCGGCCGGTCACAAACGCGATCGCCGCCAACCCTTCCAGGCACTGCGCGATCCCGCGGCGGTCATCGAGGGCTCTGTAGAGCTCCAGACTCTCGATGTAGTGCGCGCGGGCGCCGGTATCGTTCCCCTGGCGGTGGGCCGTGACGCCCAGGTTCCACAACGCCCAGGCCGCCCCCCAGCGGTCCCCGCGCTGCCGAAACGCCGCCAGGCTCTGTTCCTCAAGCGCCGTCGCCTCATCGAGGATCCCGCGATCCCGCGCTATCTGACCGAGGTCATGCAGCGTCCATGCAATCCCGGACGCATGGCCCAGCGCTCGGTACGTGGCGTGCGCCTCTTCATACCGGGCGGCCGCCTCCTCGAGATCACCGGCCGTGCGGGCCACGTGTCCGAGAAATGCCGTTGCCACCGCTTCACGCTGGCGATCGCCGTGAGCGACGAAGTACTCCAGCGCCTCGCTCAGCCACGCCTGCGCGGGGCCGGTATCTCCGGTGCTCCAGGCCAGGACTCCGGCCGCCAGCATGATCCGCGCCCCGGCCGGACCATCCGGGGGCACCGGAGCGATCCGCATCAGCCGCGCGAGTCGTTCGCGGCCTTCGGTCAACTGCCCGCGCATGTAAAATGCCCATCCCAGACCCGCCCCGAGGCGGACCGCAAGAGTCGGGCGGCCGGGCTGCATCGCCCAGTCGGCCGCGGCCCGCATGTTGTCCGCATCTCGCCACATCCGGTCCGCAAGATGCTCGTCGTCGGCTGGGATGGCGGCTTCCAGTTGTTCGGCGAGATCGGCGAAGTGCTCGGCGTGCCGCCGGGTCGCATCCTCCAGGTCGTCTTCAGCCGCCAATCGTTCGAGGCCGAACTGGCGGATCGTCTCCAGCATCAGGAACCGCGGGCGGTCGTCCTGTGAGTGCACCTGCCGGAGCAGACTCTTATCGACCAGCGATGCCAGGTCGGTGAAGACGTCGTCGTCCAGATCGCGGCAGACGGCCTCGGCGGAGTCCAGCGCGCACCCGCCCCGGAAGACCGCCAGCCTTCTGAAGAGGCGCTGTTCGGCAGGGGACAAGAGCGCGTAACTCCACAGCATGGCCGCCTGCAGCGAGCGGTGCCGCTCCGGGGCATCCACGGGTCCTCCCCGCAGCAGCCGCAGCTGATCCTGCAGCCGCCGGGCAATTTCGCGCACCGGGAGGAGTTTGACGCGCGCCGCCGCCAGCTCGATCGCCAGGGGCAGGCCGTCGAGCCCGGCACAGATTTCGGCCACGGCCCCGGTATTCTCGGCCGTGAGGGTGAAGCCCGGCTGCACCATGCGGGCGCGATCGATGAACAGCGCGATGGCCGGCGACGCGAGCTGTGCGGCGAGTGAACTTCCCGCCTGCGGCGTCGGCAGGGGGGGAATCGGGAATTCGTGCTCCCAGCTGACGCGGACGCGCTCGCGGCTCGTGGCCACGATCTTCACGCCCGGACAGCCCGCGAGCAGGGAATGGATCAGCGGTCCCGAGTCCGGCACCTGCTCGAGGTTGTCCAGCACCACCAGCAGCCGGCGGTCTTTCAGGTACTGCGCCAGTGCCTCCTGCAGCGGCTGGTCTTTCTGTTCGCCGAGGTCGAGTGCCCGGGCGACGGCCGGGATGATCATCTCCGAATCGTTGACGTGGGACAGCGGAACAAAATACACGCCATGCGGAAACTCATCAACGGCCGCCGCGGCCAGCTGCAGCGCGAGGCGGGTCTTCCCCGTTCCGCCGGGCCCGGTCAGGGTAATCAACCGGACCGCGCCGTCCTGCAGCATCTGGTGGAGCGAGACGAGCTCCTCGTCTCGGCCGACGAATTGCGTAGGCAGCAGGGGCAGGTTGTTCGGCCGCGCATCGAGGGTTCGCAGCGGGGGGAAGACCTGCGGCAGCTGGGCATGGACCGCTGCGTAGAGACGTTCCGGTCGCTGCAGGTCTTTCAGACGGTGTTCGCCCAGATCTCGCAGCACGACGCCTTCGGGCAGCGCCTGCTCGACGAACACACGCGTCGCGTCGGACAACACCACCTGCCCCCCATGGGCGGCGGCGCAGATCCGGGCCGCTCGATGCACGTCCAGGCCGACGTAGTTGCGATCCTGGGCGAATGGTTCGCCGGTGTGGACGCCGATCCGCGCCCGCAGCATCCGTCCATCCGGCCACGGATGCGCCTGCAGTGCGATCTGGGCTGCGACCGCGGCGGCGACGGCATCGGTGGCGCGGGAGAAAGCGAAGAAGCACGCATCCCCGGGCATGTCTACTTCCTGCCCGCCGTGGGCCTCCGCCGCGTCACGAAACAGACGCCGATAATCGGCGAGGGCCACTGCGTAGCGGTCGCCCAGTTGTTGGAGCAGGCGCGTGCTGCCCTCGATATCGGCGAAGAGAAAGGTGACCGTCCCGGTGGGGAGCGCCATGGGTGGCAGGTTCGCCCAGTGAATCGAATCCTTCCTGCCGCAGCGGCCGCGCGGGCCGGACGGCTCAGGTGCGGTAGGCGACGAGCAACCCGTCCCGGATCGGGACGATCGACGAGATCCACTCCGGATCAGCCGTGATCATCCGGGTGAGCTGCCTGACCCCCTCCGTCGTCGGATCGCGGTCCTCGGGAGTGAAGACCCGGCTGTTCCAGAACATGTTGTCGACGATGAGCACGCCACCGGGGCGGAGTTTGTCGGCGACGATCGGGAGCGACTCGGGGTACGCCTGCTTGTCGATGTCGTTGAAGATGAGGTCGAACGGTCCCTCGGTCTCGCGCAGCGTCTGGATCGCCTCGGCAACGCGGTACTCGACGACGTCGTCGAGTCCCAGGGTCCGCAGGTGACCGCGCGCCCGCCGTGAGAGGTCCTCGTCCCAGACGACGTGGAACACGGTTCCGCCGCCGTTCTCCCTAACCGCCCGGGCAAACCAGGCCGTGGAGTAGCCGTAGCCGGATCCCATCTCGAAGATCCGCCGGGCGTTGATCAGACGCGCCAGCAGGTAGCAGAACTGTCCGGCAACCGGCCCCACGATCGGGAATCGCCGGTCCCGCGCGTACGCCTCCATCGCCTGCATCTCCGCCGGGCGGGGCGGGATCAGTCCCTCCAGATACTCTCGAAGCTGGGGCGCCAGCAGTTCTCCGGCCATGGCGTCCTCCCTGTGTGGGTGGTGTAGACATACTTCGAGGGATGCGGCAACGCCACATCCCTCAGCAATGCATGCGGTGCTGCTGGTTAGCGCTTCTTGCCAGATTTGGACTTCTTGGGCGCCGGTGGGACCTTGGCGCCCTTCTTGCGCGCCTCCGACAAGCCGATCGCGATGGCCTGCTTGCGGCTCGTGACCTTCTTGCCGCTGCGTCCGCTCTTCAAGGTCCCCTTCTTGCGCCGGCGCATCGCGCTCTCTACGGTTTTCTGGGCTTTCTTCCCATAGCGTCGTGCCATATGCTCTGCTCCTTTCCAGACGTCTTTCTACCGGGTCACAACCGTTCGCGTCCTGTCCGACCGCCGGCTCAGGGCAACGATCGCGACCAGCGCGACGACCAGAACGACCGCGCCGATGACAATCAGCATGGTGTAGTTCGTAGCCGTCGGTGTGGGCGCCGCCGGTTGTGAAGGCTGCGACGGGGCGGGCGGGTTCGGTACATCCGGAGGATACGGCGGCGCCGGAGACGGCGGGGGCGCGTACTGGGCAATGGCGACACCGGTCAACACTCCAACGACCATGACCAGAATTCCGATCCGAAACAGTGTGCGCGACATGATGGATGTCACCTCAGTGGAGTTTTCATGATGATTTTCCCCACCTGCGCGTCAGCCTAATCCCACCTCTCCTTTCCCGAGACACCACGGGTGCGGGTGCTATAATAATTTGCATCCCATCAGGTCGGAGGAGGACGCGCATGGCTGAGAAGACTGATTTTCTGGCAGGGTTGGTGATCGGGACGCTGGTGGGTATCGGCCTCGGTATCATGTTTGCGCCGGAACCCGGCCAGAAGACCCGCGACCGGCTGCGCGGAAAGGCCGACGAGATGGGCGACCGGCTGCGCGAGTCGGCGGAGGAGATGGCCGACCGGCTGCGCGACACCATGGGCGACGTGGGCGGGCGCGTACGCGACAAGGCGGAGGACGTGGCACGCCGAGGCCGGGAGACCGTTGAGGAAAGCGGTCAGCGGCTCCGCACCGCCTACGAGCGTGGCCGCGAGACGATGCAGCAGAAGCGCGAAGACATCCTCGAACGGCTCGAAGATACGGACTGAGTTGAATCAGACGGCGGGCGAAGCAACCTCCATCCGATGGAGGTTGCTTCGTTTATGAAGGCAGACGGGATCCGGCCCCTGGCGATCTGCGTCTTCCGCGATGGGGAGAACATCCTCGTCGCCGAGGGCACGGACGACGTCAAGGGCGAGACGTTCTACCGGCCGTTGGGCGGGGCGATCGAATTCGGCGAGTACGGGCAGGATACCGTTATCCGCGAGCTGCGCGAGGAGATCGGCGCGGAGATCACCGGCCTGCGCTATCTCGGCGCGCTCGAGAACGTCTTTACCTACATGGGCGAGCGGGGCCACGAAATCGTCCTCGTGTTCGACGGCGCGTTCGTCGACCAGTCGATCTATACCCGGGAGCGCATCGATGGCAATGAAGACGGGTTTGGCCCCTTCATCGCCACGTGGAAGCCGCTGAGTTTCTTTGCTTCAGGCGGCGCGCCGCTGTATCCCGACGGCCTGCTGGCGCTGCTGAGAGGAGAGCCCTAATGGTCATCCGCAAACGTGGTACCAAGTACGTCTTGTACACCCGCAAGAAGGATCCCAAAACGGGCCGGCGCCGGCGCCTGGGCGCATTCCGCAGCCGGACGGCCGCGCTGAAACGCGAGCGGCAGATCGAGTTCTTCAAGCGCGTCCGCGGTTAGCGAACTCCCTCGTCCGCCGGCAACGCGCGTTCATCGAAGGGCATCAATCCATGGTGCCTGGCACTACGTATTGACAAACTTCGATGGATAACTTATGCTCATCCCCAGCGAATTCCCATCCGGGGTGAGTCAGATGGCTGTCACAACCATTCCAATCTTGCGCCGGTGCTGCGGTCCGGATTGCGCCGGCACGGTCGCCAAGACAAAATTCAACGAAGAGCAGCTCGAGCAACAGGCGTCAGCGCTCCACGCCCTGGGTGACGCGACGCGGTTGAAGATGGTCCAGCTCCTCGCGCATCACGATTCGCTGTGCGTGTGCGAGATTCAGGAAGCGTTTGAGCTCGGCCAACCCACGGTCTCGCATCATCTGAAGATCCTCCGCGATGTCGGGTTGATTGACTCGCAGCGCCGCGGCAAGTGGGCCTACTACGCGCTCCGGCGCGACGCGCTCAAAGAATTGACCCAGCACGTCCAGTCACTGGTCTAGGAGCAGCCGATGGCCGCGTCAGTCGAACAGAGAATCCGACCCGCACTACCTGCCGATCTGCCCGGGATCGAGACCCTCCTGGCGTCGTTCGATTTGCCCACGGTGGGGGTGGATGAGCAGCTCGGCGGGTTTGTTGTCGCCGAAGACGGCGGCGCGATTGTCGCGTCGGCCGGGCTCGAAGTGTACGGTCGCGGCGCCCTGCTGCGGTCCGTCGCCGTGCGACCCGACTACCAGGGCCGCGGACTGGCCAGGACGCTCGTCCGCCACCTGCTCGAGCGGGGCCGCGCGGATGGCATTGAGCGGGTGTTCCTGCTGACGACCACCGCTGCGGAGTTCTTCCGCCGGATGGGCTTTGAGGCGATCGATGATTTCGCCGTGGACTCGGCCGTGCGCGCATCCAAGGAGTTCGGCGACTGCTGCTGTGTCGGTGCCCAAACGATGAAACTGAATCTGGGAGGGACCTCATGATCACTCCAGACACCATCAGGCTGAAAGTGAGAGAGCACTACCGGGACGCGCTGATCTCGGGAAGCTGCGGCTGCGGAGATTGCTGCGGTGCCGATTCGGCTGCCGATCAATCCGCCGTGACGAGCCTCGTCGGGCCGTCGTTGGGCTGCGGCACGCCGGTGGCCCTCGCGGATCTGCGGCCCGGCGAAGTCGTCGTGGATCTCGGCTCCGGGGCGGGCGGGGACGTCCTGCGCGCGGCCCGCGAGGTGGGTCCATCCGGCCGCAGCATCGGGGTGGACATGACGCCGGAGATGGTCGCGGCGGCCCGGGCCAATGCCGCGCGCGCGGATCTCGGTCACGCGGAGTTCAGACTCGGGGAGATCGAACACTTGCCGCTCCCCGATGGCTCAGCCGACGTCATCATCAGCAACTGCGTGATCAACCTGGTGCCAGACAAGCCCCGCGCGTTCGCCGAGGCCTACCGCGTGCTGCGCCCCGGCGGACGGCTCGTGGTCTCCGACATGGTGTCGCACGGTCCGCTGCCGGATGCCATTCGCGCCGATCCTGCGGCTTGGGCCGCGTGCATCGCCGGCGCCGTTTCGTCTGAGGAGTATGCGGCGGCGATCGCCGGCGCCGGATTCGAGTCCATCGCGGTGCTAGCCGCCGGCGACGCGGTGCCTGGACAAATCTATTCTGTCACGATCCGCGCGCTCAAGCCGGTGTCCTGACCGGGTTCCCCGGACATCTCCCGCGCCCGGGCCGCCGCGCGTTCGATGGCATCACGAACCGCTGTGGAGAACCCGCGGTCGGCCAGCACCCCAAGCGCCGCCATCGTCGTTCCTCCCGGCGACGTCACGCGGCGCCGCAGTTCGGCCGGGTCTTCCGCCGTTGTGACGAGCATCTGGGCTGCGCCGTGGAGTGTTTGAACCGCCAGCCGGCGCGCGAGTTCGTCAGACAAACCCAGTTCGACGCCGGCATGAATCATCGCTTCGATCAGATAGTACACGTAGGCCGGTCCGCTGCCCGATAGCCCAGTGACCACGTCGAGGACGCCCTCCGCGGTCACCACCACATCGCCGACTGCGCGGAACAGGTCGGCCGCCATCGTAAGCTGATCCGCCGTGACGTGCGTTCCCGTGGCCAGCGCCGTTGCGGATGCCTGAACGGCCGCAGACGTGTTGGGCATGGCACGGATCACCGCGACGCCCGGCAGCGCCCCCTCAAGCCGCGAGAGCGGAAACCCAGCCACCACGGAGATCACCAGTTGATTCCTTCCTACACGCCCCCTCAGCTCATCGAGGACCGTGGGGGTATCCGCAGGTTTGACCGCGATCACGAGCACCGAGCTGCGGGCGAGCAGCAGGGTCTTCGCCGCCGTCGTCTGGACGCCATACCGCGCGCCCAGCGCCTGCAGCCTCGCGCGATTGGATCGATTGGTGACCCAGATGCTCGAGGGCGGCAGCAGTCCACGGACCCCAATGCCCTTGATGAGAGCATCCGCCATGTTGCCGGCGCCGATGACGCCGAGCGTCGTCTGTTGTGTCATGCCTGCCACCTCTCTATGAAACACAAATTCCCTCCGCCTCAAGGGCGGAAGGGAATCCGCGGTACCACCTTGGTTCCGAGGCGCGTCGGACGTTGACGGGCCTCGGCTCATTGTCCCGGTATCGGCGGGCCCGACGCGATTTCGCGCGTATCGCTCAGGGGTGGGTTCGGAGATCCACTGCGGCGCCGCCTTGCACCCGATGGGCGGCGCTCGCTCTCGCAGGGCGCGCTCCTACATTCCCCGTCGTCACGAATTGAAAGAAATTATA